>CANQPY010000008.1 GCA_947625835.1 uncultured Clostridia bacterium | reverse complement strand
CATCTGTAATTTCTTTTTTTAATTCTTTGTTACTCATAACAATAAACCTCCATAAAATAAAATAACTGTTATAGAAATAATAAAATTTTATCAATAGTAAATCTAAAAACATCTAAAAAATATCTAAAAAAATTCTATAAAAAGTGTCATTTTTATATTTGTTTATTTTTAAATATTTTTGATAAATTATCTTTCAAAACACTTGAAATAGAAGTAGTTTAACCAATTTTAACTAACAATATCTAATGTTAATTATCAAGTAAACTGGAAAACTGAAAATCCTCGTGTCAGTGGTTCGATTCCACTTGAAGCCACCAAAAAAGTGCTAACATTTTTTAGTTAGCACTTTTCAAATTATATAATAGTTTTATTCTTGTATTTTCATATTATCACCATAACGTTTAATCTTTTTAGTAGTAGTTTTTTCAAATTCTTTATCACGAATGCCAAAGCTTTTAATATGCTTATAATTAGGCAGTTTTTTATTAACACTTGAAACAACATCAGAGATAAGTTTCCAAATTTCTTCTCTAGTTGGAACACTACCTTTTAAATATTCAGTAATAGCTTCAATATTTGGATAAATTTGAGCATTAATATAAGTTTCATCATCATCTTCTTTTTGAATTCCTAAAACAAGAGCCTCTGATATAAGAGGATTATCATTTAAATAATATTCAACTTCTTCTGGATAAATATTCTTTCCATTTTTGGTAACAATAACACTTTTACATCTGCCAGTAATATATAAATATCCATTTTCATCTATTTTTCCTAAATCTCCTGTATGAAACCATCCATCTATAATTGTTTGCTTTGTTTTTTCTTCATCTTCATAATATCCAAGCATAACATTAGGACCTTTTACTAAAATTTCTCCTACACCTTCACCATTTGGATTATCTATTTTATATTCAACATTTGGAATGGGAAGACCAGCAGCATCATCTTTTTGAAAAAAGTCAGTATTTCCAGCAACTAAGGGTGAACATTCTGTTAAGCCATAACCTTGCAATGTCATTAAATTTAGAGCTTTAAAATCAGCTATTATGTCAGGATTAGCACTTGCTGCTCCAACAATAAAAACACGAAGTCTACCACCAAGAGTATTTTTTACTTTAATTTTTACAATTTTTTTAAAATAGAAAGGTAAATTATAATATGGATTACCAGTTTCTTTTACATATTTTTTAGGCAATGATTTATTTAAATTTTTAATAATATTTTTGTGTACATTTTCGAGAAGTAAAGGAACACACAAAATAACAGATGGGTGGAATTCACTAAGATTTTTTGTAATGTAGCGTAATCCTTCACAATGACAAATAGATGCTCCACTATAAATAGGAAGCAAAAAGCCTAATGTACATTCATAAGTATGATGTAAAGGTAAAACAGAAAAGAACAAATCACTTCTTTTAACTTTTACAATTCCATAAGTTGATAATATATTAGAGCAAATATTTCTTTGAGATAGGCAAACTCCTTTTGCATTTCCAGTTGTTCCAGAAGTAAAAAGTAAAATACGTAATTCATCTGGATTAACTATAATTTTATCAAAAGAAGTAAATCCATTTTCATAAATAGATCTGCCATCTTCTAATAAGCGATCATAGCAATCAGGTTGTTCTTTATTAAAATGTACAAAAAAAGTTTCTTTATTTTCTAATTTACTTTTATTATTTAAAACTTCATCTAAGTTTTTAGAATCTCCTAAAATAGCAACTGATTTTGATACATTCATAAAATTAATTACATCATCTGTATGAAGCTCTTTATCAATAGGAACAACAATACCTACAATGGTTGCAGCTAAATAAGAAACACACCATTTATAAGAATTTTTACCAATAAGTGCAATTTTTTTATTTAAAAAGCCTTTTTTAATTAAGCTTGTCCCTAAATATACAACATCATTTTTAAACTTTTCATAAGTAATAGAAACAATATTTCCATTTTCGTCTTTTAACTTAAAAGCTATTCTAGAACGATAAATATCTGCTGAACGATAAAGCATTTGCTTAAAATTTGTAACTTCTTCTGTTTTGTGATATTTATTTTTTAATTGTTCTGCAATTGAAAGTTTTTCTTTCATTAAATCCTCCTTAAAATTATTTGTACCTGTAAAATACAAAATTTGAATTATTAGTTGTTTTTAAATTTCCATCATAAATTGATTTTTCACCATCAACAAAAGGTATATCTATAAAAACAGTAGTTTTAAATTCTTCATCTAAATGATTTGTAATATAAATATCAAATGAAATATTGCATTCAATTGATTTTAAATCTATATTACATCTTTTTAGAAGGGAACCATCGTAAGTAATTGGAACAGAAGTATCGGTAATTGTATAATCTGTTTTTACATTTTGATTTATATAACTTAAAGTAATTGGGTTTGCTAAATTATTATATAAAGTTGGTGTATCTAAATTTGCTTCATCTTCTGAAGTTATATTAAAATCTAAAGAATCAGAAATTTCATTTTCACTACTAGGTAAATTACTTGTTGCAAATTGATTCAAACCTTTAAAATATAACTTAGGCTCACCAAGTTCTGGAGTAGTGTTAAACTTTATATTGTTAATAGATACTTTTTTAAAAGTATTTTCTAAAGTTTTTTCTTCAGTAGATTTATTATTAATAAAAATAGCAATATCGGTATACTGATATAAATTCTCAATGGTAAAATTTGTACTAGAGCTTGTTTTATTTTTAGCATCACAATTACTGAAGAAAACAATTTTATTTACTTCAAAAACAGTTTTATCATTTTTTCCGAGCAAATGATATTGCATCTTCTTCAAAATTAGTTTTAATAACATATTTGTGAAATAGCATAGAAGCTAAAACAAATACAATGATAAATAAAATAAAAGTAATTATAGTTAAAATTATTTTTTTCTTATCCATAATAATCTAATTCCTTTCTCCTTTGTTGAAACAACTATATCATAGTATAAAATTGAAAGAAAATCAAGAGAAATTTTGGATTACCACAATTTATTGATTGACAAAAAAACTCAGAAAAGGTAAAATAATAATAGGTGATAGCATGAATGCAAAAGAAAAGGTGAAAAAAGGTCGAAAAATACATCTAAAAATTACGATAAAAGGAATTATTTCTTTTTTGTCTTTTATCGTTATTTTGTTATACATAGCTATATTTTATAATTTTTATTTTGTAAGAAATAATGTCTATGCAACAATAGCATCAAGCACAGAAATGGAAACAATGCCTAAAATAAGTAAAGCAGACATAGTTGAAATAGATGATATTATAACTAAAAATACAAAGCAAGGGCAAAAAGAAGAATATTCAGTTGAAGAAATGGATTTAGAGTATATAACAACATATAGAAATAATCCTAATTTGCCAAAAGAATCTTTACAAGTAGTACAAGAAGGTAGAGAAGGAAAACAAGAAATTACAATAAAAAGGACATATCAAAATAATGAATTAATTTCAGAAGAACAAATATCGACTAAAATAACCAAAGCTTCTGTAAACAAAATCGTTGAAATTGGTACTGCAAATTATGTTAGCAATTATAAAGCAAAAGTAGGAGATACATTATCTATAACATCTGATAGACTATCTGTTAGATTTGAACCAAACGAAGAATCACAAAAAGTAGCAACATTATCAAACAAAGATAAAGTAAAAATATTAGAAATACAAGGAGACTGGTATAAAATTTCATCTTCAAGTGTTATTGGATATGTAAAATCAGAAGCAACAACTTACATTGACAATTCAATAAAAAAAGAAAGCAATTCATCAAGTAAAAGCAAAGCAGAATTAACTTCTAACCTAAGTTTTGAAATGGCATTAAATAAGCCAAGTGGTTTAACATTAGAACAATTTAAGAAAGTTTTATCAGATTCAAAAGATACAAATAAAATATTTGAAAATAATGCAGAATATTTTTATTACATAGAAAAACAATACAACATAAATGGTGTTTTTGTAGCTGCCATCCGGAATACATGAAAGTGCGTGGGGAACTTCAAAAATTGCAAGAGACAAAAATAATTTATTTGGATATGGTGCTTATGATTCTAACCCATATAATGGAGCATATAATTTTTCAAATTACTCAGAATGTATTGACTTAATTGCAAGAGTATTAGTTAAATATTATTTAAACCCTAAAGGCACAAAAATATATGGTGGAGAAGTAGCTATGCGGTACTTATTATAATGGGCCAACATTTACAGGAGTAAATACTAGATATGCAACAGATAAAAATTGGGCAAATGGAGTATACACTCATATGAAATATTTATATAATAAATTATAAAAAATTCTTGATATTTTTTGCAATTTATTGTATGATATAGAAGCAAGAGTGAATACAAGGGAAAATTTGCCAATAATAAGACTTTAGAGAGAAAGGGGCACGAACTATGAAGAAAGTAATAATAATTGTTACAATTATGATGCTAATATTAGGAATATTTTTTATTACTAATAATGCATACGGAGCAGAAAAAAGAGCAATTGATGAAGAAACAGAAAGCAAAATAGTAGAACTAAAAGAAAATGTAGCCAGTTCTTTAGAAGATTACAAAGAAAAATATGGTTCAGATGCATATGGAACTGTAGCATATATTTTAAACATCGTTAGAATTTATAGTATACCAATAGCTTTTTTAGGAATTGCAATTGGTGCAATACATCAATATATGCTTGGAGTAAGAAAATTGGATACATTAGAAAAAGGTATGGCTCTTATAGTAACTTGCGTAACACTATTAATTATTTGCCAAGTTTTACCACTTGCATTTGCAGCGTTTGTAAAATTTGGAAGGGGGTAACAAATGAAAGTTTTATTTGCTGTTAGCAATGAAGAAATATCAGAATCAATTGTAAAAAAATATCAAAAGGAATATAAACAAATTATTTCTTATAAAAATGTATATTACTTTAATGCAATAGTAAAAGAATTACAGAAAGATAAAAGCTATGACAGAATCGTCATAAGTGAAGATTTAGAAGCATTTACACATACACAATATGATCAAATTGATAAATTTATTTTTGAGAAATTAGATAGTATAAGTGATGAAGCTTCAAATTTAAAAGGTAATGATACACCTATAATTTTAATTTGCTCAGATAGAAGAGCAAAATCAGAAACAATGCTTGTAAAATTATTTGGAATAGGTATTTATAATGCCATTCTAGGAAACGATAGAAGTGTTGACGAAGTTTGTAGATTAATAAACAGACCTCGTGTTAAAAAAGAGGCAAAAACATACTACAAAATTGATACAGAAGAAGTTAATTATCAAGCAGAAAATGAAAATGATGTTAGTGAAATGGAAATTCAAAACATTGTTGCTCATTATAAAAGGCTTGGAAAAAATGAAGAAAGATATGTTGATAGCTTTAATAATATTGCAGCACAATATAATGATACACAATTAAGAATTATAACAAAATTTTTACCATTAAATGTACGTGCAGTATTAGAAGAAAAATCACCTAAATATCAACAAATAATGTCATTTAACAATAGTATTTCAAACGAATTAAGAAAAACTAAAGATGACGATGATGAAGATGGACCAAGCCAAGTATTACTAAAATCTAAGAATAGAGACAAAATTCTTTCAAAACCAGTTGTAATACCTTCATCAGTAAATATGAGTGGAGTTAAAAAGTTAACAAAAACTAAAATAGAAAATAAGCAAGAAAATCACGTAAATTCAGATTTACAACAAAATCAAAATAATTTTGATGCATCAGAAAATGTTCAATATAGTAAACCAGAACCAATTATAGAAGAACCCGAAGATACAACTGTAGAACAAGAAATAGTACAACCTGTAAAAAGAGGAAGAGGCAGACCTAAAAAAATAGTTCCAGAAGAGGAATTAAATGTTGAACCAACTGTAAAAAGAGGAAGAGGTAGACCTAAAAAAACTGAACCTACAGTTCAAGAAGAACCAGAAGAAAATTTTGTATTGCCAGGTTTAAATACAGAAATTGAGCAAGAAAATCAAGAAGAAGACGAAGAAGAAACATATTTACCAGGATTTGAACCAGTAACAAACACAAATACTGATACTACTGACGAACAAATTTCATCTTACCAAGAAAGCGAATATGAAGACGAAGATGAAGAAGATACAATGTTGCCAGGATTTGAACGCGAAGAATCAAACCAACCAACACCAATTATTCAACAAAGTAGTGAACCACAAATTATGCCACAAATAACTCAACAAGTTGAACAACCAATTATGCCACAAATAACGCAGCGAGTTGAACAACCAATTATGGAACAAAATAGGCAAATTGAACAAATAGATTTATCAAGTTTATTAACTCCAGACAAAAAAGTAGCTACATTTGTTGGAACAAGCAAAAATGGAACATCATTTATTGTAAATAATTTAGCAGAATTAATGTCTTCAATTGGAATTAATACAGCTATATTAGATACAACTCAAAACAGAAATTCTTATTATATTTATACAAAAAATGAAGAACCTTTAAGAGAAATTGCAACACATAGTATAGAAGGACTAGCACATGGAATAGCAAAAGGAATTAGTGTAAATAAAAATCTTACAGTTTATACTTCTTTACCAGATGATAATGACTATATAGAAAATGCAGACAAAATTTTAGAAACATTATTATTAAACCATTCTCTAATTTTAATAGATACAGATTTTAATACACCAATTAATTATTTCAAACAATCACAAGAGACATATTTAGTACAAACTATGGATATTTTAACTATACAACCATTAACAGCATTTCTAAAACAATTAAAAGCCAAGAATGTTTTAGATGAAAGTAAATTAAGAATTGTTTTAAATAAAGTAGTAAAAATTAGAGGAATAAAAGATGAAGTTATTATTGGCGGAATGGCATTTTATAATGATCCTGGAATGTCTTTTATGACAGAATTATTTGATAGGGACAGAATCAAATATGTTTCTATTCCATTTGAAGAAGAAACATATATAAGATATTTAGAAGGAATAATTGATTGTGAAGTTTCTTTAAAAGGCTATTCAAAAGTATTTTTGCAAACATTAAGAGAATTAGGAAATATGATTTACCCTATAATAAGTGCAGGAACCCCAAAAAATAGCAAAGGCTACCAATCATCAGCTACTATAAATAGAACAGATAATTTTTCTGACAGTATGAATCGTACATTAGACCAAATGAAAAGAAATTACTAAAAGAATAATAACTAAAAATAGGAGGTAAAATAATTGTGATAATAGCAGTAGTAGTAATCTTAGTTTTAATCGTATTTGGATTAATAATATATAATGTATCTATTCATAAGAAAATACAAAAATTTAAAAATATGAATCAAAAGATTACTAATTTATATGTTGTACAAGATTTTATGAATGCCATAGGAGAAACTTCAACTGTTGAACAAAAAATAAAAAAGATAAATGACATTTTAATAGAAAGATATGAAATAAAATATTCAACAATTGTTGTTTTTGATGGAGCAGAATATCAAGTAAAAGCTTCTAATGTTGATCCTAAACATTGGAATTCATTAAAGGCATTACAAGAAGTGGATATGTTTAAAGATAGCATTCAATCTGCAACACCTAAATATGTAACCGTAAATAATGAAAATGAAAGGCTTCCATATCAGCAAATGGAATTTGGAAGGGCAAAATCTGCTATATTTTTCCCTCTCTATATTGACAATGTATATATTGGATATTGGATTATAGAAAGTGGAACACCTCATGACTTTGACAATGTGGATACAACTGTCTTAGAAGTTATAAAAGAAAATATTGTGTCTGTCTTAAAAACAGTAGTACACCAAAAAACATTAGAATCAATTGTAAGAAAAGATTTATTTACAGGATTATATAATGAAGAATATTTATATGGTGAAGGAAAGAAAATTATTGACCAATATACTATATCAACTATTTGTATGTTTAAAATAATAAATATACAAGAAATTAATAGAAAATATTGTAGAGAGTTAGGAAATAAAGTAATAACAGAAATTAGTAATTATATATTAGAAAATTTATCAGAAGATTATGTTTTTATAAGATATATGGGACCTAAATTTGTAATTGCATTTTCAGGTGTTGAAGCAAATAGCGTAGCAGATTTTTTAAATGAGATAAAAGAAAAAATAGAAAATATGCAAATTAAATTAACAGAAGAAGAAAAACAACAATTAAATTTAGAAGTAAAACCATCAAGGACAAAATTAAAATCAAATGAAGAGGAAATTGCCAGTCCAAAATTAAATTTTGTTATATCTTCTTATTACAAAGGAACAGGATTGGAAGAAGTTTTGAAAAAGCAAGAAGAATATTTAGACCAAGCAGACCGTAGTGAAAGTGATATAACTAATATATAAAAGGGAGGAAATCATATATGGAATTTGATAAAACAATGAACTTCAAGGTCGAAAGAGAAGAAAATGTTAAATGTAGAGATATTTTAAAAGAAGTATATGAGGCATTAGTAGAAAAAGGATATAATCCAATAAATCAGATTGTAGGATATATTTTATCCGGAGATCCAACATATATTACAAGTCACAAAGATGCAAGAAATAAAATAAGAACAATTGAAAGAGACGAATTATTAGAAAAAATGGTAAAAAATTATATAGGATTAGATGAAGATTAAAATGAGAATTTTGGGAATTGATTATGGACAATCAAGAACAGGAATTGCTATAACAGATTCGTTAAACATAACAGCACAGGGATTAGAAACTATTTATCAAAATGGCTCAGACAAAATTTTGTTAAAAAAAATAGATGAAATATTAGAAAAATATCAAGATATAGAAACAATAGTTGTAGGAATGCCATTTAATATGAATGGAACGAAATCTGAAAGAGTCAAAATAACAGAAGAATTTGTGCATAAATTAAAATGTAAATATAACAAAATAAAAATTGAAACAATAGACGAAAGATTAACAACTGTAGAAGCGCATAAAACAATGAATTTTTTAGATGTAAATAAGCATAAAAAGAAAAATATAGTGGATACTATATCTGCAACATATATTTTAGAAACATATTTAAATAAAATTAAAAATTTATTGCAAAATAATGAAAAATAGTTTATTATATTAATATGATATATAATCAATAAATTAGAAAGGAGAAAAATAATGGAGGAAAACTTTGAGGAAGAGGAATTAGATAACATAATAATATTAAATGACGAAGAAGGAAATGAAGTAAAATTTGAATTTTTAGATTTAGTTGAACTAGATGATGAAGAATATGTAGTATTATTACCTGTTACAGAAGAAGGCGAAGAAGAAGAGGGCGAAGTAGTAATATTAAAAGTAGAAGATACAGATGACGAAAATGCAGAAGAAGAATCTTATGTAAGTATTGAAGATGAAGATATATTAAACAAAGTATTTGAAATATTTAAAGAAAAATTCAAAGATGACTTTGATTTTGTAGATTAATTAAAAATGAAATCAAGACGGTTCACTCTGTCTTGATTTTATATAATTTTATAAATAGGAGGAAATACAAATGAAAAACTTTTCAACATGGATGTTAGTTATGTTTATGGCAATGTTCTGGTTATTAAGAGTTGTAGTTGCCGTTACTTATGAAATGAAAATAGATTTTGGAGGATTAGAACCATTTAACCAAACAATGGAAATAATTTTGCTATTTGTTGTATTAGTATGCATGATATTAATTGTAAAAAGAAAATTAGTAGGAGCTTTAATATATTTATTAGCATATGGTATGTATTTTGGAAGTAGTTTAATTACAGGTTTAACAACATTATTTTCATCAAGTAGTGAAATAAGCATTACTGGAATGGGAACATATTTAGGAACATTTGTGTCACTAATCGGAATTATTATTCCAGTAGCAATTTTATTAGATTTATTAATGGACAAAAGTAGAAAAGCAAATCCACATGATAAAAAGACAGATTGGTTTTATGGAAATGAAAAATTTGACAGACAAATGGATGAAAGAGCAGATAAAAATAATTATAGAACATTATAATTATTCTTAAAAAATTCTATAATAATTACATTATATAACAATAGATATAATGCAATTATTATAGAATTAACTAAATATTCTTTCAAACCATTTTTTCATATTAACTAATAAATCATCTAAAGAATATTGACTTTCATTTCGAAAGTATTTTAAAACTTCCATCAATATACCATTTAAGAAAAATGAAATATTAAGTTCAAGATAATTATCTATATAATTATCTTTTAAAGCATCATATATTTTATTACCTGCAATTTTTTTTTAATTTTTCCAAAAATAAAAGAGATTCATTAGCAGATAATAATAATCTATAAGTTTCTTCATTATCTTTTAAACACTGTATAATATTATCAAAATAATTTATAATATCTTCTTTTGAATATAATTTTAAATCTTCATTACATAAAAGATCTATTGTTTGTAATTCATAATCGTGAGCAACTTCATAAATATTATCATAATGTGTATAAAATGTACTTCTGGTTAGTTCAGCCTTTTTAACTAATTCTGTAACAGTTATTTTTTCTAATTGTTTTTTTTCGTTAATTAATTCAGCAAAAGTTTTTTTAATTAAATTTCGAGTTTTTATCGAAGAAGAGTTTAAACATTGTACCTTCATAATTAAATTCTTATTAAATCCTTTCTATTAAAATAGTCTGTATAATATTATAGCACATAAATATCAAGAAATAAAGACAATAATCATAAAAATGTTTAAATTTAGACACTTTTTAAAAAGTTATACTTTCATTATAAGAATAATGAGAGTATAATATAACGCAGACTAAAAAACGGAAAGGAAGGATTCAAATTGAGAAAAATTACAGATTTCATAATAAACAAGAGACATTTTATTTTAGTTATATTTATCTTTCTTACAATAATTTCTGCTATAGCATCATCAAAAGTAAAAATTAATCATGATATTGCTAAATATTTGCCAGACACATCTGAGACAAGAATTGGCATGGATATTATGGAAGAAGAATTTTCAGAAACCGAAACTAGTACTTTAAACTTGATGTTTGAAAACTTAGCAGATGAAGAAAAAACGAATGTAAAAAATTATTTAGAAACATTAGAAGGAATAGAAACTGTAGACTATGATAATACTGAAAAATATAATAAAGAAAACTATACATTATATGTTATTACAGTAGATGATAAATCAGATTCAAAAACGTCAACAGATGTATATAATCAAATAACAGATAAATATAAAGATTATACTATTTACACAAGTGGAGATGTATCAGAAAGCAATAAATCAGTATTACCATTTTGGATTATTGCACTTGCAGTTTTTTGTGCATTAATTATTCTTCTTATAATGTGCGAATCCTACGTAGAACCATTTTTATTTTTAACATCTATATTAATGGCAGTAGTTCTAAACAAAGGAACAAATATTATTTTTCAAAATGTTTCAAATATTACAGACTCAATAGCAGCAATATTGCAAATGGCATTATCAATGGACTATTCAATAATGCTAATGAACAGATATGATCAAGAAAAAAAGATAGAAAAAGATACCATAAAAGCAATGAAAAATGCTTTATATAAAGCGTTTCAGGCAATATCAAGTAGTTCTGTTACAACTATAGTTGGACTTTTAGCATTAGTATTTATGAGTTTTAAAATAGGAAAAGATTTAGGATTTGTTTTAGCAAAGGGTGTATTATTTAGTTTAATTTGCATTTTCTTTGTACTTCCAGCATTAATATTAATGTTTGATAAATGGATAGTAAAAACAAAAAAGAAAAGCCCTAATATTAAATTAGGAAAATTAGGTAAGTTAAGTTACAAACTTAGGTTTATATCAGTTCCAATATTTTGTATTGTATTTCTTGCAAGCTTTATGTTAAAAGGAAATTTAGGAATAGATTATACAGATTCTCAATCAGATGAAATAAGCAATATATTTACCGAAAATAATCAAATAGCAATTATATATAAAAACGAGGATGAAGAAAAAATTTCAAAATATCTAGAACAGTTAGAAAACGAAGAAAAAATAGATGAAGTACTAGCATATAGCAATACAATAAATGAAAAACTAACATTTGATAAATTAAATGATAAATTAAATGAATTAGGTTCTACTACCCCAAAAATAGATGATTATTTGTTAAAAATTGTGTACTATGATTATTACAATAAAGATAAAAATAATACTATGACATTTGAGGAATTTATTAATTTTATAGAAAATGAAGCATATAGCAATGAAAAAACAAATGAAAAAATAGATGATAAAACTAAAAAAGATATTACAAGATTAAAAAGTTTTGTTACAGTAGCTTCTATGAATGAAAAAAGAACGGCAAATGATATAGCAAATATATTAGAAATTGACAAAAGTCAAGTAGATGATATTTTTATATATTATCTTTCAAAAAATAATAATACCAAAATTAGTTTAAATGATTTTATTAACTTTATAAATAAAGATGTTTTAACAAATAAGAAATATGCATCTAAAATAAATTCTACAAATAAAACAAAATTAAGCACTTTATCAACATTTACAAATAAACAGACAATACAAAATAAATTAAAAAGTAATCAAATGGCAAAAATTTTTGGAATTAATAATAACACAATGAATGAATTATACAAGTATTACATTCTTGTAAATAATACTAATACAAAAATGACAATTTCTGAATTTTCAAATTTTGTATTAAATAATGTATTAACAAATAAAGAATATTCAAATAATTTTGATGAAAAAACAATTCAAAATATAAAATTATTAGCTACTTTTAGTGATTTAAACACAATTAATAAGCAGATGAATAGTAAAGCATTATCTAATTTATTTGGAATTGAAGAAGCAAAAATCAATCAAATTTTATTTTTGAAATATAGTAAACAAAAAATTGAAAGTGAAATGACTGCTACACCAAATGAATTTGTAAAATTAATTTTAGAAAATAGCCAATTGGAAGGTATTAAAAATAGTATTAGTGAAGCTACATTTAAGAAATTGCAGTTATTATCTAATATAATGACATCTACAATAAATAAAAAAAGCTTTACATATCAAGAAATTTCTAAATTGATAGGAATAGATGTTAACAATGCAAAAAATATATATACTTTATATGTAACAAGTAAAAGTAATTTAACTTTAACGCCAAAAGAATTTGTAGATTTTGTGCTAATACATAAAAATGATGACATGTTAAAAAATAAAATAACAAATAATACTATAAAAGATTTGAATTTAGTTCAAACCATTATGAATAGTGTTATAAACAATAAAAAATATAATAGTGCTGAGATATCTTCACTATTAGGAATAAATAAAAACGATACAAATCTACTATATGGATTATATAATTTTAAATATATAAACAAAAATCCAAGTTTATCATTAAAAAACTTTGTTAATTTTTTACTTAAAGATGTAGTAACTAATAAAGAATATGCAAGCAACTTTAATGAAGAAAAAATATCAAAGTTAAATACAGTAAATAACATTATGGATGCTACAACAAGCAATACAAAGTATACTTCAGAAGAAATATTTGCTATTATTAGTAAATTAAGTAATGATGTAGAAAAAAATACTGTAAAAATGCTTTATACTTATTATGGTAGTGATAAAGAATATGATAATAATTGGCAAATGACAGTAGAAGAATTTGTAAATTTTCTTAATGATGATATTTTGCAAGACGAACGATTTACAGATTTTATAGAAGAAGATATGAGACATGATATACAAGAAGCAAAAACAGACATAAAAGATTCAAGAAAATTACTAATAGGCAATAATTACTCAAGAATAGTGTTAAATACAAATTTAGCACCAGAAAATGAAGAAACCTTCAAATTTATACAAAATACAAAAGACATGTTAGGTAAAGAATTAGATAATTTCTACATAATAGGAGATTCTCCTATGGCATATGAAATGAGCCAAACTTTTGATGATGAACTAAATTTGATAACAATTATAACAATGGTAGCAATATTTATAGTAGTTTTAATTACATTTAAATCAATTACAATACCTGTAATTTTGGTTTTAACAATACAGACAGCAGTTTATCTAACAATGGGAATATTATCAATTGTAGGAGAAAATGTATATTTTATTGCAATTTTAATTGTTCAAAGTATATTAATGGGTGCAACTATTGATTATGCTATACTGTATACTTCATATTATTTAGAAAATAGAAAAACTGAAGGAATAAAAGAGTCAATTATAGATTCATATAATAAATCAATAAATACTATACTAACTTCAAGCTCAATACTTATTATAGTAACTTTAATTATTGCAAATTTTGCATCAGCAATTGCAGCAAAAATATGTAAAACAATTTCAGAGGGAACTTTGTGCTCTACAATTTTAATTTTGACATTATTGCCAGCAGTACTTGCTTGTTGTGATAAATTTATAACAAAAAAGTCAAATTAATCTATTAGTTGAACATTCTATATTTTTGTGTTAAAATAAGAAGGAATTATGAGGGGAGATAAAGAATATGAAGGAAAAAGGTATTATATTTGATTTAGATGGTACTTTATGGGAAGTAATAGATGCAACATATAATAGTGCTAAAGAAGTAACTACAAAATACAATTTAAAAGAAGTATCTAAAGAAGTAATATGTAATGTTTTTGGAAAAAATAAAATTGAAGCATCACAAATGTATTTTCCATATTTAGATTTAGAAAAAGCTGTTAAATTATTAGATGAAATATCAAATATAAATGTTGAATATTTAACAAAAAATGGAGGAAATTTATATCCAAACTTGAAAAAAACATTAGATAATTTAAAAGAAAGATATGAGTTGTTTATAGTTAGCAATTCTGGAAATATTAAATATGTAGAAGCTTTTATTATTTCTGCTCATTTAGAAGGATATTTTAAGAGCTATATTGCCGCAAGTGCAATTAATATTACAAAAGCAGAAGCTATAAAAAAAGTAATATCAGAAAATAAATTAAAAGAAGCGGTATATGTAGGAGATACAAAACATGATTTAGAATCTTCTGAACTTGCCAGAGTACCATTTATTCAAGCAAAATATGGATTTGGAGAAAATTTAAATACAAAATACTATGTAAATACTTTAGAAGAATTACCTGAAGTTGTAAATAAAATTTTTAATTAAAAGGCGATGATTGACAAGAAGTTCAAAATTATGTAGAAGCTATGAATTACGGATAGGAGATAAAAAAGAATAAAATGAAAAGGAATAAAAAATATGTTTAAGATAATTAAGCCAGATAATACTATTTTTATGAGTCAAGAATTTCAAAAAGATAAATATAAATTTAATTTAATATTTAAAAATTTATCAAGTTCAGAACTAGAACTTTATAGTGATGAAGAAAGCTACATTTTTTGTAGAGGTTCTAAAAATTTACCTACATGGATATGGACAATAGATAATTTAGATAATTCTAAAATAGAAGAAATAGAAGAATTGATTAAAAAGTATTTAACAGATAATGATAAAGACAAATTTACATGTAAAAAAGAATTATACGATTTACTGTTAGAAAGGAATTTTGAAAATTTAAATAAAGACGATTATTTTGAAATGGGATTCTTAATGTGTAATAAAACTAAAGTACCTAAAAAATGTGATGGAACTTTATCTAAAATTACAGAAAGTGATAGTAAAGTATTAGCAAAGTATTGGTATGATGATAATATAGAAATGAATGGAGTTAGTTCAATTACAATGGAACAAGCAGAAAAAGATGCTGAAGAATTTATTTCTGATGATAAATTTTACATATTAAGAAATCCAGAAAACAAAATAGTTTGTATGGCAAGTTATAGTATAACAGAAAAACAAGCAAAAATTAATCATGTATATACACCTACTGCAGAAAAAAGAAAGGGATATGCCGCTAATTTAATATACATTATGACTAATGATATTTTAAAGAAAGGACTAGTACCATTGTTATATACTGACTATAACTATATTCCGTCAAATAAAGCATACATTAATGCAGGTTATGAAGATAAAGGTATATTAGTTAATTTTAGTTGTAGCAAAAAATAAACACTAGATTAAATGAAAGAATTTATATAAACAGCATAAGATTGTCTAACTAATGTCTTAAAGAATTTATATAGATAATAAAAAAGGAAGTGATACAAGTGGACAATTTTATTTGCAAAGTTACTAATAGAAAAGAATTATTAAAAAGATGGGATTATTTGGTTGAAATACATCCAGGAAACAATAAATGGGTTGAATTTAAAGAAAATGCACTCAAAATCAACATTCTTTGATTTCTTATCTTTCGCAATTTGATAAAAATGGAGGTGAATATATGTCAAATAAAATAATAGAAGTTCAAAATATTAAAGTAAATATCACAAATATAGATGATAATGATTATATATGTATTTCTGATTTTACAAAGATTAAAGAAGGTAAATCTACATCAGATGATATTATAAGAAATTGGTTAAGAAATAGAATTACTTTAGAATTTTTAGGAACTTGGGAGTCAATTTATAATCCAAATTTTAATTCCGTCGAATTCGACGGGTTTAGAAAAAATGCTGGACTTCATACTTTCACATTAAGTGTTACTGAATGGTGTGAAAAAACAAATGCTATTGGTATATATTCAAAACGTGGAAAATATGGTGGAACATATGCACATAAAGATATTGCATTTGAATTTGCATCTGCAATAAGTCCAGTTTTTAAATTATATTTAATAAAAGAATTTGAAAGATTAAAGCAATTAGAAAATCAAAACAGAGAATGGGATATAAAAAGAATATTAACAAAAAATAATTACTTAATACATACTGATGCAATTAAAAATTATATATTACCAGATAATGATTTCTATAAAAATAAAGAATGGCTAAAATATGCAGAAGAAGCAGATATTTTAAATGTAATCATCTTTAAAACAACTGCAAAAAAATGGAGAGAACTTAATGCTGATTTAGCTAAGAATTCTAATGTTAGAGACTATGCAACAATTAATGAATTAACAGTATTATCTAATTTAGAATCACATAATGCGGAATTAATTAAAGAAGGAAAAAATAAAGAAGAAAGATTTGAAATATTAAATGCTATTGCAAAATATCAATTAGATGTACTTAACAATGCTGAAAAAATAAAACTATTAGGAAATGGAAATAACAAGGAGTAGAATTATGGGAATAATATCATTAGCTAGTGGCAATTCATGTTGGAGAGGTTTAGATTATTACAAAAGTAAAAAGGTAACTAAATTGAATAAAATAAATGAAAATGAATATTTAAGTGTAGTAAAAGGAACTAAAAATTACAATGTTCATTTAGACATTGAACATCCAAGAAAATGCACTCAAACATTTTGATGAGAATAGCATTATTAAGTGATAGTATGGCTTATTTGGCTGCTTTTAGAACTAATAAAGAATATGAAGGGAAAGGATATTTTAGCAAATTATATAGATTTGTTGAAAGTGATTTAAATGGAAAATCGACAAAATCAGGCAAATATCAACTGGTATAGTACGAATCATCTAAACACCAGCTTAAAGTATTGAAAAATCAACATTTTATTGCTTCTTTAATCTTCGTAATTTAATAAAAATTGAATAGAAAATGTAATTATTAAAATAATATTTAACATATAGAAGATAATTTAAAAAAAATATCTTCTTTTTTATGCTTCCGAGAAAGTGAGAAAAAATGGAAGAATGATTGTAGTAGCAAAGAAAATATAGTCGGTCATAAAGAGTTTGCGTGGCTTGTAAAAATCGGGATTTTTTGATATAATACGGGCAATTAAAGTTTTGCTTTTTGATTATAAAAAGAGGTATATTTATGAAGTATAATATTATATTAACTGATAAAGAAATTGAAACAATTCTTAATCTTGAATTTAATAATTTAGGAGAAGCTATTGATAAACTGCAAAATGAATTCAAAGATTTTGATTTAAAAAATTCTAAAAAATCTCAATTTATTCTTAATAATGTTATTGGTATAGGAGACAAAATTAAATATAATTCTAATGATTTAAAATGTCCTAATTGTAATGGTAGATATGTTGCAAGAACTTATGCAGGAGATTTATATTATAGATTATTTAATGGTACAAAAGAACAAAAAGAAGCTGAAAAAAAGAAATTTGCAAAAATGGGTTTATATAGTAATCCTTGGGTATGCGGAGATTACTATACTAGAGATTATCTATGCTTAAATTGTGGGATTAGATGGGATAAACAAAATGAAAATATATACAGAGATATTGAAGAAATAAAAAAGTAGGAAGTGTTAAATATGATGATTAGTCCAGCTTCATATATTGAAGAAAAACAAAATTGGGATTTAGATAAATTATATAAAGAAAAAGAACATTTAGAGCAATATATAAGCGACTATAAACAAGGTAAAATAAAAGAGGAAGAATATTTTGTAAATCCTTCTCCTGAAGTTATAGCTAGCGTATATGAAGACTATTTAATTGAATTAAATATTTTAATTGAAAAAAAAGAAAGAGTTAATATAACAGAAAAGAAATATATTGAATTAACTGACTATGAAAAAATAGATATTTATTTACAAAAAAATGATTTCTTTGATGGAGCTGAAATATATAAAATATTTAATAAAGATGGTAATGCAGAAGTCTTTTTAAAGGATGGAGAACAAGAAATAGAATTTTATCTTTATGATGTAGATGATTTTACTATGGTTTATTTTACTGATGAAACCTATATAGACAGTATTACTGTAAATAAAATTGGTAAAAAAATATCTTTAGAAATTGATGATAACGGAATCTATATTTCTGCAAAAAGAATAAAGTTAAAAGTTTTAGATATCGATAATACTCTATATACTTATGTTTCAGTAAAATATAAGGAAGATCAAGATAAAACATTTTATTATATTTCAAATATAGAAAATTTGAATGTTGGAGATTATGTTTATGTTCCAGTAAAAGAATCATCTTGTCCTGCTATTGTTGAAAATGTTGAAACATTTTCTTATAGAAATGTTCCTTTCCCTATAAATAGAACAAAAAGAATAATTAGAAGAAGTTCAAAAGAGGAGTATGAAGAATATAATAGTAAAAATATAAATCTATTTAAGGAAGAATATGATTATCTTGATGACGATTTTGAATTTGAAGATTATAAAAATATAAAAGATAGAGCAAAAAAACTACCTTTTATAAAAAGTCAAATGGTAGAGTGGCAAACTTCAAGAGGAAATGAAGATGGCTCATTTGCTATGCCTTTTCCTAAATATGACAAAACTATATATGATTGGATTGAAGCATTTTATAACTTGAAATTATTAGACCATAATCATGTCGAAAACTTTGATTATATAAAAGATAAAAATATTGAAGATTTAAACTTTGATGAAATACTCTCATATTTAACTCATATTATTAGAGGAGAGAGATTTTGTGATGGAATGATAGCTACGAATTTAGAAAATGGAACAATAGAATTACTTGAGAAAAGACTGTTTTCATATTTAATCGAATTTATTGAAATCGATGAAAATAATTTAAAAGATTTTGATGAAAAAGATGTAATGTTTTTTTCTCTTGCAGAAGGTAGAGCTATGGGCGAACCAAATGGCATTGAAATTATTACTAAAAAGGAAAATGATATAAAACTCTATCATACAAATATTTTAAACTTTGATGTTAAAAAATTATATTCAAAATTTAGTACATTAAAAACTCTAAATTGCGGAATCTTTGGAGCAGTTACTGGAGTTCAAAATGGATTCATACATGTTGATATAGGAGTTGGAAATCATTTATTTATAAATGATTCTATAAATAATATATTTCAAGAAAAAATAAAGGGATTGCAACCTGCTGAAATATATAATAGATGGCTAAATATTGGATTAGATATATTAAATTATGATTGGAGTAATAACAATGAATGATTTAATTATAGGCTATTATGGTGCTGCTTTTTTTGGAGGTGGTACATATATAAAACTTTCAAAAAAAGAGATTGAAGATTTTAAAATTGAAAGAATACATTCAGCAGTTCCAAATTATATTCCTAATGGAGAAAAATATATTAAAATTCATGATAAAATTTCTTTTAAAGAAAAAGAAGGATTTCATTTTATAGAAGATGATGATCCTAGACTTATAAGTATTTATATAAAAGGAAATTTAAAAATAAATAAACTTATAGATTTAGTAAAAAATATAAATCTCGAAAAAATGTCTAAAACTGAATACAATGACGAAGAAGTTTTAGATGGTTTATGTTGGAGTTTCTTCATAAAATTAGATAATAAAACATATAAAATTGAAGGTTATGAAGATATGCCAAAAAAATTAGAAGAAGTAATTAAGTACATGGAAAGTATTGCTGATGATGCAGAAATGGAAAAACATATTAACAAATAAATTCAATTAAATGTTAAACTAATAATAAAAAATGAAAAGTATGATACAATGTTAAAAGAAGTTGTATAAATAAAGAAACGGAGTGAATAAATTGTCTGATAGAATAGAAAAAAAAGAAAAAGGTAATAAGTCAGAAAAGGTGTTTAGAAAAGTCGTACTATCTTGGTATCCAGGCCATATGGCAAAAACAAAAAGACAGATAGAAGAAGACCTAAAAATAATAGATATAGTAATAGAAATATTAGACGCAAGAATACCAATATCAAGTCAAAATCCTATGATTTCTGAAATGATAAAGAAAAAGAAAAAAATAATAGTATTAAATAAGGCAGATTTAGCAGACGAAAAACAAAATTCACAATGGATAAAATACTTTGAAAAAAAAGGAATATCTGCTATTTTAGTAGATTCAAATTCTGGAAAAGGAATTGAACAATGTATAAAAAAAATAGAAAAAATAGTAGAAAATGAGTTACAGATGCAAGCTGAAAAAGGTCGAATAGGAAGAAAAATAAGAGCAATGGTAGTTCGGAATTCCAAATGTGGGAAAATCATCATTTATAAACAAAATTGCCAAAAGAACAACACAAGAAGTTGGCAATAAACCAGGTGTAACAAAACAAAAACAGTGGATTAGGATAAATGAAAAAATAGAATTACTAGATACGCCAGGAGTATTATGGCCAAAATTTGAAAGTGAAGAAGTTGCACTTAACCTTTCTTATGTAGGAACAATAAAAGAAGAAATATTAGACAAAGTAGAAATAGCATATCACTTAACAAAATTTTTAATAGAAAATTATAGAGAAAAATTGTGTGAAAGGTATAAAATTACAGAAGAATTTATACAAGAAAAATTAAATCAAGAAAACCCAGAAAATGAAAATATATATGAAATTATGCTTGAAATAGGAAGAAAAAGAGGTTGCATAATTTCTGGTGGAAATATAGACGCGGAAAAAACAGCAAGAATAATATTAGATGAATTTAAAAATGGTATTATAGGCAGAATTACAATAGAAAATTGTCAACGGGTGTCAATAGGGACGGAGTTTTTTGACAATTTTAGAAGGAGAAGAAATGGAAGAAATGGAAGAAATTATAGATTTAACAAAATCAGAAGAAGAAATTAATTTGCAATCGCCTTTAACATGGGCATATATTGGCGATTGCGTATATGAACTTTATATTAGAACAAAACTAGTTAATAATACTTGTTTAAAACCACATAACTTACATATAGAAACAATAAAATATGTAAAAGCACAGGCACAAGCAGAAATTTTAAAAAAAATACAGGACAAATTAACAGAAGAAGAAAAGGACATAGTAAGAAGAGGTAGAAACACAGAAAATCACCATTTGCCAAAAAATTCTAATATTCAAGAATATATGCATGCAACTGCATTTGAAGCATTAATAGGATATTTATATTTAACAAAAAAATTCAAAAGATTAAAAGAAATTTTAGACTTTACATTTTACATTTTCTCTTGACTAAATAATTAAAAAATGATATAAATAATAAGTATTGATAAGGCCCCTTGGTCAAGCGGTTAAGACGCCACCCTCTCAAGGTGGAATCATGGGTTCGATTCCCGTAGGGGTCACCAAAAGAGGACTTTTAAAAGAAATGATAAAGTATTTTCTTTTAAAAGTTTTATTTAGTTATCATCTTAAATATATTATATATAGCAAAACAACAAAATATAATAAAAGGAAAGGATTGAAGAAACTTGGAAGAAAATAAAAATTGGTTTCTACAAGAAGTAAAAGATGTAGAAAAAGACTTAGAGACAGACATTGAAAAGGGCTTAAGTAAAGAACAAGTAACAGAAAAAAGAGAAAAATATGGTTTAAATCAACTAAAGGCAGGAAAAAAGAAAACTTTAGTAGAAAGGTTTATTGATCAATTTAAAGACTTTTCGATTATTATATTAATAATTGCAGCGATTGTATCTGGTGTAGTTGGTGTAGCAGAAGGAGAAGGAATAACAGACACAATTATTATTTTAATTGTTGTAATTGTAAATGCTATTATTGGTGTTACACAAGAAGCAAAGGCAGAAAAATCTTTGGAAGCTTTGCAAAAATTAACAGACCATGCATCAAAGGTAATAAGAAATGGAGAAGTAACTGTGGTACCAGCAAAAGAACTTGTACCAGGTGATATTGTTGTACTAGATACAGGGGATTATATTCCAGCAGACCTAAGAATTATTGAAGCAGTAAACCTAAAAGCACAAGAAGCATCACTAACAGGAGAATCTTTACCAGTAGAAAAAACAACAGAAAAATTAGAAAAAGAAGATATTGGCTTAGGTGACAGAATCAATATGCTATTTTCTTCTAGTTTAGTAACATATGGCAGAGGAAAAGGAATTGTTGTAGAAACAGGTATGACAACAGAAGTAGGAAAAATTGCAGGAATGATAAATAATACAGAAAAACAAGAAACACCATTGCAACAAAAACTAAATAAATTAGGAAAAACACTTGGAATAGCAGCAATTGTAATTTGTATATTTATTTTCTTAGTAGGATTAATACAAGGAAAAGAACCAATCAATATGTTTATGACAGCAGTAAGCTTAGCAGTTGCAGCAATCCCAGAAGGGCTAGTTGCAGTATCTACAATTGTTTTAGCAATTGGGGTACAAAAAATGGTAAAGAAAAATGCAATTGTCAAGAGACTACCTGCAGTTGAAACATTAGGAAGTAGTACAGTAATATGTTCTGATAAAACAGGAACATTAACACAAAACAAAATGACAGTTGAAAAAATATTCATAAATGGAGAAACAGCAGATTTAGAAAATGTAAAAGACATAAATGAAGATATAAATAAGTTAGTTTATGCAAATATGCTATGCAATGATACAAAAGTATCAAATGATGGAACCTTAGCAGGAGATCCAACAGAAACGGCATTAGTAGATATGGCATTTAAATTAGACTTTGACCCAAGTATTTATGATAGAACACCTAGAATAGCGGAAATTCCATTTGATTCTGATAGAAAATTAATGACAACAGTAAACGAAATGAATGGAAAATATATAGTTTATACAAAAGGTGGCGTAGATGAATTATTAAGAAAATGTAATAGTTATATATATAACGGAGAAATTAAACAGGACTTAGAAAATTACAAAAATACAATTTATAGTCATAATGAAAATATGGCAAAAGAAGCATTAAGAGTATTAGCATGTGCCTATAAAGAACTAGACCATGCACCAAATGAAAAAGAAGTAGAAGAACTTGAAAAAGATTTAATATTTATTGGCATGGTAGGAATGATTGACCCTCCAAGAGAAGAGGCAAAAAAAGCAGTTGAAAAATGTAAAACTGCGGGAATAAAAACTGTTATGATTACAGGAGATCACAAAATTACAGCAATAGCAATTGCAAAAAAATTAGGAATTCTAGAAAATGAAGATGAAGCAATAACAGGCTTAGAACTAGAAAAAATGTCAGATGAAGAATTAGAAAAAAATGTTAGGCATTATTCTGTATATGCAAGAGTTTCACCAGAACATAAAGTAAGAATTGTAAGAGCTTGGCAAAAAAATGGAGAAATTGTTGCTATGACAGGAGATGGGGTAAATGATAGCCCAGCATTAAAAACTTCTGATATTGGTTGTGCAATGGGAATGGTAGGAACAGATGTAGCAAAAGAAGCAGCAGATGTTATTTTAACAGATGATAATTTTGCAACAATTGTTTCAGCAGTTGAAGAAGGACGAAGAATATATGACAATATCTTAAAAGTAATACAATTTTTATTATCTAGCAATATAGGAGAAATTTTTGTATTATTTTTCGCAACACTTTGTACACCATTATTTGCAAGTTGGTTTGGAATTACAGATATAGGACATTTAGAAATATTACTTCCAATTCATATTTTATGGATTAACTTAGTAACAGATTCACTTCCAGCATTAGCTTTAGCTTTTGACCCTGCAAATTCAGATATCATGAACAGAAAACCAGCAAAACCTAGTAAAGGAGTATTTACCAAAGGAATGACATGGCGTATAATCTATCAAGGGTGTATGATAGGATTATTAACATTAATTGCATTTATGATAGGATTAGCAACAACAAATACTGAAATTGATGGCTTAACATTAGACCAATCTAAAATAGAAGTAGGTCAAACTATGGCATTTGTAACACTTGCTTTATCAGAATTAGTACATGTATTTAATGTAAGAGATAATAAAAAATCATTATTTAGAACAAAAGTATTTAATAATAGTAAATTAGTTTTAGCAATTGTTGCATCAACTGCCCTAATGTTAGTTATTTTATTAGTACCATTTTTAAGAAATATATTTAGCATACCTGTACTTCCAACAGAAAATATTTTAGAATTAATTGTATTGATTTTTGCACCAATTGTTATTGTTGAAATATTTAAATTATTTAAAATTAATATAACAAAAGAAGAGAAAGATTAAAATAAGAATATAAAATAATATATAAAAAACGGAATTAGAAATTTTCTAACGATTAAAATTAGAAAATACTAATTCCGTTTTTGGATATTCATATAATATGTGCAATTAAAAAAAGAAATATTAAGTTTTAATTACAACATTATAAACATATTGACATAAAACTTTTTCAAATAATAAAATAAAAAAGATAAAAAAAGAAATGAGGTGAAAAACAAAAGAAAAAATTAAATCACAATTATTATAATTTGCGTAAAGAGTAAAAAATTAAATTAAAAGAAAGGGGAAAAAACAGAGCAGTGAAAATCAAATTAAAAACGCAAGAAGTAGCAAAGAAAATAAAAGGTAAAGACGAAAAAGCAATAACATTAATTGCATTAGTAATAACAATAATAGTTTTACTAATATTAGCTGCAATATCAATAGGAGCAATATTTGGAGAAAATGGTTTGCTTGCAAAAGCACAACTAGCAGGTTTTGCAACGGAAATGAAACAAATAGAAGAAAACGTACGTTTAAAACAAGCAGAAATACAAGCAAACAATGCAAGTGGAGAAGGTTCAACAGAATTATTTAGCACAAAATTAAATGAAAATGATGTAACAATACCAGATACATTAAAACAAGAAGTATTGTACACAAGAGACGGAATGCAAGACTTAACAAGTCCAAAAGATTATGAAGTAGACGATTTTAATAATTTATTAGATGCAGAAGGAAATGTGGCAAACATATATATAATAGATAAAGAAACAGGAAATGGAAAAGAAAATACATATGTATATGATGAAACAACAGATACAGTATATAAAATTCCACAAACAAACATAGGAGGACAAGTTTACCATAGTTATGAATGTGCAGAAAAAGGAAAAGGAGGAACATCTTCAGGCGGAGAAAGTGGACCAGGAGGAGAACAAGCAGGAGAAACAATAGACAAAGAATCAGATGTAATACAAGTAGGTGAAGAATATTACTATGCACCAAACATGAAAGGATTTAGTTCAAAAGACACATATTTAGTATATTATACAAATGATTTTTCAGAAGAAAAAGATGTACCAGTAGAAGAATATATAGCAGATGGGGAACCAGCTAAAATAGAAGAAAATTATACATTACATGATTATGGAAATGCAATATGGGCAAATGCAAAAACACTAGCAAACAATTTAGAAAGTTGGTGGGTATGGATACCAAGATATGCATATAAAATAAATGGACAAGATGCAGAAATACCAATAGATGTAATTTATATAGGATTAGATGATAAACCATTAAACCCTAAATATAAGGGTATATTACCAGAAGGATATGAACCACATCCAGCATTTAAACCATCAGGAACAGATGGAAGTAAAAACCTAAAAGGAATATGGATGAGTAAATATGAACCAAGTTTAACATACCAAAATAGAGCAACAACAGAAGAATACTATGCTCCAGATATGACAGGATTTGATAAAGAACATACATATATAGAATTATATGACAGTACCACAGATGAATTTATAGATGAAAAGAAATTATCAGAAGTAAATTTAAATACAATAAATAATGAAAAGAAATGGTATGACTACCAAAATAACATATGGGCAAATATAAAAACAGATGCACATGATTTAGAAAGTTGGTGGGTATGGGTACCAAGATATGCATATAAAATAGAAATAACAGGAGTAATTGATATTATTTATATAGATTTAGAAGATAAACCAATCAATAAAGAAAAATATGGAGAAGAATTACCAGAGGGATATACGGTACATCCAGCATTTAAACCATCAGGAACAGATGGAAGCAAAAACTTAAAAGGAATATGGATGAGTAAATATGAGCCAAGTTTAACATACAAAAACAGAGCAACAACAGAAGAATACTACGCCCCAGATATGGAAGGATTTGATAAAGAACATACATATATAGAATTATATGACAGTACCACAGATGAATTTATAGATGAAAAGAAATTATCAGAAGTAAATTTAAATACAATAAATAATGAAAAGAAATGGTATGACTACCAAAATAATATATGGGCAAATATAAAAACAGATGCAAACGATTTAGAAGCATGGTGGGTATGGGTACCAAGATATGCATATAAAATAGAAATAACAGGAGTAATTGATATTATATATATAGACTTAGAAGATAAACCAATCAATAAAGAAAAATATGGAGAAGAATTACCAGAAGGATATACGGTACATCCAGCATTTAAACCATCAGGAACAGATGGAAGTAAAAATTTAAAAGGAATATGGATGAGCAAGTATGAGCCATCTAATAAACAAGTAGGAGGAGAAAATAATGAATAAAAGAGTTAAAATATTAATAATAGCATTTTTAATAATAGCTTTTTTTGCAACAGTATCAAATGCTGCAATAGAAATAAAGCCAGGAACAGAAACACATGTAAGTATTTCAATTTCAGATGCTTATCAATACTGTTATGACTTAAGAATAAATTCAAATACAAGTACCTTAGGAGACAATAAACTAGATCCACATTTGTCACTAAATAAGGATTGGGGAGCAGTAGCATATTTAAGTCTTAGTGGGTATGGAAAAGTGAGAATCTCTAAAATTCCAAGTATTCAAATAAATTCAACAAGCTATTCCACAACAACTGGAAACAAAACAGGAGTGATGAATTTAGGAACGCCAATCCATAATACACATGCATCAGCTATAATGAAAGAATTAGATCCAAATAGAAAGATTTCCCCTGAAGCTAGAAAAAATATAGTGGATAATAAAGGAACAAAATATGTAGAAGAATTAGAATCAGATGCAAATACAAATGTAGAACATTCAAAAGGAATGGCTTTGGCAGAAACAAAGGGGTGGAAGATTGGAGGTTCAAGTTCATTTGCAAACTGGAACAGTGGAAAACTTTTCTGTTTGAGAACAGGCATTGTGGGGTTTATTGCAGATGATAGTGATGCGTGCGTTACGGGAAACGGGGTTGGAGTAGTTACCTTCCGCCCTGTAATCTGGAACTAATAAAACAAACATAAAAACTTTTTAATTATGCGGAATTAAGATTTTCTAAGCAATTTTATTACATAGAAAATCTTAATTCCGTTTTTTTATTGATATTTTTATAAAAAAGTGATAATATACATATATAAAAAAGAGAAAGGAAGAATACCAATGAAATATATAAACACAAACAAATTAGAAACATTAGAATTAAGTAGAGAAAACACATATGTAGTAGTAGACTTTGACAAAACAATCACAACAAATAATAGTGATGACTCATGGGAAATAGCAGGAAAACTATTAGGAAAAAAATTTCAAAAAGAAGTAGATGCATTATGGAAAAAATATAGACCAATTGAATTAGACTTTGATATGCCATTTGAAGAAAAAAAGAAAGTAATGGAAGAATGGCACAAAGAATGTATGGAATTATTTCACAAATATAATTTAACAAAAGAGCAAATAACAGAATCCATACAAACAGGAAATATAGTAATAAGAGATGGAGGAAAAAGATTCTTCAAAAAAGCATATGATGAAAATATACCAGTCATTATATTATCAGCAGGAATAGGAAATGTAATTGAAGAATTTTTAAAGCAACAAGGTTGTTACTATTCAAATATCAATATAATTAGTAACTTTATAGAATTTGATGAATATGGATTTGCAAAAGAATTTGATGTAAATAGTATGATACACTCATTGAATAAATCAATGAATGGACAAAGATCAATAGAAGAAATAAAACATAGAAAATATAAAATTTTAATAGGGGATTTAATAGAAGACTTAACTATGTTAGACAGAGAAGAATTAGATACATCACTAAAAATTGCTATGATAGATGAATATACAACAGACAATTTAATAAAAATGTATAATAAAGCATTTGACATTGTCTTAACAGAAGAAGATGCATGCTTTGAAGAAATAAGGAAAATATTTGAATAACATTTGCAATTTATTGATATAATTTTACTAGAAGGGAGAAATATTAAATGAACAACAAATTTTATGTAACAACACCTATTTATTATCCTAGTGGAAGATTCCATATAGGAACTGCATATACAACAGTATTAGCAGACAGTATAAAGCAATACCATAAACTAAAAGAAGAAGACAGTTACATGTTAACAGGAACAGATGAACATGGACAAAAAATAGAAGAAAAAGCTAAAGAATCAAATAAAACACCCCAAGAATATGTAGACGAAATGGCAAAAATGGCAAAAGAATTATGGGCTAAAATGGAGATAGAATATGATGATTTTATAAGAACAACAGAGAGTAGACATGAAAAAGTAGTACAAAAAATATTTGATAGATTTATGGAACAAGGAGACATCTATAAAGGAGAATATGAAGGATGGTATTGCATACCATGTGAAACATATTTTACTGAAACACAATTAGTAGATGGAAAATGTCCAGACTGTGGTAGAGAAGTAAGACTTATGAAGGAAGAAGCATATTTCTTTAATATGAAAAAATATGCAGATAAATTATTAAAATACTATGAAGACCATCCAGACTTTATAAAACCAGAATATAGAAAAAATGAAATGATAAATAACTTCATAAAACCAGGATTAGAAGATTTATGTGTAACAAGAACATCATTTGATTGGGGAATAAAAGTATTAAAAGATCCAAAACATGTTGTTTATGTATGGCTAGATGCTCTAACTAACTATATAACTGCATTAGGATATTTATCAGAAGACGAAACATTATTTAAAAAATATTGGCCAGCAGACTTACAAATAGTAGGAAAAGATATTGCAAGATTTCATTTAATATATTGGCCTATATTTTTAATGGCATTAGATTTACCACTTCCAAAAACTATTTTAGTTCATAACTGGATTATGATGAAAGATGGAAAAATGTCTAAATCAAAAGGAAATGTAATATATCCAGAAACTTTAATAGAAAGATATGGACTAGACAGTGTAAAATATTTTTTATTAAGAGAATTACCAGTTTCACAAGATGGAATATTTTCACCAGAATCTTTTATAGAAAGATATAATTTTGATTTATGCAATGACTTAAGCAATTTAGTAAATAGAACAGTATCTATGGTAAATAAATACTTTGATGGAAAAGTTCCAAAATATAATGGAACACCAAATGAAGTAGATGAACAATTAGAAAATTATGCCTTAGAACAAGTAGAAAAATTTGAACAAAAAATAGACAATTACGAAATAGCAAATAGCATTCAAGAAATTTGGAATTTAATTTCAAGAACAAATAAATATATTGATGAAACAGCACCATGGCAATTAGCAAAAGAAGAGCAAAAAGAAAAATTAGAGTCATGCATGTATCATTTAATTGAAAATATAAGGAAAATAGCCATTTTAATAAAACCTTTTATGAGAAATACATCAGAAAATATATTACATCAAATAGGAATTGAAAAAAATAATGAAAAAAACTGGAAAAATTTAAAAATATATGATAGAATAGAAAATGTAAAAGTGATTGAAAAAGGAGAGCCTATTTTTATGAGGCTAAATGCAGAAGAAGAAATAGAATTTTTAAAAAACATAATGAAAAAATAAATAAGGAGGAGTTAGGATGGAAGAAACAAAAGAGAACCAAAAAGTTAAAAAGGGAAAACATAAATCAAAACCTACTATAGGGGATATTATTTTTAGAATTTTGATTATACTTTCTATCTTTTTCATAAGTGTTATCTTTTACGTATTTTATATAAGAAATATGTCAAATGAACTTCGAAGTAGTAAAAATGAAGTGGTAACACAAATACAAAAATATTAATTAAAATACAAAATTTTAAAGTGTCGTAAAAGGTTTCCCTAAAAAGCGACACTTTTTGATTTTTTTTATAAAATAACTACTAAAAAATCGAAAAATGATATATAATAAAGAAAAATAAAAAGGGATGTAATAAAAAAATGGTTAATGATGGAAACAATGACTATTATATTGACTATGAAAAAATGGCAAGGCATAGAAAAATAAATCCAAAAAAAGTAGTTATAATGATTATAATGATTTTAGTACTGTTTCTATTTATTTGGATAGTAAAAAATTTACTTGGATTAATTTTTAAAACTCAAGAATATAAAGCACAAGTATTAGCAGTGCAAGAACTAGAAAAAGTAGAAAACGAACGAAAAAAAGAAGAAGAAAGACTAAGACAATTGAGAATACCAAAATTAACACAAGAAGGAAAAGACAATATATCAAAAATATATAGCTCAGAAACTAAAAGAGCATTTTTAACCTTTGATGATGGACCATCTTCTGTAACACCAACAATTTTAGATACACTAAAACAAGAAAACATTAAAGCTAGCTTTTTTGTATTAGGTTCAAGAGTAGAAGCCTTGCCAGAAACAGTAAAAAGAATTTATGAAGAAGGGCACTATATTGCAAATCATGGATATTCTCATTCATATTCTGCCATATATTCTTCGCCACAAGCAGTATTAGATGAATTCAACCAATGCAATGAAGCTGTAAAAAAATGCAATAGGTGTACCAGAATATAATTCACATCTTTTTAGATTTCCAGGTGGATTTTCAGGAGGACCTTATGTTGCAATTAAAACACAAGCAAGAGAATTATTAGCGCAAAATGATATTTTATATGTTGATTGGAATGCACTTTCAGGAGATGCAGAAACAACAAAACCAACAGTTGAATTTGAAATGAAAAGAATACAAGAAACTGTAGGAAGCAAAAATAGTGTAGTTATATTAATGCATGATGCACAAGCTAAAAAAGTAACATCAGATGCTTTACCACAAATTATTAGTTGGTTAAAACAAAATGGTTATGAATTTAAAAACTTTTATGATATTATAAAATAAAGGAGAGAGAAAATTGCCGAAAGATAGCATTGAAAAAAAACTAAATTACCTAGGACTAGATTTAGATAAAATACCAACAACAATCAAAAAATTTGAACCATTAGAATTTAGAGTACCTAAATTTTATGACGAAAGACAATACAGGCAATATAGATATATTCCTATAAAAGATATAGAAATATTATTATCACCAACAAATAGACTAGACGAAATTGAAGAAAAATACAAAAAAGCAAGCCCATTAGCAGATTATTTAGACAATAAAAAAGAAGAAAATATATTAAAATACACTACATTTTTAAATATGCTAAAACAAATAAAAATAGAAGACATTGAAAAAGTAGAGAAAGAGCAAGAAAATTTAAATAAAAAAATTCCATTTAAAGTAAAATTTGAAGGAAACTATTTATGGCAAATTTATTATTCTGAAAATACAAATAAATATTTTATGTTAGTTCCAACAGAAGACACAAATTATTCAGCATTTTTCTTTCTACTAAAAAAACAACTAGAAAAAAAGAAAGCAGGAAAAATATTTGTACCAATCAGAAATGTTGGATATAGTAAAGAATTTTTAAAAAAATCTGAATTTGAAGATCTAGAAAATTATTTATGGCTTTTTACAAAAGATTGGCCATTAATATATGAAGTTTACAACAAAAAGGACGAATTAAGTATACAAATTGTTGGGGAAACAGTAGTTTATGAAAAAATAAAAAGTCCTTATAAAATCACATTAAACAGTAAAGAAGAAGCAAATCAATTTTATAAACTAATAAAAGCAATGTTTATATTACAAACAGAAATGCCAAATTATTTTACTTTTAGAACAGACATAGCAAAATCAGGTGACATAGAATTTTATATAGAAAATAGAAAAATAAAATACGAAGATATAACTAAATGGATTAGTGATGAATATAAATTAGGTGAAGAAAGATGTAATCAAGCAAAAGAACTTATTGAAACAAACAACCTAAAATTAGAAAAACTAAAAATAGAAATAATGGAACAAGAAATAGAATATCGTGAAAAAGAAAGACAAATTTCTACTTTTTTAGAATGCAAAAGAACTTTTTTTGGAAAATTTAAATATTACTTCAAATACAGTAAAAAGAAAAATAAAATGTATCCAAAAAGGATGAAAAAAGATGGGGAAGAAGAAGAAGAGGTAATAGTAGTAGACCAAAAAAGTGACGATATTATTATAAAAGAAAAGAAAAAAAATAAAAATCTATCAGCTGAAAAAGCAAATTATACAATAGAAGAACTATTAGAAGAGTATAAAGAATTTGAAAAAATAGAAAATGAATTAAAAAACATTACAATGGACTTAAATAGCCTAAAACTAAAAAATAAAAATATGGATAAAAAAATACGAAATGCTACTGCATTTATTGATGACATTGATAGTCATAAAAAAAGCATATTCGAATTTTGGAAATACACTAACAAAGATGAACTATCTTCACTCCCAGAAGGAGAGGAAGAAGAAGTAAACATTATAAAAAAAGTTAGTAAAGTATTTGACTATGAAGAAGACCTTGAAAAGTTTGGAAATGAAATGGATAAAGAACAAAGGAAACAATTAACAAAACAAGAAACTGATAGTATTTATATAAGTTCTACTAATTTAATCGACATATTAAATAAGTTAAAAACAAATAATATTTCGCCAAAAGAAATAGAAGATAGTTTGAAAGAATTAAAAAAAGAAGCTACAAGAGAAAAAGAACTATCTGAACAAGATGAATTTGATATTTTTGGCGGAATAGTAAAAGATTCATCAAAAGTATCTGAAATTAACAATAAAAAGCACAGAGAATTGGCAAAAGACAAATTTAGTATTTTAGATATAAGTAAAAGTACTAAACAATTAGAATATAAATTATCTTTAGAAAGAGTTATAGAACAAATAAAAGAAGCACTTGAAAAAGTAACGTTATTAGATGAATTACCAGTATATAAAGGACTTCAAAATAGACTCATAGATGATAAAGAAATAAATATATTTGATATTAATCCAGACTCTGAAATAAAAAGAATGATTAATCAAAAAGATAATAAAATTATTAACTTCTATAAAATTAATCTTAACAAAGGCATAAATGGAATTAGCTTTACAAACTGTATTTTTTATGATAACCAAAATAAAACTTTGCCAATAGGACAAGACCTATCAACAAGAATTTTAGTTGATATTTCTAATATTGATATGAAAATAAAAAATAAATTTTCTTTTAAAATTCTTAATTTAGAAAAAGAAGACGATGATTTTTCAGATATAGAAGTTAAAACAGTAAATGTATTTGAATATGATTCTTAAAAGAACACAAAAAACTTTTCTTACATATTATAAATTAATATGTAAGGGAGGTTTTTTTGTGTGAAGAAAATAAAATTATTTTTTATAACTTTTATTATAATTGCACTTATGTTTTTTATTAATATAAATTTTACTTATGCAATAACGCCAATAAGTAATCCCAAATATCAAGGAATAGATGTAAGCGATTGGCAAGGATACATAGATTATTCACAAGTTAGTCAAAGTGGAATTGAAGTAGTATATATAAAGGCAAGTCAAGGAGACAATATTAAAGATCCTTATTTTGAAACTAATTATACAAATGCAAAGCAAAATGGATTAAAAGTTGGCTTTTATCATTTTTTAACTGCAACAAATACAGAAGAAGCAGAAAATGAAGCAAAATTTTTTGCTTCAGTAATATCCGGAAAAAATCCAGATTGCAAATTAGTAATGGATTATGAAGTGTTTGGAGGAGTAAGTACAGAACAAACAAATCAAATAGCAGATGTGTTTTTAGAAACCGTAAAAAGATTAACAAATAAGGAAGTTATTATATATAGTGACTTATCAAATAGCATTAGCAGATTTTCAAAGAAACTTGCTAATAATTATGAATTATGGCTTGCTTACTATGGAAATTATAATGAATTAAATAATGTGGAATCAAATTGGAATAATTGGATTGGGGTTCAATACACAGACAGAGGAAGAATTCCGGGAATTTCTGGCAGTGTAGATAGAGATATTTATACTGAAAGTATATTTTTATCAGATACAAGTACTATACCAAGTCAAGAAGAAAATCAAATGCAAAATTTTAATACAAAAACTCAAGACTATACAGTCCAAAGAGGAGACACTTTGTATGGAATTGCTTTAAAATTTGGAACAACTGTACAAGAATTAGTTGAACTAAACCAAATAGAAAATCCAAATTTAATTTTTCCAGGTCAAATATTAAAAATAATTACAAATTCAACTGTTAATGGTCAAGAAACAAGAGGAACAGGAGATATTATATACACAGTTCAAAGCGGAAATACATTATCACAAATTGCACAAAGTTATGGTGTTAGTGTTGCTCACATTGTAGAAATAAATGATATTCAAAATCCAAATCTTATTTTCCCAGGAGAAAAATTAAGAATTACAGAAAGTAATAACCAACAATTAAATCCTATTTTGCAAAGTAATTATTATACAGTTCAAAGAGGAGACACTTTAAGCAAAATTGCTTTACAGTTTAATGTTACAGTTCAATACTTAGTAAATATAAATAGAATTAAAAATCCAAATTTAATATATGTAGGACAAATTTTAAAAATTAAATAATATTCATAGTACAACTATTGACAAAATAGGTAAAAATTAGTATAATTTTATAGATATATTTATATCTAAATGTGAGGAGGGAATAATATGGCACAACCAAAAAGAAGATGGTCAAAAGCAAGAACACATGCAAAAAGATCAACATGGAAAAAGGAAAATCCAACATTTTCAAGTTGTCCACATTGTCATGAACCAATTATGCCACATAGAGTTTGTAAAAACTGTGGATACTATGACGGAAAAGAAATTGTTGCAAAAAAAGAAACTGAAAATGCATAATTTAGCATAGAATGTTACTGTATATAAGAATATAGTAACATTTTGTTGTATCTATAAAAAAGGGAGTAATTGATATGGAAAAATTATTAAAAAAATCAAGTTGGACAGATGTCATTATTTCTATGCTATTTATATTATTTGGAATTATGATAATAGCAAGACCAGACACTATAGTATCAGTCATTTCATTGTTTTTAGGAGCAATTTGCATTATAATGGGAATTCTAAAAGGAGTGGATTATTTTGCATCAGGGAAAACAGATAATTATTCATTAGCTATTGGAATAATTGCTATAATTATTGGAATTATTATAATGTTCTGCAGTAGTATAATTTTTTCATTATTTAGAATTATAATAGCTATTTGGATTATTTATAGTGGATTAATGGATTTGCAAACAACAATTATTTGGAAAGACTATAAATCAAAATTATGGTTATTAACATTGATATTGGCCATTGTAATGATTATAGGTGGAATTTACATATTAATTAATAGTGGCGCAATGCTACAGATTATAGGTATAATTATTATTGTATATGGAATAATGGATATTATCGAAAACGTAGTATTTATAAAAAAAGTAGAAAATTATTTAGAATAAAAAAAGTCCCCAGAGAATTGATATCTCTTGGGGATTTTTTTTATAGATATTTTTTTAGTGTTTCAACACTATCTTCTTGCATAACAACAAAATCATTTAAAATATTTTTTACATCTGAATCAATTTGAGAATTTTGATTTAACAAACGTCTACCTTCAATAATTCCCATATTTGTACCTTGCATTAATAATTCAGACAATTTAGAAGTTGTATCATCTGTCATTGTTTTCATTTGTATACCATACCATGTCATCATTTTATTCATAGCATTAGTTTCATGAGGTTCTTTGTCTGTATAGTTAGAATATAATTCATTTACACGTTCAGAAATTTTTTCATATTTTTTATATTCCGTATCAAGAACATTTTTAAATTGATTATCATTAGAAACTTTTTCAGATACATATGAGATAGCATCCATTCCCATGGTTGCTCCTTTGTTTACTTCGTCTAAAATATTTAAATTTTGATTTTCCATAATTACACTCCTGTTCTTGGTAATTTTAAATACCATTTATATTTTAATAATATTAGTATGTCCGAAAAAAATTATTTTATTAAAATTTTATAATTTCAAAAAAATTTGTAAAATAAAAATATTGTAACATTTTTTATTTTTAGGTCATATTATGTACTAAAAGGAGGAAATAACATGTTTAGAAGAAGATGTTCTTGTATGAACAATAGTTATAATGAAGAAAATTCATGTGAATGTCAAAATGACATCTTAGAACAACAATGTGCTAATGTAGTTTCTTATGAAGACTATACAGATAGTTGTGGTTGTGGATTTGATGAAGAACAAAGCATTTTTCCAGAAGATCCAATGTTATCACAAAGCTATGTTCCATATCAATATATGGAAAAAACTTTTAAACCAGCTGTTGGATTAAAAATGGGTACAATCTTTCCAGAATTAGTTAGTCCATATGTTCCTGGTCAATCTATGGAAGAAATTGAATATCTTAAAAGAATTAATAAGATTGGAAAGGGGTGTAATAAATGTCAGTAGAAGAAAATAGAAATTGTGGTTGCGGATGTGGAAATAATTTAGATGAAGTAAATACAATATCAAATAATAATAACGATTGTGGTTGTGAAGAAGAAAGAACAGTAGATTGTTGCGAAAGAAGAGAAATGATGGATCAAATAAGAGCCTATGAATTTGCTATTAATGAATTGGCATTATATTTAGACACTCATCCAGAAGACCAAAAAGCACTTTGCTTGCATAGAAAATACTGCAAAGAATTGAAAGAATTAAAAGAAAAATATCAAAAAGTATATGGACCTCTTACCATTAATTACCCTTGCAATAAGTGGAGATGGTTGGAAGAGCCATGGCCATGGAAAAGGGGGAACTTCTAATGTGGACTTATAATAAAACATTACAATATCCAATTAATATAAAATGTACTGATCCTCGTTTAGCTAAAGTAATTATATCACAATATGGTGGACCAGATGGAGAACTAGCAGCTTCTTTAAGATATTTATCTCAAAGATTTGGCATGCCAGACCAAACATCAAAGGCAATATTAAATGATATTGGTACAGAAGAATTAGCACACTTGGAAATGGTAGGAACAATAGTACACCAATTAACAGATGGAGCATCAATTGAAGAAATTGAAAAAGCAGGTTTAGCACCATATTATACAGATCATGGTGTGGATGTATATCCAGCATCAGCAGCAGGAGTACCATTTACAGCAGCATATATAGCATGTAAAGGAGATCCAATTGCAAACTTGCAAGAAGACTTAGCAGCAGATGTTGCCCCTTTGATAGTACAACATAAGTAAAATACAATAGAATGAACCAATATTTAAGATTAGACCATACATTAGTATGTGTCTTTTTTTGATTGGTAAGTTCCTTTTTAATTTTATTAGTATGTAACAATAGAAATGTCATTCTTTACAGAATAGATATGGGGGAAATAATTATGAATAGAAATGTTATAGTTGAATGTAGTGAGATTCCACATAAGATAAAAGATACAGATGAAGTTGTAAAAATAGATTTAGGTAGATATAGTAAAATTGTAAAGGTAAGAAATAAGATTAATATTGGTAGTTATATAAAGAAATTAAATAAATATGAATATGTGGATAAGAGAACTGGTGAGGTTAAGAAGTATGATTTAGATAATCACACAAGTATTAGTAGTGTTAGAAGAAAACTAAGAGATTATGAGGAGAAAGTTTTATACAATTTTCCAGGTAGTGTAAAAGAGATATTTGTTACTTTGACTTGTAAGGAGAATGTAACAGATATATTAGTAATCAAGGACTACTATAGTAATTTTATAAAAGAATTAAAGAAACAAACAGAGTTTAATCATATAGAACATATTGGTCTATTTGAGCAAACAGAAAAAGGTTGTTGGCATATACATGCTTTTATAAAGACAACAGATAATAGGAGGTTATTTATATCACAAGAGAAATTAAGAAAAATCTGGAAACACAATGGTGTATATGTAATGCAAAACTTAAATACTATAAAATCATTAAGACATTCAAAAGATAAGAGAAATGAAAGACTAGAAAGATTTAAATACTTTCCTAAAGGTGCAAAGATGTACAACAAGAGTAAAGGTATAATATCACCACCAAAAGAAAAGTTACTTTATGGAGAATGTGTAGAGGTAGAATCAGATGTGTATAGAAATATTTCCAACAAAACTTATCTTATTAGAAATGGTAATACTTATAGGATTATGAATGCAGTAACTACTCAATTGTTTAAGAAAGTAAGAACAAACACTAGTCAGCAAAGTAAAGATAATATACAGGTACAGAAGCAAGTGTATACATTAGAAGTAAAAGAAAATATAGTAAATACATATTTAACATTAAAGTATAATAAAACTAAAAGCAAAATCAAATCCAAAATAATAAAGGTTGTAATTATTATGACCTTTATTATTTTTTCCTTTGAAATCTTATATGAGAGATTTTTGGCATAATAAGTTGAGGAAATACCAAGTAAAATATTAATGAGAAACTAATTATAGTATAAAGGAGATGTTGTAATTGCATTTAATAGAAGTACGACAATCATTGAATGATACTGCAGTTGAAAGAGATATTTATGATATCAATAAAATAATTAGAAAGCTAACAGAATATACAGATTTTACAGAAGAACTATCATATACTGATTATTTATATATTTCCACTTTATTATCAAAAACTAAAACATTACTGTATAAAGCATATACAATATTTGAAGTAGATAATAACTAGACTAATAGATATAATTTATTTCTAACTCTTGTGACAATCGATTTTAAGGCACTTTTAGTATATAAGGTATAAAGTGTAATAAAGGTTAAATAAAAAGGCTTGAAGAAATTTAAAACTTATATATAAATATTACTTTACAAAATAGATATAATTGTGTTAATGTAGTCATTAGTATTTAGAGAATTGAAGGGTGAATCAAATATGTTAAAGATAACAGATTTACAATCCATATCATTAGAAGAAATAATTGCATATACAAAGCAAAAAGAAAGTTGTTCTATAACGGTTATAGATGATGTATCTACAAATCAATTTGATTATGTTGCAACAATCTCAGATAGATTAAGATTAAACATATTTAGAATAAAAAATACTGAAATGGTAGCAATTGTAAATGATACAAATGTGGCAATTAAATTATCAAGAGACTTAAATAAAAGGTGTCAAGTTATGTATTATGATTATGCTAAGAGACCTTCAGCTAATCTAGCTTCTTATGCTTTAACTGGTTATACTCCATCTTGGATTGTTATTAGGGATAAAGGATATGTTGTAAAAGCATATAATGAGATTGGAAATCAAATAGAACAATGGTTAAATACAGATATTGAGAATGTAATAGCACCTAATTTTAATTTAAAGTCTTATCATGTTTTATTAAAAATCGGAGGTTATGAACATAGACAGAGGTGTAGTGAAAGCATTTTAGAACTATCAAAGTATCATTATATTAATGGTGGTGATTATAATGAAGATAGAAAATGTTACTATCCAAAAGATACTTCAACTGCGAAAGATATAGCTGACTATAATAAGTTAGAGAAATTATTCACCAAGTTTGGATTTAAAAGTTTATAGATATTTTAAAAATAGATTGACAAATGGGAACATCTCCGGTAAGCTAGAGACCATCAATTAGAATGGCTTGAGGAGGTGTTATAATGGAAAATGCAAAAGATATATTAAGACATTTTGACAGCATATTTGATACAGATGCTTTGAAGAATATTGATTTTAGTAATATGAAATTGCTTAAAACATTGTTTAGTTATTTTAAAGAAGAATTGTATACTTCAAGTTTGGAATATGAAAAGTTAAGAACTAAGCAATTGAGGATATCAGACAAAATGGAATCTACATTTACAGAAGAACAACAGAAACTTTTTGAACAGTACTGGGAAATTACAAACCAAATGTCAAGTGAAGAAGAACAACAACTATTCTTGTTTGGTTTTATTATATCTACCAATCTGAATAATGAGTGCAAAACCAAGTAGAATCCCCCAATTCTACTTGATTTCTTTATCTAATACAATATTTGGTGTTATGACAATCGATTTTAAGGCATTTCCATCAACAATAGCAATAAAGTTATATATACTTGGAAAACACTTATTTAATAGCATTCTAAAATAAAGCAAATATTGAATTGATATGCTTGCAATTTTATGTAAAATATGGTATTATATAAATGTAGTATTGTTTAGAAACCAATAAATCAAACACTTGGAGGTTTCTAACCTCCAAAAAAATTTAAGGAGGTAATACCATGGTAACAGCAGGTCAAAAAAGCAAAGACCATTTTTGGTGGGGAGATGCAGAGCAATTCCACACAGTGGAGCAGGACGACAAACAGTTTCGGTTGTTTGAAACTGTAAAAATCACAACCAATAACGGATCGACTGTCGAGGGGGAAATCGGTTACATCTCCGAGACATCAGTCGATATTTTGCCGGAGCACATGTCTACTCAAAGAGTGTGGTTTAATGATATTAAGAGTATCTCCTACTGAAACTGTACCAAAAAGTAAATATTACTTTTACCCATATAGTTTAACTGTATGGGGTTTCTTTTTATTTATACAAATATGAAAACAATAGGTACATTGAAATTGTATCTAATGTATTATTTTTAATGATTTATTTATTGGGCATTTACTAATCTATATAAACTTGTTTTAGATATTCCAGTTGCAGTAATAATATCGCTTATAGAATAATCATTTGAATTATACATATTAAGTATAGTTTCTTTCTTATCTTGAAATTTGCAAGGACGACCAAGTGTCTTACCTCTTTTCTTTGCAGAAGCAAGTCCTTCCTTGGTTCTATCTGCAATTAAGTCTCTTTCAAATTGAGCAAGTCCAGCAAATATTGTGAATAGTAATTTGCCTTGAGGCGTAGTTGTATCAAGCCAACTTTCTTTTAGACTTTTGATTTCAGCTCCTTTATTATTGATAGTTTCTACAATTTCAAATAAATCTTTTGTAGAGCGTGATAATCGTGTTAAATCAGTAACAACTATAATATCTCCTTCTCTTAACATTTCTAGCATTTTATTTAATTCTTGTCTATCTCTTTTAGTTCCAGTTATCTTTTCCTCAAAGATTTTACTAACACCATATTCACTTAATATATCAGTTTGTCTATCTAATTTTTGCTCTTGTGTTGAGCATCTTTTATAACCTATCAACATAATACCTACCTCCTTACTGGAGACATGGTACCGCAATTGTGTACCAGAAGTCAATCATTCTGGTAATAATTTTTGAAACTCTTAAAGACATTAAAATTATCATAGTAAAAACTTGATATATTAAACACTTTAAACAAATACGGTGTTGATATATCAAGAGTAGTCTTTTTAGTAGTACCAAAAACGATCGATTTTAGTACTACTTTTCATTTCTATTAGTTTCCAAATCAACCACAGTAAAATATTAATGAGAAAGATAATTTTCCTTGATTGCAATCAAACATATTATTAAGTCTAAAGAACTTATAACAATGCCTTTAAATTAAGGAATTGCAGTACATTGAAAATTAAATAGAATCATTAAACTTATTTACTATTAGTTTATAAGGTAGAAAATAGTAAATACATTTGCACCCAAAACTTGAGTGTAAACTTATTTTATAGTAATAATTTTACTTTTAATAAGTAAGACATCGCACGAAATGGGGCAACTGGGCAGATAGCCGAGAGGTGAAATTCCTATGTACTGCTATATTGCAGTAGTTTAATGATTATTTACACCTAGCAAAGTGCAACAGAGCTATCAATAGATAAATAAAACACATTTATTATAAATAACAAAGCATAAGTGTTTTGTCTATTGAATAGGATTTTACTAAAAGAGGTGTATTGAAGATGAATACAATAGTATGTGAGAATGTATTTGTTTCTACAAGTGAAGCAGATAGATGTCAAGCATTTAACGACACTTGGCAATTAGTAGTTAAGTTAATGTTAAATAAATAAAATTAGAGAGAGCAGTTTACAAGAACCAATATTATATGTTATAAGATGTAGCAGATAATATTGGTTCATTTTATTGTTTTCTGATAGGAGGAAATTATAAAATGAATGAAACAAATACTTTGAAAAATCCATATACTGCTATTTCTAATAATAAAATAGAAGAAATCAAAACAGTTGCGGAAAAGAAAAGGTACAGAGTAGCAATTTATTGCAGATTATCACAAGAGGATAGGAATAAGAAAAATAAGGAGGATGAAAGCGAGAGTATTAAAAATCAAAAAATAATGTTGACAGAATATGCTAACAGCAATGAGGATTGGGACATAGTAGGTACATTTGTAGATGAGGACTGGGCAGGAATGAATCAAGATAGACCCAATTATAATAAAGTATTAGAGTTAGCAGAGCGTGGAGAAGTTGATATTGTTTTATGCAAAAGTCTAAATAGATTTACAAGAGATAGTATTGTGGTTGAGCAGTATGTACTTGAAAAATTTAAGGAATGGAATGTTAGGTTTATTGGTTTAGTTGATAATACAGATACAGCACTAAAAGGAAATAGAAAATCTATTCAAATTAATGGACTAACAAATCAGTGGTACATTGAAGATATGTCAGATAGTATAAAATCAGCACTTGATATTAAAAGAAATAAAGGCGAATATATTGGTAGTGTGCCATTGTATGGTTATTTAAAAGACCCTAATAAAAAAGGACATTTAATCATTGACCCAGTTGCATCAAAAGTTGTAAAACAGATATTTTCATTATATAACCAAGGTATGGGAAAAACAGCCATAGCAAGAGAACTAAATAATCAAGGAATACCTAATCCAACACAGTACAAAGTTCAGCAAGGCATTGCATACAAAATACCATCAAATAAATTAGGAACACAGTGGAAATATTTTTCAATATCAGATATATTGGAAAATGAAATGTACAAAGGAAATATGGTACAAGGAAAGTATGGCAGTGTATCTTTTAGAACTAAAAAGAATAAACCTAGACCCAAAGACCAATGGTTTATATTTGAAGGAACACACGAGGCAATAATTGATATTGATTTGTGGAACAGTGTGCAGAATAAAAGAAACAACAACTATAAACCATATAAAGGTGGCAAAATAGGTATATTTGCACAGAAATGCAAATGTGAATATTGTGGTTATACTATGAAATCTTGTAAATCACACAATGACAGATATTTAAGATGTCCTACAAGACAAGTAAACAAAAGTGATTGCATAGGCAGTTTTATATCAGAGGAAAGATTAAAGAAAGCAGTTTTGAGAGAACTAAACTTGTTAATAAAGCAATACTTAAATGTAGACCAATTAGAGGGAAGCATTATTTTAAAGAAAGTTAGAAATGAAAAAGAACAATTGCAAGAAGAAATATCTCAGTATGAGGGAAATATAAACAAATATTCAAAAGCATTAAAAGATTTATTTATGCAAAAGGTCAATGAACATATTACAGAAGAAGAGTTTATATCATTAAGTACAGAGTTAAGAAAAGACAAAGAAACCAAAGAACAGCAGTTGATAAAAAAGAAGGATAAACTATTAGAACTTTCAAATGAGCAAGAAACGATAAAGTCAAAGAAAGAACTATTAAATCAATATATAAATGTAACTGAGCTATCAAGAGAGATGGTAGATAACTTAATTGAATATATAGAGGTTGGACAGAAAGACCCAAAAACTCACAAGAAAACAATTAAGATACATTGGAAAATTTAATTGTTGTATTATTCTAATTGCAACATAGAAGACGCTAGTACAACAATGAATGTTGAAAAATCAACAAAAATTCAAGTTGTTGTACCATCAGAGTTGCAGCAGAACAAAAAGCTAGAGCAACTTATGAAAAATTAATTGACCTTTGTCGTGATAATCCAGAAGTACTAGACCCATTGAGATATTTAAGAGAAAGAGAAGTAGTACACTTCCAAAGATTTGGAGAAGCACTTCGTGGAGTTCAAGATAAATTAGCAGAAAAGAAATTATATATGAATGATATGAAACCATTAGACAGTAACTGTGGATGTGACAAATAAAAAACAAGATAAAGACTATAGTTTCTTTTTATTCAAACTTGTGCAATTTTTGCACAAGTTGTTTTATTTTTATTTAAAATGTGTTATACTAGTTACAATAAAGGAGGAGTACGAAATGGAAGAAAAATTAAATAATTTGCCAAACTCTTACAAAGAAGATATAAAGAAAGCAATTAAAATATTAAAAGAAAATGGAGCTGATGAAGTATTTATTTTTGGTTCTATAGCTAATGGAAAATTTAATGAAAATTCAGATATAGATATTGCAGTTAGAGGAATAAATGAAAAAGATTTTTATAGAGTTGCAGGTATCTTAATGTTTGAACTTGAAAACGAATTTGATTTAATAGATTTAGATGATAAAGAAAATCGTTTCTCTCAAATGTTATTAAAAGTTGGAGGTTTATTAAAAGTTGGATAAAATAATAAAAGAACAAATAGAATTTAAAATAAATGAAATAGATAAATTATTTTTTGAGTATGATTTAATTTTTAAAAAGTTAGAATCCGAAACACCAGATTTATTTGATATGACTATTTTAGGAAGTGTTTTACATTCATTTTATAATGGACTAGAAAATATATTTGATATTATTGCTAAAAACGTAGATGGTAGTGTTCCAACTGGGAATAAATCTCATCAAGAATTATTACATCAAATGGCAAGTGAAAATACTATGAGAGATGAAATTATTGATGAACAGCTGTATTTGAAATTAAGAGAATATGCAACTTTTAGACATTTTTATAGACATGCATATTCATTTCAATTAAATTGGGAGAAAATGAAACCATTAGTAAAGAATGTACGTGCTGTTTGGGAAGAAACTAAGAAAAGTTTTTGTAAATTTATTTATATAGTTTAATATCATATGCGTAAGAATTGTGTTAATGTGCATAAAAATAGCATTATTTATTATACAATAATCTAAATTTAATAAAAAGTCTATAAGGCGTTTAGCCCATAAAATGTGCTAAGCACCATACAAAATTATAAATAAGAAAACATATAGGTACGAAATAAAAAGCACATTTTTTAGTGTGTCTATTAAAGATGTTATTAATTTAATTAATAAAAAATAAAAATTAAAGATAAATGGAGAAATTGAAAGATAATTACTTCATTTATAGAGATAGTTTTGTGCGTTCATGAATAATCTTCAACAATTTTTTTCAATTCTGAAAAATCAATATCTAAAACAATACATAAGCCTATTAATTCAAAATCTTTTACAGAAGTTTTAGCAGTTTGTTACAATTCACAGCCAAATCAAATAAAGATATGTAATAAAAATGAAAAGAAAATGTAAAATAAAAAGTAGTTC
>CANQPY010000007.1 GCA_947625835.1 uncultured Clostridia bacterium | reverse complement strand
TATAATTATATAAGATATATATGATTTTAACAATACTTTTACTCATTTTTTCTTATAAAACCATTAACTAGTAACATGGAAATTTTTGTAACAAAATTACAATTCAGAGTTTAACTTGCTACTATAAAAAGTTCAATATATTTTTTATTTATAACAAATCGTGGGGACCAGCAAATTACAGACTATTTAAAAGGCTTTATAATTATATTTTTTCATTACTTTGGTGTCGCAACTTCCATAATAAAAAATTAAATGTCAGTTGCTCCAATCGCACTACACTTCGTTTCGTTTGGTCGCTTACGCAGTAATTCAAAATATAATTATAAAGCCTTTTTAGAGTCTGTTATGTAGCTGGGAGTTATAAATAAAAAATATATTGAACTTTTTTATAGCTAATTAAATTTAGCCTAAACAATAATTTATATTTCCACTAAAATTAAGTCATCTCCTATACATCTTATATTTTGCCATGGTATTACTATTTCATTACTTTGTACAAATAAATTTAATACTTTATTATTTCCTGGCACAATTATAGATGTTATTTTTCCTGTTTCTAAATCTGCACATACATCTTGGACATATCCTAATCTTTTTCCATCATTTATATTAATTACTTCTTTATGCTTAAAATCTAAACCTTTATCTTGCATAATTAGTCTCCTTTTATCTTTTATTATAATATATTCTTTATCTTTTTAAATAGTAATAATTGGATTAATATTTTTATATTCAAAAAGAAGAAGTATTGACTTCTTCCTATTTTTATTTCTTATTAATTTATTTTATAAATATCCATGTTCCTTGTAATGATTTATAACGTTTCAAACTGATGGTATTGCTTTATTACTTTAGGTTTTATCTCTGAATAGACTATCCATGAACTTTTCGGAGTCATTGTCCATGGTGCATTTTCTTTATGTGTTAAATCTACTAATTGTGCTGCTGTTAACTGACCATATTTTTTCAAAGTATTATCAATACTTACTATTTTTTCTGTGCCAGCTTCAGCAAATAATATTCTACTTTTTGCTGGCATTTCTGAAACATTTGCATCTATATCTTCTTTTTCTTCTGTTATTGGTTTATAACCATATTTTTTATATCTTTTATATACTGTATCAACAATTGGCCCATACTTAAATGCATATATTTTATCTGTAAATAATTTTTTATCTGTATCACATAAATAATCGGCATAGCATAAATAGACTAATTTTTGTAATTTCAATTGTGTACATTTTATTTTAGATAGTATATATTTAGCTATATCAATTCCTTCTAATTTTCTGTCTTTCTTAATTAACTTTATGAATTTATCAAGGCCATCAATAACTTCAACACCTTTAAAGAAATGATCTGTCATACATACTGATTCCCAAGTTGTATCCTCTGCTTGTATCATATGTGTTGAAATAGATACATCTTTTCCACATTCCGTTATAATTTTATCTAAGACTGTTTTTAGTTCCTCTTGGATAGATTCCTCATCAACAATAAAATGTAAAGCTATTCTCTTTCCTAATGAATATGAACTACTCATAAATATAAAATGTGTTATCATTATCTCTTACCTCCTTTATTTTCATTTTTCCATTTTACATAATCTTGTTTGTATTTTTCATGAGAGTTAATATTATTTTTTTCATCTATTTTATTCCATATTTGTAATTCCCACTGAAATGCATAATTGCCTTTTCTAAAATAAATGTGTGTTGCTTTGTATCCATTTCTCAATGAATATATACATTTTAGATTATCGTATTTTGTATTAATTAAATTTAAAATCTCATCAAACGACAACTCTTTATTGCAAATGATTCTTAAACCAAATAAATCATTAAAGCATTTATTAATTGGCACTTTTCCATTTTCATGATTTTTAATATAGTTTTCTATTTTAAATTCTATAGAGTTCTTTGCTTTTGTTCTAATATTGACGGTTGCATTTTCACTATTAAACTTTTTAAAGTCCATTAATAACTTAATGTTGTTTTGATTAATAAACTCTCTATAATTAACTTATGGTGTCTAGCAGTAATTTATCTAATTCATCTACCATATATATTATTCCTTTAATTATTTTATTGGTCAACATCATTTCTTATAAAATTTAAAACCTGCTTGTTTATCTATCATATTCATAATAATATATAATATTATTATCTATATCTATTATACCAAAAGATACTGAATAATACATATCATCTAATAATTGTGCTATACTATGCTTATCTTTTACTCCATTACTTCTATTAGTAAATATCCAATATGCATTTTCAATTTTAGGTATCTTATTATATATTTCTTCTCTAGTGTAAAAATTCATTTTTTCATCTAATCTTTCATCTAATTGGTTGTTTTGCCAGTTGTTATTTTTTTCTATTTCTTTTAATATTTCTTTCATTTGATTTTTTGATAAATATATTTTTACTAATTCTTCATCTTTAAAAAAATCTTTAGATTGTAGTTTTATTTTTTCTCTCTTTGTAAACTTTGGTACTCTAAATTCTAAACATTCATTCATCTGCATATCATTAAAATATAATGCTAAACAAATTACCATTAAAATCAAAAAAGTACCAGAAATTACAAATTTTTTTTTCATTATTTCACCACCTTAAAATTATTCCATTCAAATTGTATATCTATATTATATTCTTTCATTACTTTAAATTTCATGGAATAATAAGCTAAATTATATAGAGTACTTGAAAATATACTTTTTGGAACACTACTTGTATCAAAATAATAGTCATCTAATTTTTTAAAATTTGTATAGTCATATCTATCATGTAGTTTAATTTTTAAATTCCAATTCTCATTTTGCTTTTTCCCTATCATCTTTAATTCTGCCTTATTTATTGCAAAATATAAATCTCTATTACTAAAGCTTATTGGAAAGTCTTTATCCTCATTACTATCAAATACAAATTCATTATTATTTCCATATTTTTCTATTTCGACAATATTATATATTATTTATATCATATTTTAAATATTTTTTCAATATTTTTACGAATTTTTGTTCTTAAAATTTGAATGTTTTGAATTTTTTCATTTTAAAAGAGCATATCTTCATATGCCCTCAAAACTTATAATTCCACTTTACAAATTACGTCATAATCAACTTTTTCTCTTATCACATAGCCTGTTCTACTTTGTTTTTTCTTTGTAACATATCCTTTTCTTACTATTTACCTATCAAATTTAAAGCTATTACATCTATTCTCTATTAAGGCACAATTATAGATGTTATTTTTCCTGTTTCTAAATCTGCACATACATCTTGGACATATCCTAATCTTTTTCCATCATTTATATTAATTACTTCTTTATGCTTAAAATCTAAACCTTTGTCTTGCATTTTATTTCTCACTTTTTTATTTTACTATTATATATATTGTTATTGTTTCATAATAAATTTATTTTTGCTTCAAATACTTCTAGTTTTTTATTATCATATTACATAATTTTATTTTTTCAATCTAAATTAAAATTTTTACATATTTTTACAGAAGTATTGAAAAATTTTAATTTTGTTTGTATAATGATTAAAACTTATTTCTATATTATTTTCAAGGAAGGAGGTTTTCAAAATATATGAAATTTGATTTGTTCAATAATCTAGAAAAAAACATATCTTCAAATAATTCTAATAACTTTATTGAATCTTTTATCAATGAATTGAAAAGTTATTTAGATAAAAGTCTTAATCCCTTATATACATTAGACCGATTTGAAGGTAATTTTGCTGTTTTAGAAAATAGAAATACCAAAAAAATGACTGATATTCCTATTTCTGATATTCCTGCTAATGCAAAAGAAGGCGATATTTTAAGACTCTCTAATGGTTCTTATGTAGTTGACCATGAAGAAACTAAAAATGTATCTGATAGAATTAGACAAAAGATGGACAATTTGAAAAAATTAGACTAATTAATTCTTTCATTTTAAAAGAGCATTCTAAATCTGCACATACATCTTATCTTTTTATTTCTTATTAATTTATTTTATAAATATCCATGTTCCTTGTAATGATTTATAACGTTTCAAGCTGATGGTATTGCTTTATTACTTTAGGTTTTATCTCTGAATAGACTATCCATGTACTTTACAGAATAAAGAGAAACTGTATGTAAAGTTTCTCTTTATTTATTGGAAATCTTTTTATTTGTGACCATTCATCGCTTTTAGTATTAGCGCCTTTGCCACCTTTATTTCTTGTGGCGATGGAAAATCTTCTTGGTTCCTTGCTATTACACTTAGGAAGCCATATAGTTTTATATGGTACCCATTATCCCGTAACCAAGCGATTGACTCTTCTGACAACTGTTTGTTTATTGAAATAGCCTTTGAGTGAGTTTTTTTCATTTCTTCCAATGCCTCTTCTAAATCTTGTTGGTCTATAAAAATTCCCATTTTTTTGCATCCTCCTTTTGCCTTGTTCAATGTAAACTACATTGATAAAATAGTTGCAAAACCATTTGGATATATATTAATTATAACATAATTTTTGGATTTTTCAATACTTACCTATAAAACCTTTTAATATGCCCAATTGCACTTTTTTCTAATCTTGATACTTGTGCTTGTGAAATACCAATTTCTTCTGCTACTTCCATTTGTGTTCTACCATCAAAAAATCTCTTTGCTATAATCATTCTTTCCTTTTCATTTAGTTTTTGAAGGGCACCTTCTATTGCCATTTTTTCTGTCCACATTTCATCTGTGTTTTTGCTATCTTTTACTTGATCCATAACATATATACTTTCTGCCCCATCATTATATACTGGTTCTTGCAAAGATATTGGATCTTGTATTGCATCAAAGCTAAAGGCTATTTCTTCTTTTGCTACTCCTAATTCTTTAGCTATTTCTTCTATTCTAGGCTCTCTGCTATGTTCTTTAATATATCTTTCTTTAACTTGAATTGCTTTATATGCTAAGTCTCTTATTGATCTACTAACTCTTATACTGTTATTGTCTCTTAGGTATCTTTTTACTTCTCCTATAATCATTGGTACAGCATAAGTACTAAATTGTACGTTTTGGCTTAAGTCAAAATTATCAATTGCTTTAATTAAACCTACACATCCTACTTGAAATAAATCATCTGCTGATTCTCCTCTACCATAAAATCTTTGTATTACACTTAATACTAATCTTAAATTTCCATTAATAAATTTTGTTCTTGCTTCATTATCTCCTTGCTTTATTTTTATAAATAGTTCTTCTTTTTCTTCTTTGCTAAGTAGTGGTAGTTTTGATGTATTTACGCCACATATCTCTACTTTATTGTTTAACAAAAGAAAAACCTCCTTTGGAATATTTGATAATTTTAGTATTTCCAAATTTGGTTTTTTTATGCTCTTTTGCTATCCTATTTTACTAGAAATTTCTTTTTTCATTTTACTAATAATCTTTTTTTCTAGCCTTGATATGTAACTTTGAGAAATTCCGAAGTTCATCTGCTACTTCTTTTTGAGTTTTTTCTTTTCCTGTTTTAAATCCAAATCTCATCTCCATTATGTTTTTTTCTCTGTTATTTAATTTTTCAATAGAAGCTCTTAAAAGTGTTTTATCTACTTCATCTTCTAAATTTCTTGAAGTTATGTCTGCTTCTGTCCCTAAAATATCTGAAAGTAATAATTCATTTCCATCTCCATCTTTATTTAATGGTTCATCAATTGATACTTCTCCTTTGATTTTGTTGTTTTTTCTTAAATACATTAGTATTTCGTTTTCAATACATCTAGAAGCATATGTTGCAAGTTTAATATTTTTGTTTGAATTAAATGTATTTACTCCTTTCATTAATCCTATGGTACCAATTGATATTAAATCTTCTATTCCAATTCCTGTATTTTCAAATTTTTTTGCAATATAAACTACTAACCTTAAATTTCGTTCTACTAGCTTTTGTCTAACTGCTAAATTATCTTCTTTGTCTAACTCTTCTATTAATTTGGCTTCTTCTTCTGGCGATAGTGGTGGTGGAAGTGTTTGACTTCCTGCTATATAAAAAATAGGAAGATACTCTATTTCATCTTTTTCATTGATATATTTTGCACATATGGTATTTATACCATTTTTTAAAAATTCTAAAATATTCATATTCTGCCTCACTCTCCTTTTGGTGTTTTTTGGGACGGGGCAAAAAAACACCTCTAACTGATTGGGTGTTTTTTTGCCCCGTCCCAAAAAACATCCATTCCTATTAATGCTCTATATTCTCCTTTTTTAGTTAGTGATTTGTTATATATTCCAATTATAATATTTTCTTTTGTTTCTTCTTTGTCTTGATTTTTTATTTTCACAGATTTTGCTTTAATTCCTATTAGCATACCATTTTGTTTTCCTAATGAAGAAAAAGGGATTAATTTTAATTTTGATATATATTCTTCTCTTATTTCTTCTGGAATATTATTAAAATCACCTCCTAACAATTCGTCTAAATTATTTAAAATTTCTTTTGGCATACTTTCATATAAAAGAGTATGCTCTACAACTATTACAGGTGTATTAGTAATTGGCTCTTTTAACATATTTCCTGTGTCTATCATAGCAATTGTTTTTATTATTTTTTCGTTAATTGTTATTTCTATTTCACAGAACATATCTTTTTTGGTAATTTTAGATTTTACAATGGTAAATGCTACTAAAATTGTTATAAATGCAACTACTGCTCCTAATAGGACTGTTTTTAATGGATATGTTCCTAAAAATAATCCATTTCTCATTAAAATTTCTTGTGGTTTTACTACATATATAAGTGCAAATGCTACCCCTCCAAATACAAATGATGTTAAATAAAATAATACTATGTCTTTCCACATTTTTTTCATTGTTTGTGGATTAAATGCTATGTATACAATTAATATTGATAATATTATTTTTAATATTAAATTTCCATATAATTTTAAACTAAAAAGATATGATAAGACAGAATAAATAGCACCTAATAAGCTTGCTAAAACTAGTCTTAATGATTTTATTTTTTCTTTTAATATGATTCCTGTTGCTAGTAAAATTATATAATTCATTATTAGGTTTTCGATTAATACTACATCAATATAAATGGTCATATATGTTTCACCTGCAATATTATTATAATTCTTTTGTTTTAAAAAAACTGTCTTTTCTTATTGTAGAAAAAAAGAAATAATCGAGTTTTCTCGATTATTTCCTACTTTTTTATTTTTGTTTTTTCTTATTTCTTAAAAAAGGTGGTATGTCTAAATCATTTTGTAATGGATTTACGTCTGAACTAGATGGTATAGAATTTATTTTCTTTTCCCATGTTTTTGATACAATGTTATCTACACCTATGCTTGTAATTGGTTCATTTTTTTCAAATCCTGTTGCAATAACTGTAATTTGAATTTCATCATCCATTGTTTCGTCTGTTACTGTACCAAAGATAATGTTTGCTTCTGGGTCAACACTTCTTTGTACTAATTCAGCAGCTGTATTTACTTCGTGTAGTCCTAAGCTAGATCCACCTGTAATATTGATGATAACACCTTTTGCTCCTTCAATTGATGTTTCTAGTAATGGACTTTGTATTGCTTCTTTTGCAGCATCTTCTGCTCTGTTTTCTCCTGATGCTCTACCAACACCCATGTGTGCCATTCCTTGGTCTAACATAATTGTTTTTACATCAGCAAAGTCTAAGTTTACAAGTCCTGGTATTGCAATTAAATCTGAAATACCTTGTACACCTTGTCTTAATACATCATCGGCCATTCTAAAGGCTTCTATTATAGATGTTTTTCTATCAATTATTTGTAGCAATTTATCATTTGGTATTACTACTAGTGTATCTACTTTTCCTTTTAAACTTTCAATTCCTCTTTCTGCTTGTGAAAGTCTTTTCTTTCCTTCAAAAGTAAATGGTTTTGTAACAACACCTATTGTTAATATTCCCATTTCTTTTGCTGTTGCAGCTACAATTGGTGCAGCTCCTGTACCTGTTCCTCCACCCATTCCAGCTGTAACGAAAGCCATATCTGCTCCTCTTAGTATTTCTGCTATTTCTGATTTGCTTTCTTCTGCTGCTTGGGCACCAATGTCAGGGTTTGCTCCTGCTCCTAATCCTCTTGTTATTTTTTCACCAATTTGGATTTTTGTGCTAGCTTTAGAACCTTGTAAAGCTTGTCTATCTGTGTTTATTGCTATGAAATCAACACCTTTTATTCCTGATTCTATCATTCTGTTTACAGCATTGTTTCCAGCCCCTCCAACACCTATAACTTTAATGGTAGCTGTTCCATCCATCATAGTAATATTATTGTTATCATCATTGTAATCCATCATTTAGTTTTTCCTCCCCACTATTTTTTATATTTTTAAAATTAATAACTATTTTATGAATAAAAAAATTCTTTGATTTTTTCCATTATTGTTTTAAATATATTTGTATCGCTTTTTGTGTCTATACTACTTGCTACTGTTTTTGCAAAAGGCCTTGCAGCTATGTATCTTACAAGTGAATAGCTTGTCCTATATGCAGGTTTTACTGTACTAACAGCTCTCCCTGTTGATATTTTTACTGGTATATTTAAAGTAATTTTTCCTGCTACATCACTTTTATTGATGTTTATGATTCCTTGACCTGTTAAAATAACATTGTTTATTTTTTGTTTAATTCCTTGATTGATAATGTCTTTATTTATAATTGAAAATATTTCTTCAATTCTTGCTTCTATTATTTCAATTAATTCTGAACTTTTTATTGTTTTTTTACTGTCCCCTTTAACAGTGTTTAATGTTATTTCATTGTCATTATCAATAAATGATCTTAATGCTAATCCATATTGCCTTTTTAGCTTGTCTGCTTCTTCTTCAGAAATGTTTAATACAAGTGCAATGTCGTTTGTTATATTGTCTCCTCCTAATGGTATAGAATTAGTATAGATAAAGCTTGAACCTTCAAAAACTCCTATGTCGGTATTTCCTGCACCTATGTCTAAAAGCATTACGTTATCGTTTAATTCGTTTTTATCTAATATTAAATTCCTTTCTGCTAATGTAACTGGTACTATTCCATCTATTTCTAAGCCTATTTTTTTAAATATGCTATTTAGTTGTCTTACATAGTCTTTAGATGCTAGTATAACTTGAGCACTTATGGTAAAGCTTGAGCTTAAATTTCCTACTGGATCTGTTACTACTGTTCCATTGTCTAATGTTATTTGGTCTGGGACAATGTCTATTAAAATTTTATTTTCTGGTATTTCTATGTCTTTTACTTGCATAATAGCACTTTGTACGTCTTTTATTGATATTCCTGCAAATTTATCTTTTACTTCTTTTGTTATGCTATTTTGTACAATAGTTATATATTTTCCAGGGATTGTTACATAAGCTGAATTTATTTTTAAATTAGTTTCTTCTTCGGCATCTTTTATTGTTTTTGCAATGCTTAAACTAATTTCTTCTTCATTTATTATTTTGCTTTTCTTTAGCCCACTACATTTATATGAGGTATTACATATTATTTCAATTTGCCCAAAGTTATTAACTTCACCAACAACCGTGCAAACCTTACTCGTACCTATGTCTATACCTACAATGACATCACCAATCGCCAAGTTAATTCCTCCATTTTCAAGTAATAATTTTTCTAAATGTATATATATTACATTTTTGGACAAATGTCAATAGAATTTGTTATATTTTTGTAATATTTTTGTAATATTCTTGTAATATTTTTTTTACTTTTCTTCTGTAGATACCTCTTGTATTGTTTCTTGTTTTTGTGTTTTTTCCTTGAATTTTGAAGACCATTTATCCACATAATATCTTCTTATTATAGCAAAGTTTGTAAACATTCTTCCTACAAATACAATAATTGCTGCTAAATAAATGTCTAAATTTAATTTTTCTCCTAGTATTGTAAGCAATATTGATAATATTGCATTTCCAAAAAAACCTGTTATGAATATTTTTAAATCAAATGTCTTTTTTATAACAGATGTTATTCCTCCAAATACTGAGTCTAATGCTGCTACTATTGCAATTGCTAAATAAGTAGAATATGTGTATGAAATCATAGGAACGTTCATTCCAATCATTGCTCCTAATATACACCCTATTATAATTGCTATTACTACCATTATACTTTCCTCCTATTCCATATATTTGATGGTTATGTCATCATTATATTTTAATATTTTTAATTGATTTACTTTTTCGATTGATACATCATGACCTAGTTTTTTTAGTTCATCTACATATCCACCATTTCCAAGTAATCCACTTTCTAAATAAGTTTGGTTTCCTATTGCTTTTATAATGTATGGTGCTAAAATTCTTTGCCCATTAACTTTTATAAATGAATTGTTTATTGTAAATATATCTGTCATATTCATTATTCTTTCATCATTTATTGAAATTGCTTCTGCTCCTGCCAATTTTAAACTATTTACAATTTGTAATAAGTCACTTGCATTTATTTGACCTATTTCTGAATTTTCGGTTTCTCGTAAAATTACTTCTATTCCTTCTCCTTCTACATCTGTTTTTCCTAAGGACATATTGGTTTTTTCTAGTTCTTGTTCTACTAGTTCATTTGTTTCTTCATTTGATTCTTTTTTTTGTTTATATTCTTCAAGCATAGTTTTAGTTTCTTGGTATTTTTCATCTGTTTCTTCATATTTTGCTTTCCAATTTGCAAGTTCTGTTCTTAATTCAGATTCTCTCATATTTTCAATTTGTGTAATATTAGTTTGATTTACAATTTTAAATTGCATACACATTACACAAACTAATGAAAAGCAAGCTATTGCAATTACAATTGTAAGAGTTATTTTTCCTTTTTTTATATTAGTTTTCATTTTTTATATCATCCCTTTCTAAGGCGCAAATCTAATTTTCAAAAAAATTATAAAATATTATTTTGTGTTTTCCATGTATTTATAAGTAAGTACACCAGAATATTTTGGTATAGTTATTTTGTTTGACATTTTTAAGTCTACTTCTATTGTGTCATCTTTTAATATTTGTAAATATCCCCCTGGTCTTGATAATCCTGCTAATAATTCAGGTAAGCCTATTGCTTTTATAATAAATGGTGCTCCTACTTTTTCGCCATTAATTTCTATTATATTGCCACCACATACTATACTGCTTGTTGGTACTAATCTTTGGTCATTAATGGAAATTGCCTCTGCTCCTGCATTTTTTAATTCATTAATTATGCTTAAAATATCACCATCATGTATAAGTAAATCACTACTATTTAGCACAGTACTTGCATCTAATTTGCTATCATTTAATGTTATAATTACACCTGGTCCTGTTACTTCTGATAATCCTATCAGCTTATTTCCTTGTTTTATTTGTGTTTCCTTTTCTTCTAATTCACTATTATTTTCTGTTGAACTTTTTCTTTCTTCTTCTAGTTCTTTTTCTGCTTTTTCTAAGTTATTATAGACATTATCATATCTTTCTTTATATTTTAAAATTTCTGCTCTTAATTCATTTTCTCCGAGAACTTCCTTGTCCTACAATTAAGTTTGAACCAGTTACTGTTTTAAATTGGACAAATATTGCTAAAGTTAATGCAAAACACATGAATCCTAAAACGATACTGATTAATTTTTTGTTTGTCATTATTGTTCCTCCTTATACATCAAAATGGAAATAAATGTTGAATCCATTATTTAAATCACCATTTGCATATATTTTTCCTGATATTCCTTTTTCTTGCTCTATAATTGCATTTACATATAATATTTTATTACTTAAATTACTGTTGTCTCCTAAGTATATTGTTTTTTGTTCTTCTTGCATATATACAATATATTCATTTTCATCACTTATATTAATACTTGTTATTTTTGTATCTAAGCCATATTCTTTTGATACACTCATAATTTTTATTACTTGTTCTAATCTTTCTAAGTCTTGAGTACATAGTCTATTTCCTACTACTACATCTTCTTCTTTTGTTGTTATGCCTTGTATAATAGGTTTTTGCTTACTATCCTCTGATATTTCTAATATATATCCTTGATGATTTATATAAGCATATTGTCCTAAAAAGTCTACACTATAATCGTGCGTTCTTTCTACTACATCAATTTCTATCATACTTGGTACTCTTCTGTGGATTTTTACATCTTCGATATAACTATTTGATTTTATTTTTTCTTCTACATTTGAACTTATAAACTTAAATATATTATCCCCTGTTTTTAATTCTGATAAACTAATTATTGTTTCTTGGCTTAGAGTTTTGTTATTTATTACTTTGATTTCTTTTATATTAAAAATTGGAGAAACTAAAGCAAATGTAATTGCTCCACCAATTAATGCTAACAGTACAAATATTTTTAATGCTAACTTTACCTTTTTATTTCTTGCTTTTCTTTTATTTTCTTGTTGTTCTATTTTTTTTCTTTGTTCTTTGTCTTTTTTTATTTTATTTTTATTTGTCATTTGTATTACTTCTTCTGTTTGTTCATCAAAGCCTTCTTCTTTTTTTTCCTTATTTTGTTCTTTTATTCTTTTTTCTCGCTCTTTTGTTTTTTGTTTATTAGCATTTTTAATATTTTTGCTATTTTTTTGTGCTTGTCCATTCATATAATATAAATTAATATCGTTAGCTCTTTTTGCTTTTTTCGCCATTTTTTCTACCTCCTTGTCTTAATAATATTTTTATATATACTATAAGAAGTAGGGCTTTTAGTATGTTGCCCTAGTTCTTATTTATTTTAATTTCTATGCCTAACTTATTTAATTTTTCTTCAAATTTTTCATATCCTCTTAAAATATATTCTATGTTTTCAACTTTTGTTGTTCCTTTTGCTGCCATTCCTGCCATTACTAATGCTGCTCCTCCTCTTAAATCTGTTGCTTTTACTGTTGTTCCATATAATTTTCTTACACCCTTTAGTATTGCTGTTTTTCCTTCTACTTTTATTTTTGCGCCCATTCTAGTTAGTTCTTGAGTATATTTATATCGATTTTCAAATAAATTTTCTACAATAATAGAAGTTCCTTTTGCTATTGTAAGTAAGCTTGTAAATATTGATTGCATATCAGTTGGGAATCCGAGGATATGGCATAGTTTTTATATCAACTGCTTTTAATTTTTTTGGTGCTTTTAACTCTATAATATTTTTTTCTACTTTCAAATTGCATCCAGTTTCTTCTAGTTTATGAATTACTGGTGTAATATGATTTGGTTCTACCCCTTTTATTAAAATGTTTCCTCCTGTCATTGCTGCCATACATAAAAACGTCCCTGTTTCTATTCTATCTGGCATGATATTATAACTTACATCTTTTAAATTTTTTACACCTTCAATTTGTATAGTGTCAGACCCTGCTCCTTGTATTTTTGCACCCATTTTGTTTAATATATTTTGTAAGTCTATAATTTCTGGCTCTCTTGCAGCATTTGTTATAATTGTTTCTCCATTTGCTAAACAAGCTGCTAAGATAGCATTTTCAGTTGCTCCTACACTTGGAAAATCTAAATTGATTTTTTCACCTATTATTTTATCACAACTACATGTAATGTTTCCATAGTTTTTGTGAATATTTATTCCTAATTTTTCAAATGCCCTTAAATGTAAGTCAATTGGTCTTGCTCCAATGTCACACCCACCTGTTTGTGATAGTTTGTGGGTACATAAATTTTAAGTGAAATGCTAGCCCTCCATTTTCATAGAGTTCATTATACATTTCGTCATTCAAATTGTATTCTTCTTTTATTTTAGATGTTATTTCTTTTGGGTTAAATACTACGATTTTATCAAATATCCTTGATAACTCTTCTTTTGTTAATCCGTTTTTCTTAATATCATCTATTGCCTTAAAGATTAAATCTTCTTTATCTTCTAGTTTATTTAAAGTATTAAATTTGCCTTCTACTTCTTGCAATTTTTCTTTTTCATATTTTATTTTCTTTTCTAGTTCTTGTTTTTTATCTTTGTAAATAAATTCAGGGATTAAATCGTTTAGCTTATCTTCATATACTTGCTTAAATTGTTTTTCTAATTTTTCTAAAGTTTGTTTTGATTTGTTTAAGTCCTTTTCAAGTGATGATTTATTAGTTGATATTGCTTTTGTGTTATCCATTACGAAACTTTTAAATTCTGGATTACTTACTAAATTATCTATATAGTTATTAACAATTTGGTCTAGATATTCTATTCTCATTCTGTGTGGTGTGCATCCATAATTCTCTCTAATATCTTTTATTGCACCTTCATTACTATATTTTTTGCATAAATAACTATCTGGTCTTTTTCTTGTACCTGTGCTTCCTTTTCTTTTATACATAGGAGTTCCACATCTTCCACAATATAAAAGCCCTGAATATAGATTATTTTCTACATCTACAAATTTAAAGCCATTATTATATTTGTCACTTTCTTTTTTTCTTTTCCTTCTGATTTTTTGTACTTTTTCAAATAATTCTTTATCTATAATCCCCTCATGATGATTTTCAATTATTGTCCACTCTTGCTCCGGCTTTACTCTTGTTTTTTTAGATTTAAAACTTAACTTTTCTGTTCGTCCTCCTACATAGTCACCTATATATCTTCTATCATCTAAAATCCTTACAATGTGCTGTGCTTTCCAGTTTGCAGTTTGTTTTGCATTTGTAAAACCCCTGCTCTGAGATGGTGTTGGTATTCCTTTTTTATTTAAGTATGTAGCTATTTTTTGATAACCCCAATCTTTTGAATATAGTTCAAATATTTCTTGTACTATGGTGGCAGTTTCTTCATTTATAACTAGCTGTTTTCCATCTTTGTTATATCCATAAATTGCTTTTACCAATAAATCTCCTTCTTCTATTTTGTGTCTTAAATTTCTTCTTATATTTTTGCTATCATCTCTTGCCCTTCTCTCATTAAACCATGCATATAATCCAAACATTTCTTCATTATATTGCTCGTCTTCAAATATTATTTCAACACCCTGCTCTTCTAAAAATTCTACAAATTCTAACGCTTCCCTTTGATTTCTTCCAAGTCTTGCAGAATTTTTAAAAACAATTACATCAATTTGCTTTTTTTGAGCCCTTTCTCTTATATCATCAAATCTACTAAAGTCTGTTCCACTTTTGTCATCATCCATTATAATATCAACAATGTTGGTATATCCATGACTTTTACAATATTTAATTAGCAAATCTCTTTGTGTTTCTATTCTTTCATAGTTCTCTCCATAGTCGTCTCTGCTTTCTCTGCAATAGATTACTACTCTTTTTTCTTCGTTAGACTTTTTCATAGATTACCTCCGTTTTTATAATGTATCAATAACATTTTTATTTTATAATGTCTTATTGTTGCTATTATACGTTAAAAGTTCTAAAATTTCAAGTTATTTACTAAAATTTTAGAACTTTTCTAACAATATGGTAATTTTTGTTTTTTTCAAAAAATGTATTGACATCTTTGAAATTTTTACATATAATAATAGTGAACTACTGAAAGTACGAATGTGCCGTAGGTGGTGTTTTTTTATTTTGGATAAATTACTAATCCATACCCATTTGATTTATTTGCATTTAGATTTAAAGTATTTGATTTCTTCAATGTAGCCATTACACTTCCAATAAATTTTTTATCAATTAGTTTTCCTACTCTATTAGGTAAATCATTTTTCTTTACACAACATTTGTAATATAAATGAATAAAATATGAAATAAAATCACATATTTGTATAAAATATGATTCTTTAGAGTCTTTTTCTAATATATCCTCTATTAATCCTGATATTGGCTGATTTTTAAATGTGTGTGAATACTTTGATTGTATTGGATTATATGCTCTGATTGCTCTTGCTGTTTTTCTCATAGGAGCTATTCTTCCTTTATCTGTAATTATCATATAATTCCAACTCCCGTTACTGTCATTATCAATTCTTTGTATATTATATTTTAGTGCATTTTCTAATATTGCATAATCTTGTTTCTTTATTTTGTTTTTATCAATGATTACATTTATACAATTTAAATCTAAGTCTGCAATTGCTAATGTAAATGCTTTTAATATTTCTATTTTTTCTTCATTACTCCATTCATATTTACGATAAGGATCTTTATCAGTTAAAAAATGTTTAGTATGCATTTCTGCTTTAACATGAAATCCATATTTATCTTTTAGTTCTTTTCTTAAAAACTTCATCTGATTATAATTCTTTTGCCAATTTTCTGATCTCATATATATGCTTGTTAAAATAAAAGTTTCACTAGAAGTTTTTATTAATCCATCATCACCTGTTTCATCAAAATATACTAAGTTTGTTTCCATATTTTTCACTTACTATCTTGTCCAAATTATTTTTGTATTATTTATATCATATTTCCAATTACTTTTCAATACTTTTTGCGAAATTTTGTTCTTATTTTTTATTTGTATTTTTGTTTTATTCTATCAGAAATAATATCGGTGAATACCTGTTTATAATCTTGAATATCACCATCATTTGATTTTGGACAAATAAATACTGCAAATGGTAATTTATCTTTTTTCTTTTTATCTTTATTATTCTTTACTTCTTCCAGAGTATTCACCTAACTTTCTATATTAAAATTATATTGCTTTAATCTTTGTCCTTATTACTGCTTTATATAAAACAAGTAGAACAAGCTTTAGTGCTTGTTCTACTTGTTTTTAAAATAAATTTTTAATTTTATCTAGTAATTTTTCATATTCATTTTATGTTGTATTTTTAATAAAAATTTTTTCTATATTTTTCTCTTTTTTCTTCTTCAATCTTTTTTACTTTTTCAATGTTAATTTTATTTATTTCAGATTTTCTATTTTGATCAATCCAATATTTGTAACTTAGCCAACATATAAAATCTATTGCTTCTTTACTAACATTTTCTTCATTAAATATATCATCTTTATTAATTTTTGTTTTAAAATTTATGTTTCTCTTAGTTTTTATGACTTTTAAAATTTCTTTAGGTATTTTCATAACTGTAGCTTTATCCATATAACTTAATATTTCATAAACTTCCTCATACGTATCACTAGAAATCATATTTTCTTCCTTTCTAATTTTATAATTGATTATCTTTTTGTTCTTCTAATTCATTTGGATTGAAATCTGCTATGCCGTCAGCTATTCTCTCGTTACTAAAAGGAACATCTTTTGGCCTAGTATTAGTAGTTTTTAATCTAAATTTATCATAATCGTAATATTTAGAATTAAAAATAATTTTTTTATTTATTTTATCTACATATCCCACTATATACTGTGGATTAACTATATATTGAGGCTTACCAGCTAATCCTTGAAGACCTGAAGGGCAAAAATGAATTTTTTTTCCTTCTACTAATGGTTCAACAATACTCTTTCTTTTTCCATTTTCTTCAATTGGCTCATCAATTATAACAATTGCCTCTCTTCCAATCTCTCCTCCAAATCCTCTACTATATAATATTACTTCATCCATACTAAATTCTGAATAAGTTGTAGTAGATAAATCCTTTCTCATCATCCCAAGTCCCTCATTAATTATGTTTTTAGCACTTTGTAAATCTTGAGTACCATGAAAATGATATATATGTTTTTTAGTGTTATGAGCCATTATTTGCTTAAAATTCTCACAAAATTCTTCATTGCTATAAAATTCATTTAATTTTGTTTTTTGAGTTAATTCTCTTAATTCTTTAGCCATTCTAAAGCCATTATTTTTATATTCCATTATTTTTGGATAACTATTTAAAAATTTTAAATAGTTAATCAATTCTTCATCTGTTACCTGTTTTTCCTCTTCCTTATGCTGAAAACTGTATTGAGTGTCATCAAAATATTTTTGTTCAAAATCTTCTAAATCCTCTACATCTTCCCAATCTTGAAAATCTTCGGATTTTATTACTTTTGCAAATTCATTTTCATTGTCCAATTCTTCATCTGTAGAATCTATAATCCAATCATTGTCACAATTTTTAGTGTCTATTTTTTTTTCGTCAATTTCTTGGTTTAACATATTTATATTAGTAGATAACTTAAAAATAAATTGCGACATGAATTCACGAAAAGAATCATTTAAGCCTCCAATACCAGTAAAGTAGTTCAAAAACTCTTCCATATCATATGAATTCATTCCCTTGATTTTATCTTTAACAAATTTGTTTAACATATCATAATTTTTATAATATAATACATTAAAATCCGTAAAATTATTTGGAATATTAATTATTTCTTTTAATAATTCATCCATGTCAAATTCTATATCGTTAGGAATTTCTACTTTTCTTTTTTTAGCTACTTCTAATAAAACTCTTTTTATATATCCAAAAGTTACCTGAACTGTATCATCATTTACATTGTATGATTGCATAAGACCATCTTCAACATGATAAGATGGTGACTCTTTCAAATCTTTATCATGCAATCTAAATAAATTTTTTTCTTTCTCTGTTAAATCCATTTTTTTCTCCATTCTTCATATTATTAATATATTTTATTTATATAATGTATCTACCAAATATCGCAATCCCCTGGATACGAAAATGTTACTTTGCCATATGTTCCAACTAATGCTCCCACAAATATAACAGATGAACGCATTTGTCTCATTAGTTCTTCTGGTATTTCATATTTACAGATTTTACTTGTATCTATAATTACTTTATTTTTCTTTTTTGTTACTGTTCCGCCTAATTTTCGTAAAATTTCAAACATCATTTGTGTATCATGTATATTTGGCACATTGTATAGAGTTGTTATTCCTTTATTTAATATACTTGCTGCAATAATTGGTAAAGATGCATTTTTGGAGCCTGAGATTACTACTTCTCCTTCTAATTTTTTCCCTCCTTCAATTATGTACTCTGACATTTTTTTACCACCTTTCACTTTTATTTGATATATATTATGTTTTCTTAACGTAAAAAGTGAATAAGGGAATATAACTTTGCTCCTTTGTCTAATTTAAAATTTATAATAAGAACTAAATTTGTAATCTTCATCTATTTGCATATTAGCAATTATTTTGTCATATTCATTTGAAATAGTCTTTAAATCTTTATCAATTAATATCATCTTATTGTTTTCATTTTTTATCAAATACATTTTGTCATACATACTTAAAGCAGTTGTTCTTATTAATTCTTTTCCAGTCGTATCTATAATGCTAAAATTAAGTTCTGCCGTAGAATTTATGCTATAATTATTAAATTGCAATATTATTTTATTTTCTTTAATATCTTTTATAGTATAACTATTTGGTATTGTTACTTTATTGCCATTATTATCATACCACCCCATTTGTGTATTGTCCTCATTCTTAAATTCAATATAACCATTAGTAAATGTAGTTAAGTTTTTTTCTTCTAAGTCCAAACCTGGTAAATACACTATGCTAGATTCAGTTTCTCCATTTGATTTTTTTATGGTGACATTACATTGTATATATCCTAATAAAAAGTCTTCTTCATCATAGTCTTCTTCATCTTCTTCGCCATAAACAGGTTCTATTATTATTGCGTAATTTTGGTTATTACCATAATATTTTGAGTCTTTCTCATTCAAATTAATTTCATGGTTAGGTTCTATAGTTTTTAATATTTGTGGATTTATTTCCGTATTCTTGGTTAATGTTTGTATAATAAATTCAAATGATTGTATATATATACTTCTATAATCTACTTCACTATTAAATTGTTGTATCATTTCTTTATCATAATATTCGTATACATCTTTTAAATAATCTTCTAAATATCCTTCTATAGCTATTGCTTTATTGTCTTTTGAAAGTATATAATATTTATCATCTTTTTTGGCTAATGCTATATAGTATTTATTATTATTGATAGATATTTCATTAAAATATGATACTCTATCATATGTGCATGGGATTTCTTCTTTTCCATTTTCATTAATAAATCCATATTTATAATTTTTTTCTACTGGAATATATATTCTTTCATTTGTGTTTCCTTGCAATGTTATAATACTATTATATAATTTAGATTGTTCATTTTCAAATCTATTATTATTTACTGCAGTTATTATTATTGAAGCTATAATTATTAGAAAAAAGCTTATAACTAATATTAGTTGCAAAGTGTAATATAAAATGATATTTGTAAATTTTCTTTTTTCATTTTCTACTATATTTTTATCTTGGAAACATATATATATTAATTGCATAATAAGGGCTATTATCCCCCAATAAATTGTGCTTATTATTCCTATTATTTGTAATATTGCAAATAGTATAACTGCAATATATGATAAAATTTGAATTACTTTAGGTTTATTTCTCTTTATTAATATGAGATTAATTAATGCAACTATTATAGGAATTATGCCAAATAATATAGTATCTCCCCATTCTGTAATATTATAATTATTTACCAATATATTGGGTATTGTATAAGACCATATACAGAAAATTCCAAATACTAATTGCCAAAAGCATATTTTTTTGTTTTCTTTATTTTGAATTGCACAAATTATATTTAATATTCCTAATACTGCATATACTGAAGCTATAATAATTGGCATATTATTTACTAAAAAATCAATTATAGGGCTACTATAAATAGATTGTAATCCTTCAGTATTACCTGACATAATGCTATTAGACATTATATAATTTTGTGAAAATTGTAAAATATATAATGCAATTATTGCTATAATATTTAATATTACTACTAAAAGATTTGTTTTCTTTCTATTCATATTATTCCTTCTTTCCTATTCAATTTTTCTTTATAAATTATAACAAAAAAACTCAAATGTGTATACTATTTAATGTAATTTTATTTTTTATATGTTGAAAAATCTTACATAATATCATATAATATGTTCATATTAAAGTTATGGAGGAAAAGTATGAAAAAAATAACCGTAAAAGATTTATACAAAAATACAAAAGACTTTGTTCAAAAAGAAATTACAATAGAAGGTTGGGTAAAAACTGTTCGTGATTCCAAAACTTTTGGTTTTATCGAATTAAATGATGGTACTTTTTTTAAAAATGTACAAATTGTTTTTAATAATGCTTTAGAAAATTTCGAAGAAATATGCAAATTAACTATTAGTTCATCTATTAAAGTAGTAGGAAATTTTATTTTAACAGAAAATGCAAAACAACCATTTGAAATTCAAGCAACTAAAATCGAAATAGAAAGCTTATCAGATAGAAGTTACCCTCTTCAAAATAAAAAGCATTCTTTTGAATATTTAAGAACAATTTCTCATTTACGCCCAAGAGCAAATACTTTTAGTGCCGTTTTTCGTGTTAGAAGTGTTTTGGCATATGCTATTCATAAATTTTTTCAAGAAAGAGGTTTTGTGTATGTAAATACTCCTATTCTTACAGGAAGTGATGCTGAAGGTGCTGGAGAAATGTTTAATGTGAATTCTTTTGATTTAAACAATATTCCAAAAACTGAACAAGGCGAAGTTGATTTTTCACAAGATTTCTTCGGAAAATCTACTCATCTTACTGTAAGTGGACAATTAAATGCTGAAACTTTTGCTCAAAGTTTTTGCAATGTTTACACTTTTGGACCTACTTTCCGTGCTGAAAATTCAAATACAGTAAAACATGCTGCAGAGTTTTGGATGATTGAACCTGAAATTTGTTTTGCTGATTTAAATGATGATATGGATTTAGCAGAAGATATGATTAAATATATTTTCCAATATGTATTAGATAATTGCCCAGAAGAAATGGAATTTTTTAATAAATTTATCGATAATGGTTTACTTGAAAGACTAAATCATGTAATTCAATCTGATTTTGCAAGAATTAGTTATACAGATGCTGTAAAAGAATTAGAAAAACATAATGATGAATTTGAATATAAAGTTTCATGGGGTGTTGATTTACAAACAGAACATGAAAGATATTTATGTGAAAAAATCTTTAAAAAGCCTGTATTTGTAAAAGATTATCCTCAAGATATAAAAGCCTTTTATATGAAACAAAATCCAGATGGAAAAACTGTTGCAGCAAGTGATTTACTTGTTCCTGGTATTGGAGAAATTATTGGTGGCAGTCAAAGAGAAGAAAATTATGATAAATTATTAAATCGTATGAAGCAATTAAATATGCCACTTGATAGATATGACTGGTATTTAGATTTAAGGAAGTACGGAAGTTGTGTTCATTCTGGATTTGGTTTAGGTTTTGAAAGAGCTATTATGTATTTGACTGGTATGCAAAATATCCGTGATGTTATTCCTTTCCCTAGAACTCCAAAAAATTGTGAATTTTAAAAAAACGGAGACCACTTAAAAATTGTTTTTAAGTGGTCTTTTTAACTTTAATATGCTCTCATTTTTCTTTATTTTCCATAATAAGCATCTAATAATATTTGTTTTAATTCACTTACTAATGGTAACCTTGGATTTGCATTAGTACATTGGTCTTCAAAGGCACGGTCTGCTAGCATATCTACCTTTGCTAAAAATTCTTGTTCTTCAATTCCTGCATCTTTTAATGATTTTGGAATGTTTAAATGTTCATTCATTTCTTGAATTTTTGCAATTAAGCTATTTATTCCTTCTTCTTTAGTATCTGCCTTTAATCCAACTTTTTTTGCTAATTCATAATATTTTTCGTCTGCTATGAAATATTCATATTTTGGAAATGATACAAATTTAGTAGGTTTAGAACTATTGTATCTAATAACATATGGTAAAATAATTGCATTTAATCTACCATGTGCCATATGAAATTCTGCTCCAAGTTTATGTGCTAAAGAGTGGTTTATTCCTAAAAATGCATTAGTAAAAGCCATTCCTGCAATTGTACTTGCATTGTGCATTTTTTCTCTTGCTAATTTGTTTGTTCCATCATCATATGCCTCTTCTAAATATTTCATTACTAATTCCACAGCTTTTTCTGCTAAACCATCTGTGTAATCAGATGCCATATTTGAAACATATGCTTCAATTGCATGTGTTAAAACGTCCATTCCAGTATCTGCTGTAACTGTTTTTGGCAAGCTCATAACTAAGTCTGGGTCAACAATTGCTACATCTGGCGTTAATTCATAGTCTGCTAATGGATATTTTTTATTTTTTTCTTTGTCTGTTATAACTGCAAATGATGTTACTTCAGAACCTGTTCCAGATGTTGTTGGAATTGCTACCATTTTACACTTTGTTCCTAGTTTTGGAAATTTATAGGTACGTTTTCTAATATCCATGAATTTTAATTTTAGCCCTTCTACATCTGCATCTGGATTTTCGTAGAATAACCACATTCCTTTTGCTGCATCAATTGGGCTTCCTCCACCTAAAGCAATAATGACATCAGGTTTGAACCCTTGCATTACACTAACACCTTTTTTTATTGTATCAAATGATGGGTCTGACTCTACATCACTAAATATTTCACAGTGTACATGTTTTTGTCTTTTTCTTAGATGATATAAAATTCTATCAACATATCCAAATTTAACCATTCCTTCATCTGTTACAATAAATGCTCTTTCAATGTCTGGCATTTTTTCTAAATATTGAATTGAACCTGCTTCAAAATATATTTTTTCTGGAATTTTAAACCACTGCATATTAACTCTCCTTCTCGCAACTCTTTTTATATTAATTAAATTTACAGATGATACATTTGCTGTTGTTGAGTTTCCTCCAAATGAACCACATCCTAAAGTTAGTGATGGCATATTTGTATTATATATATCACCTATTGCTCCATGAGTTGATGGGGAGTTAACTATAATTCTTCCTGCTTTCATAGTTTTTGAAAATCTTAGTGTAACTTCTTTATTTTCAGAGTGAATAACTGCAGAATGTCCAAGTCCCCCAAATTCTAATAGTTTTTCTGATCTTTCAATTCCTTCGTCTTCATTTTCTACTATATAATAAGTAAGCACTGGGCTTAATTTTTCTTTTGAAAATGGGTACTGTCTTCCTATTCCTTCTTCATATACTACTATTACTTTTGTATCTTTTGGTATTTCAAATCCTGCTTCTTTTGCAATTGTATAAGGAGATTTTCCTGGTATATTTGATTTTAATTTGTATCCATTTTCTTCTGTATAATCGAACATACTATCCGCCAATTTTTTCTTTTCTTCTGGATTTACAAAATAGCAACCGTGCTTCTCTCATTAATTTTTCAAATTCTTCATAAATTTCTTTATCTACTAAAACTGCTTGTTCTGAGGCACAAATCATTCCATTATCAAATGCTTTTGATAAAACAACATCATTTACAGTTGTTTTTAATTTTGCTGATTTATGAATGTAACATGGCACATTTCCGAGGTCCTACACCTAGTGCTGGTTTTCCACAAGAATATGCTGCTTTTACCATTCCTGTTCCACCTGTTGCTAAAATTAAGTTTACATCTGGATGGTTCATAAGCAACCTTGTTGCTAAAACACTTGGCTCTTCTATCCACAAAATACAATTTTCTGGCGCTCCTGCTTTGATTGCTGCATCTCTAAGTATTCTTGCTGCCTCCATGCTACATTTTTGACTAGATGGATGGAATCCAAATACAATAACATTTCTTGTTTTTGCTGCAATTATGGATTTAAACATAGTTGTAGAAGTTGGATTTGTTACAGGAGTTACACCTGCTATAATTCCAACTGGTTCTGCTATTTCTACATAATCATCTTCTTGGTTTTCATTTATGATGCCAACTGTTTTTTCATATTTTATACTGTGATAAATGTATTCTGTTGCAAACATGTTCTTTGTTATTTTATCTTCATAAATTCCTCTTCCTGTTTCTTCTACTGCCATTTTGGCAAGTTCCATATGATGTTCTAACCCTGCCATTGACATTGCTTTTGTGATGTTATCTACTGTTTTTTGATCTAATTTTAAATATTCTTTTGAGGCTATTTTTGCTTTTTCCATTAGCTCATTAATCATTTTTTGAACTCTTTGTTCTTCTTCACTTATATTATCTGGCATAAAAAATTTCCTCCTCTTTTGTTTTTATTTTAACCATATTTATTATATATTATTAAGATTTTTTGTCAAGATTTTTAAAGGTGTTTTTTGGGACGGGGCAAAAAAACACCCTTTTTATATTATTTCATTTATTATTTTATTATTCTCTTATATTTCAAAAAGGTGTTTTTTTGCCCCGTCCCAAAAAACACCTTTTAACTTATAAGTTTTATTTGTAGTATACAGTTTCTGTAAATTTAAACTATAAAATGCTATATTAATTCATATATAGAATAGGAAGGTGATTTTAAATGGCGCTAGATTATGCCGTAATTGGTCAAAGAATTAAACAAGCAAGGCTTGCTAAAAATTTAACTCAAGAAGATTTGGCAGAACAAATTGATATTTCAGTTGCTTTTTTAAGTAGAGTGGAAAGAGGTAATTCTCATATAAATTTAAAAAGATTAAATCAATTGTGTGGTTTATTAGATGTAACAGAAGGATATGTTTTAAATGGTGCTGCTAGTAATTCTAAAAACTATTTAAATAAAGAATTTGCTGAATTAATAAGGGAATGCTCTCCTGAAAAGCAAAGATTAATTTATAATGTTACAAAAGCTATTGTTGAATCAGATATTTAAAAAAATAAATAAAAAATTTCTAAACAATTTTTTGTATTGTTTAGAAATTTTTATTTTATATAATTGTTATATAATTATTTATCTATATTTTTATATCTATAATAACTATATCCACCTATTACTGCTATAGCTAATATTGCTATTATTGTAATTGATACAATTCCTGTTTGTGGTATAGTCATTGGCGCTGTTGTAGTATCTGGATTTTTTCCCGGTTGTGCTTGAGTATTTTCGTATTCAAATATGTTATTTAAATTATCAACTTTTTTTCCATCTATATAAAAATCTGCTGTTTGTTCACTATTTACTTGTAAAGTATGTTGTTTTTCAACTTTTTTACTATTAAGTTCTGCAATTTCTTTTATATATATGTATAAGTTGTCTGATTCTGATATTTCATTAATGTTTTCGATATTTCTTGTATCAAGATTTATAGTAATACTATATGTTCCATCTTTTTCTTTTTGTGCTGTAGCTTTTTGCCACTTTATATCTTTATTCCCTTTTGTTCCTGATAAGTAATAGTAATATGTATATTTATTGTCTTCACTTCCTATTTTAATATTTGAAACTTTAATATTTGCTTTTACATAAGATTTATCTATATCACTTGAGTAAAAGTAAATTTGTGCATTAGTCATATTTGCTACAGATTTATCAAAATTTGAAGATGTAGGTTCTTGTGATTTTGAAGATTTTGCTTTTATTTGAACTGTAAATGTAGTAGTTTTTCCTTTATAAGTTACAGTTATTGTTTTTGTTCCTATTTGTTTGTTATCAAAACCAGATACTGTTACAGCACTATCACTCATACTAATTATTTCATTTGAGCCATCATCATAAGTTACTTTTATTGTTCCTGATGTTAAATCTAAGTTTTCCTTGTTTTGAATATATTCTTTTTTAGTAGGTAATGTTGATATTTCAATTTTCGTTACATTTTTGGTTACTCCACTGCCTTCTTTTTTGGTAAATGCCTTTATGCAGGCATTTCCTTGCAATTCTTTATTTTGCAATGTTGCTATATCTTGCCAAGCATTATTTTTTACATCACTTTCAAGTGCCATAAAACTTTCACCTTCGTTTACTATAGCTTCTTTCCAATCAGTATTGTCTACCTTTGCTTCTAATGCAACTGTTTTTGGCGAGTCAGCACTTATCAATTTTACTGCAACTACAAATTTATTTCCTGTTAGTTCAATTGGATTTGCAAATTCTAATGTATGGTATCCGGCATCAATGCTTTCATTGTTGCCTTCAGCTAATTGAACCTTTTGAAAATTATTAAAGTTCATGTTGTCTCCATTTGGATTTACATACACTTCACAGTTATATCCTTGATATGTATAAATGCTTACTTTATCTATTTTTTCTTTTTCAGTAGCATCTCTTTTAAAAACATTTGCAATATATAGATCTTCATTGCTTTCCAAAGATATTGACATAGATGAACCTAATACATCATATTGATAAATATTATCATAATCTTTTGTTGCTATCGCTTTTTCTATTCCATACAAGCTAGTATAAACGTTTACGTCTTCATAAGAAATATACATATATCCATTATTTCCTATTTGTAATATAACTTCATCTTCTTCTATAGATACTTTACCTTCTCCATATTTTTGATCTTCTTCAAAAAATGATATTACTAATTGATTAGGTATTTTTGTAGGTGAATCGATTTCTTGCGAATTTAAATAAGTTTTATTTGCTTCATACAAATTTTGCTTTACTTCTTGCAAGCTCATTCGTTGTTCTTCTCCCCATGAATTTTTTATAATCCATGCACCATTATTTTTAGGTTGATTTTTTTCGTTAAAATTATTTTTATTATATGTATCATCCCATCCAATAATTGTAACTGCATGATCCATTGGGTCTGTTGTTGCATCACTACAATAAATTGCGCCTGTTAGATTATTATAACTATCTGATACTAAACTTGCTCCGTGTATTCCAGCATAAATACCACCATAATTAGATATATGCTCTTTCATTTTTTTCATAACTTCTTGCCTTTGTTCTTCTGTCTTTGGCGTTTCAAATTCAATAGTATCGAACACTGTTGTTGATACATTTTTATTTTGTATTTCTGATATATCTATAAGTTCTTGAGTATTAGTAAAAGGTACTTCTGTTTCTGTTACTGCACCACTACCATTTGTTAAGTATGCATGTGCATTATAACAATTTCCTCCATCACTTACTGTTTTTGGAAATCCATTTTCATTTATTTTGTTGTCTTTAAACATTTCCTTTGATGTAGCATAAGCCATATGTTGCTCTGAATAGTCATATGCTACAGATGCTTTATTTGTTAATTTATCTCTCAATCCTAAATGACTTTCTAATGCACCTAATGTTGCAAATGCCCAACATTCATTTGTTTCCATTTGATTTCTTATTTTTACGTTGCTTGGAATTTCTGTTCTTAAATCAAATTTATTCATAATTCTAGCTTTTAATAATGTAGAACGTTTTAATATGTTAGGAATACTATTTATATATTGTTCATTAGTTTTATTGGCTTTTATATCATACATTCTTGGCATTAATACTTTACTTTTTTCTTCATCACTTAATTTTAGCCAATTTTTATATTCTTCACTATATTCTACCTTTTTAATGCTATTTTCTATATTAGTCTTTGCAAATACTGTTTCAAAAGATAAAATAATAAAAAACACAATTAAAAAAGTTGTTAATTTGTATAAAAATTTTTTCATCATATACCCCCATAATTTTATTTTCGTTTTTATTATAACATAGCAACATTAATGGCTCAAGCATTTAAATATTAAGTTTATGTTACAAATATTACTATTTTGTAATATTGTTTTGTGATTTTTGCAACAGTTTTTTTTACTTTATTGATATATTATTTTTATATTGTTATTATTTTATAAGTGTGCTATTATAATATTTGTAAAAATTGTCTATAATAACAATAAATATATTAAAGGAGGCAAAATTATGAAATTTGAACAATGGAATGGATTTGAAAGTGGAGATTGGCAAGAAGAAATTAATGTAAGAGATTTTATTCAAAAAAATTATACACCATATGAAGGTGATGATAGCTTTTTAGCTAGTACAACAGAAAAAACTAAAAAATTATGGAATGAAGTTCTTGATTTATACCAAAAAGAAAAAGAAAGTAATGGTGGAGTGTTAGATATTGATACAAAAACTGTTTCTACAATATCAAGTCATGATGCCGGATATATTGATAAAGACTTAGAAGATATAGTAGGTCTTCAAACAGATGCACCTTTAAAAAGGGCTATTATGCCATTTGGTGGGATTAGAATTGTAGAAAAATCTTGTGAAAGCTATGGAAGAGAAGTTGACAAACAAGTAGATGAAATTTTTCATAAATACAGAAAAACTCATAATGATGGTGTATTTAGTAGCTATACTCCAGACATCAGAGCTGCTCGTTCTGCTCACTTGCTTACTGGTCTTCCAGATGGTTATGGTCGTGGAAGAATAATTGGAGATTATAGAAGGGTTGCACTATATGGTATTGATTATTTGATTGAAGAAAAGAAAAAAGATTTAAATGTTTTAGATGTTGATGAACTAACAGAAAATATAATTCGTGAACGTGAAGAGTTAAGTGAACAAATTAAAGCTTTAGATGAATTAAAAGTAATGGCTTTAAAATATGGTTTTGATATTTCAAAACCTGCAAAAGATAGTAAAGAAGCTGTTCAGTGGTTATATTTTGGATATTTAGGAGCAATAAAAGACCAAAATGGAGCTGCTATGAGTCTTGGAAGAACTTCTACCTTCTTAGATATTTATTTTGAAAGAGATTTAAAAAATGGAAATATAACAGAAGAACAAGCACAAGAAATTATGGATCATTTTGTTATGAAGTTAAGGTTAGTGCGTTTTTTAAGAACACCTGAATATAATGAATTATTTAGTGGAGACCCTGTATGGGTAACAGAAAGCATTGGTGGAATGGGAATTGATGGTAGAACTTTAGTTACAAAAAATTCTTTTAGAATTTTACACACACTTCAAACTTTAGGTCCTGCTCCTGAACCAAATTTAACTGTTTTGTGGTCTACAAGACTTCCAGATGGTTTTAAAAGATTTACAACAAAATTATCTATAAATACTTCTTCTATTCAATATGAAAATGATGATTTAATGAGAATCACTTTAGGAGATGATTATGGTATTGCTTGTTGTGTATCACCTATGAAAATTGGAAAACAAATGCAATTTTTTGGTGCAAGAGCAAACCTTGCTAAAGCTTTATTGTATGCTATCAACGGTGGTAAAGATGAAATATCTGGAAAACAGGTTACACCAAAATATGAGCCTATTACTTCAGAATATTTAAATTATGATGAAGTTATGGAAAAGTTTAATCAAATGATGGATTATGTGGCAAAAATTTATATTAAAGCTTTAAATATTATTCATTATATGCATGATAAATATTCTTATGAAGCATTAGAAATGGCACTTCACGATAGAGAAGTAATTAGAACTATGGCATGTGGAATTGCAGGATTGTCAGTTGTTGCAGACTCTCTATCTGCCATAAAATATGCAAAAGTAAAGGTAATTAGAAACGAAGTAGGTTTAGCAGTTGACTATGAAGTAGAAGGTGATTTCCCAAAATACGGAAATGATGATGATAGAGTTGACCAAATAGCAGTAGATATTGTAAAAACTTTTATTAATAAATTGAAAACTCATCAAACTTATAGAAATTCAAAACATACTTTATCTATATTAACAATTACTTCAAATGTTGTTTATGGTAAAGCAACAGGTAGTACACCTGACGGAAGAAAGGCAGGCGCTCCTTTTGGACCTGGTGCAAATCCGCTTCACGGCAGAGATTCAAATGGTGCTTTAGCTGTTATGAATACAATTGCAAAATTACCTTTTGATTCTGCTGAAGATGGTATTTCTTATACTTTTTCTATAACACCTAAAACTTTAGGAAAAACTCAGGAAGATAGAATTACAAACTTAGTTAATATGTTAGATGGCTATTTTGCTCAAACAGGTCATCATATAAATGTTAACGTATTTGATAGAAAATTATTAGAAGATGCTATGGAACATCCAGAAAAATATCCGCAACTTACAATTCGTGTTTCTGGCTATGCTGTAAACTTTACTAAATTAACAAGAGAACAACAATTAGATGTAATTAATAGAACTATTCATGAAAGAATTTAATTTTTAAAATCTTGGAAAGGAACTTACAACACAATGCAAGAAAAAGATTTAAGATATTATGCTAAAATTCATTCCATTGAATCTTTTGGTACAGTTGATGGTCCTCGGCATTCGTTTTGTGCTTTTTATGCAAGGATGCCATTTGGAATGTAAGTATTGCCACAATCGTGATACTTGGGATATGAATGGTGGAGAATATAAATCTTTAGACGATATTTACGAAAAAATTCTTCGTTATAAAAATTATATATATCCTAATCGGTGGTGTTACAGTTACAGGTGGAGAGCCTTTATTGCAAGTTAATTTTTTAATAGAATTATTCACAAAATTAAAAGAGCAAAATATCCATACTTGCATTGATACTTCTCGGAATGGTTTATTTATCAAATGATATTAAAAAATTACTAGACTTAACTGACCTGGTTTTGTTGGATATTAAGCATATTGATGATAAAAAGTGCAAAGATTTAGTTGGAAAATCTAATAAACTAGAATTAGAATTTGCTAGATATTTAAGCAAAAATAATATTCCAATTTGGATTAGGCAAGTTATTATTCCTGGAATTACAGACAATGTAGAAGATTTATTGAAATTAAAAGATTTTATTTCTACTTTAAAATCTGTTCAAAAAGTTGAATTGCTTCCTTATCATGATATGGGAAAATTTAAATGGAAAAATTTAAATTGTAAATATGAATTAGAAAATATTAGACTTGCAAATGAAGAAGATATAGAAAAAGCAAAGAAAGTTTTAGGAATTTCCTAAAACTTTCTAAACTTTCTTTTTTACATACCTAATAATTTTAATTCTATATTTTCCATTTTGTATTTTCCATCTACTAAAACAAATTCTACTAATGTATTTGCTAATGTTTCTTCATTTTGCCTTAAATCTGTTGTAAAATATAATTTTATTTGTGGTATTTCTAATCCATTTTTTACAATTTCTTTAAAAGTTTCTGCCATGTGTTTTTCATCTTCGCAAATTAAAATCAATTGTGGCATACTATTAAAGCGAGAATCACCTGGTACAAAATTTTCATAGAAGTCTTTATATAATCTCATTTTATCAATTATTTTCTTTTGCCAATCGGTTTCTCTTCTTATTACTTCAAATACGAATTGAATTGATTTTTGATTTTTTGTTAATTTTACACTTCCACCTGTTGCTTTAAATATTTTCCCTGTAACTTTTGCATTTATTACTGGTTTTACTACATAACTGTCAAATGCTTTTACTTTTCTTAAGTAAGCAATTAAAGTTTGATTTCCAGCTAATCTTTTCTTTATCATTGCAACTGGTTTTGTGTTATCTGATGGTTGCCATTTACATTCAATTTCTTTTGAATTTAATAAATATTTTCCCATTTTCTCTAAGCAATAAATTCTATAAATTCCTTTTCCATCATCAGATGTAAAGTAATACCTTGTTAAAATTTTGGATTTTACAAGTTGATCTAATTTATTATTTAATTTATCTTGAGATTTTGGATCTATTCCTTTAATTTCTAACATTTGATATAGTTGCCTTGACGTTATAAATTCAAATTCATTTACTAATTCTAAAATTGTAAAATGAATTTCATTAATATGCCCTATGTCAATTTTGTGTACAATTTGATTCATTGAAACATATCCATCTTTTCCATCAAATGTTTTTATTTCACCTTCTCTAATTGCAAAAGGTGATACTTGTGCTTTAATTTGGTCATCTTCAACCATTTTTTATTACCTCCTGATTTTAAAAAAATATAATTTTTAAATTAGCGATAGTTTTATTTTTCTTTTTTGCTCATCTATTTTCTTTATATAGACATTTACAGTTTGCCCATAATTAAGACCTTCTTGATATTCTGTCATTCCAACTAAATTAGGTGCAAGTTCTATAAAAATCCCATTTTTGTTTTTTTCTGTTTCTCTTACAATTCCTTTGACTCTCATCCCTGAAGAAAATTTTTTGGCATTTTCTTCCCATGAGCCAAAAATTTCTTTATATGACAAAACAACTTGTCCTGTTTCTCTATTTATAGATTTTACCATAACTTCGACTTTTTGTCCAATTTTTAGTCTTTCTTCTGGTGATTTTATTCTAGCAATGGATAAATCTTCAATATGTGCTAATCCTACTATTCCTCCTCCAATTTCTATAAATGCTCCATATGGTCTTATATTTTTTACAATTCCTGTTACTTTAGTTCCTTCTTGTAAATCTTCTTTTACCCAATTTAATGCTTCTTTTTGTACTTCCTTCCTAGATAAAATAATTTGATTTTCATTTGCTTCCTTTATTTTAAATTGTACAAATTTATGAACTTTTCCAGTGCATAAATTGCTCTTTGGTAATCCGCCATCTTCTAGGTGAATTGCTTCGACTTCTTGCCTTGGCATGATTCCAGTTATCCCATTTTCAAATGAAATATATAAATTATAATTTTCGTCGCAACTTTTTACTAACCCTTGTAAAATTTCACTGTTTTCCATATAAGTATAAATATTTTTTTTATCAACTTTACTTATCTCATTATTCCAACCTTCTGGTTTGAATTTCAATGTGTTCATTTGTTTTTCCCCTTTTTATCATATGTTTATCTTATTATATATTTTTTATTAAAAATTGTCAAAATGCTCCGTCCCCATTGACAATTTTTCTATTTCTTCTTTTTTTAAATATCTCCATTTTCCAAGTGGCAAGTCTTTTACACCAATTCCTGCTATTTTGCTTCTATGTAGTGCTAAAACTTTATATCCAACTGTTTCACACATTTTACGGACTTGCCTATTTTTTCCTTCGTGTATTGTAATTTCTAATCTTGATTGATTTTTTTCTTCGTCTGTTTTTAGTATTTTTACTTTTGCAGGTCTTGTTGTATAATTTTCTATTGTTATTCCTTGCTTTAATTGTTCTACTGCTTCTTTTTTGATAATACCTTTTAGTGTAACTGTATACGTTTTTTCAATTTCGTGTTTTGGATGAGTAACTTTATATACAAAATCTCCATCATTTGTTAATATTAATGCTCCTGATGTATACATATCTAATCTTCCAACTGGTACAATTCTTTGCTTTACTTTTACTAAGTCTAATACTTGGTCACGGCCAAATTGGTCATTTGCAGTTGTTACATACCCAATTGGCTTATTTAATAGAATATATATCAGTTCTTGCTCTTTTTTAACTACTTTTCCTTGATATTCAACCTTGTCTTTACTTGGATTTATTTTTGTTCCAAGTTCTTTTACTATTTTATTGTTTACTTTAATTTTTCCTTCTAAAATCAGCTCTTCTGATTTTCTTCTCGAAGCAATTCCCGCTTCTGCTAAATATTTTTGTAATCTAATTTCTTCCAAAACTTTCTCCTTTTTTCAAATTATTTTTCTAATTTTTCTAGCAAGTCTTTAAAATATTTTGGAAATTCTGCCTCTAAAAACATCTCTTTTCCATTACTTGGATGTTTAAACCTTAAGCTTTTGGCATGCAAGCACTGTCCTTTAACATTCCATTCATTTTTGCCGTTTGAATAAACTTCATCACCTATAATAGGATAGCCAATTTGTGATAAATGCACTCTAATTTGATGTGTTCTACCTGTTTCTATTTTAATTTCAAGTAAAGTACAATTGTGGTTTGGGAACCTTCCGTATTACTTTAAAATGTGTAATTGCCTCTTTTCCATTTTTAGTTACAGCCATTTTTTTTCTATCTTTTGTACTTCTACCAATTGGCATATTAATTGTTGCTTCTTGTTCTTTTACAATTCCTCGTACAAGTGCTATATATGTTTTTTCTGTTTCGTGATTTTTAATTTGTTCACTTAAATTTATATGAGATTTATCGTTTTTTGCAACTACTAAAATTCCAGAAGTATCTTTATCTAATCTATGTACAATTCCAGGTCTAATTTCTCCACCAATTCCAGATAATGAATCTTTGCAAATTGCCATTAAGCTATTTACAAGTGTTCCACTTAAGTTTCCATTTGCAGGATGTACTACCATTCCTTTTGGCTTATTTACAACTATAATATCTTTATCTTCATATATAATTTCGATTGGAATATTTTGAGCTTCTATTTTACTGGTTTTTGGTTCTTCTTTTTCTATGGTAATTTTGTCATCTTTTTGAACTTTATAAGATGGTTTTGTTTTTTTACCATTGACTAAAATTTTTTCTTCTTCTATTAATCTTTGAATAGCTACTCTAGAATAATTTTCGCTTTTTTCTGATAAGTAACGATCTATTCTATAGCTTTTTTCTTCATCTTTTACAATAAAAGTTTCCAATACTTTCTCCTTTTATTTATTAATTTTATAAATTACAAAGTAATCGTCTCTATAAAGTTCAGTGTATTTTTCACTATCTGCTTTGTCAATAATCATACTAACTTTCGAATTTTTATATGTTATTACATGGGTTATTCCATATTTTTCGAATGTATCTCCATAAAATTTACCAATACTTGAAGTTTCAATAAAGTCCATAAATATATCGTCTTCTTTTCCGCTAAATTCTGGTGAATATAAATCTGCTCTTGAATCTATAAATACTGGTATCCCTCTAAATAATAAATAGCTTCCGTAATTATATTCATTATAGAATTTTGATGTTCCTAAGTCAATGTGTCCTAATATGTAGTCAGATGCTTTTACAGGATAAGTGCTTTCATCTACATATGAGTCATCTAATTTATCTTTTCCCATATAATAGCTAAATACTAGCATTACAACGGAAATTGCTATTATTCCAACTACATTCATTATTTTATTTACTACGTCTTTTTCTTTTTCTTTAATATAAGTTTCATATAACTGATATACTAGTCTATTTAATATTACAGAACCTATTATTGCAAACATTGTAATTTGCCTTTTTGATGCTAGCATTAAATAACACAATCCACTAATCATAAATAAATCACTAAGTCGTATTTTTGTTTTTGTAAAAATTAAGATTGCTAAAATTATTATAATTGCACAACTTACATCTGTTTCATTAGAAATTGTCATTGGCAAATGTTCATTAATATTTTCGGTGGTATTACCTGCCATAGTTTTTGATAAATATGTATATGGAGTAGTTCCAAGTGGGGTTAAAAATCCTGTTAAAGTGCAAATTAACATTATAACAATTAACCATTTTATATTTGGGTTTTTAGTTAATTTTATTTTATATGGATTTTGTAATTCCTTTGTTCTTTTTACTTTTACTTTATCAATTTTTGTTTCTAATTCTTGCTTTTCTTTTTGCAATTTAGCAAGTAATTCTTCTTTTTCTCTTTTCTTTGCATATTTTATTTTTATATTTAATATAAGAATTTTTATTTTTCTATAAATAATAGTTTCTGCAATAATAGCAATTAGATATTCTGCAATATAAGGCAAATATAGTACAAAGTAAAATGGAAATACTGCAACATGAGTATTTGCAATTATTATTGGAATAGCAATTAGTCCAATTGCATATCTTTTCTTTTTAGTTTCTATAAATTTTTCTATTAGATAAATTGTTAATATAAATAATATAAATGTAAATAATTGTGCTCTTGCTGTAATGTATCCTCTTATAATATACATTACACCTATTGTGATAATAAATGAAAAAAGTTGATTTTTTGTTAGTTTTGTGTTTACAAAATAAATAGATAACCCTAAAATGATAGTTAAAATACATGTTGTAACATATATACCAGTAAATCCAAAAATGTCATAAATAAAGTATGTTACTAAATCATATCCCCAATGTGGATATGTATAGCCTAAATTTTCATGCCAAGAAAATGGGTCTTTTCCGTCTATTCCACTTTTTGCAATATGCTCTCCTACTTTTATTGTATAATATGTATCATTTTGAAAGGTTACAGGTGTTAATGCTATACAAAAAATTGTAATTAATATTACTGCAAGTATTGTGAATTTTACTGTTCCTTTTATTTTTTTCTGCTTAGCTTCTTTTGGTTCTTTTTCATTTTTGCTTTCCTTTTCTTTTATTATGCTCTTTATTTTCATTTATTTACGTCCTTTCAATTTTGTTTATTTTCAATTTTCCTTATTATATCAAAAAAGGTCTCAAAAGACCAGTCCTTTGAAACCTTTTTTGATATATTTATTTTACTTTTATGCAATCATTTATTATACAGCTTCTTGGTTTTCTATTTCTTCTTCTTGGCTTGGATTTTTTTCTTCTATTACTTCTAAACTTCCAATTGAAACTTCATAAGCAATTCTAGTTTGAGATGTTCCATCTTCATATTTTTTTTCATATGTTCTTGATTGAACTCTTCCTACTACTTTTACTTGTGAACCAACTTCTAAGTTTTGGCAAAATCTTGCATTTCTTCCCCATGCAATACATGGTATATAATCAGATTTGTTATATGCTCTGTTAACAGCAAGTAATATGTCTGATATTTCTCTTCCAAATGGTGTTTGTCTATATATTGGTTTTTTACAAATATAACCAATTAATACTACTTCGTTTGTTATTGTGTCTTTTTTTACCATTTCATTTTCTTCTTCACTGTTTTCGTTTTCTTCTACTTCAACCATGTCTTTTGCAAATACAGTTAGGATAAGCCTATTTCTTTCATTTTCGTAACTGTTGTAAGATCTAAATTGACCTTTTATTAATAGCTTTTTTCCTTCTTGTAATGTATCTTCTTTTATTAGTCTTTCTGATACAGTAATTGGAATAATATCTTCGTTTCCACTTAAACGTGGTATGCTTAAATTAAAAAGATAAAATCTTTCTCCGTATATTTCATGACTAAATTTTTTCTCTCCTGTAACTTTTCCAACTAATGTTAAATAGTTGTTTTCTAAATAATTTGTATCCAATCTATTTTCCTCCCTATCTTATTTATTTTTATCAAATGTATATTTTTCTTTGCGCACGATTGTTTTACATCTTCCATTATACACCTTTTTTTTGGTTTTGTCTACATAAAAAGTTAATTTTTTTAAAAAAAGTTAGATTTTTCCTATATTTCATAAGTTATGTTCTTGCCAAATATTTTTAATAGTATATATATAATTAGAATTTCATAAGTTGATAGTCCGCTTTTTTCTTTTCTTTTTATTTTCTGTTCTTCTATTTCTATTGGTTGTTTCTCTTTGTTTTTTAAAGTTTTTTGTAAGTAAATTAAAATATCACTTTCTCTTATACTAGATATAGTAACAGTTGCTTTTTGGTTTAGTCCATAACTTATTATATTATTGGTGCTATATTCAGGATTTTTGTCTGTATTTATTATTAAATATTGTGCATCAGTACAAATTTTTTTGACTATTTGTTTATATTCTTTAAATTTTTCTAAGCTATCTTCTATTATTATTATTTCAAATTTAATATTTTTTATATTTTCAATACTTCGTAGATTAATATGAACAAAGCTTATTGATTCATCATCTATTTGTTCAATAATCTGGTTTTTAATTGCCTCAAAAACCTTTTTCTTTGCAACAATACCAATAAACGACATTTCTATCCCCTATCATATATTTTATTTTTAATATTGTTTCCTTTTTTGGTAATTTTATGCATTAATTAAATTAATTATTTTTTATTTGGGTTCCATTTAAATTTATTGTATAGTTATCTAAGTATATTAATTGTGATACTGGTACAATTTGTAATCCTTTTTTCTTTATATTTTTTATTAGCATATCTAAACTGTCAGCAGTATGTTTTGTTCCATTATGACTTAAAATAATATCACCTGCTTTAATTTTTGAATCTAATCTGCTCCACATTTCTTCTCCGTGTTAATCCTGTGTAATCTAATGTGTCTAAATTCCATTGGATAGTATAATATCCTTTATCTTGTGCTGCTTTTATTACAGTATTATTGTACTCACCATACGGTGCTCTATAAATTTTTGTTCTTTTTCCTGTTATTTTTTCAATTTTATCATTTGATTTTTCAATTTCTTCTATATTTTTTTCATAACTTAAATTATTTACATGTGGATGTGTATTGCTGTGACTTGCTATTTCATGACCAGATATGTTTATTTTTTTTACTGCTTCTGGAAATTTTTCTATCCAATCTCCAACCATAAAAAATGTTATTTTTACTTCGTTTTCTTGTAATGTTTTTAAAATAGAATCTATATCATCTGCATTCCACGCGCAATTCATAGTAAGTGCTACTTTTTTTTCTTTTGTTTTTACATTATAAATAGGAAGTAGTTTTTCACTTGATATATTACTTGATGTTGATAAACTTTCTTCTCCATTTGTTGTTATTGTGCTTGCTATGCAAAATAGTAATACAACTGTTATAATTGATACTAAATAAGTATATATTTTTTGCTTATTAAATACTAAAAACATAAAAAATCCCCCCAAGTAAAGCTACTTTAATTGTATGCTTCCTTTTGGAGGAAAATTCGAATTATTCTTACTATTTTTTAGATTACTCATATAAAAAATCACTATTATAGTCATAATCATAGTCATAACTTTCAGTTTCTGTTCTATAATCGTCAAAGTTTATTTCGTTTAATGCATCTGAAACTCCGATTGTAAATCCAACTATAAATAAAAATATTACTATTAAAGCTGAAATTACTAATCCTATTGAACCTGTAATTAATCCTGCAATTGCCATTCCTCTAGTTGTTGATTTTAGGCCAATTATACCAAATATAATTGCCAATATACCACATGGTATAGATATGTACCAAAGACAGAAAAATATTAATGTTATAATTCCTAATACTAATGATGCTATGCAAAATCCTTTTTTCTCTTGCTTTGGTTCTTCTGCGTTTACACTTTGTGTGTTTTCGACTTTTTTAACTTCGATTACTTCTTTGTTTTCTTCTTCCATTTCACATCTCTCCCTTCTACTATACTATTATTATACCATTTTTTTCTACTTTTTACAACAAATTTCTTACAATTGTATAAATAATTATTACTATTGCAAAAATGATTGAATACCAATATTTTGGATATATCCACGTTAATATCTTTTTTTCGTTGTCTATATTAATGATATATACTACATTTATAATCATAGCATATATTATGCCCACAAAAAATACTATATGAGAGAAAAATGCTTCAATTATATTTCCTTTGAAAATATTTATTATACACCTAGTTCCTCCACATGCTGGACATAAAAATCCAATTTTTGAGTGTATCCAACAATCTGGAACAAGATTTATGTATTTAGAGTTTATAAATATATAAAGTAATGTAATAATTACTATTTCTATTCCTATTATTATAATTTTCTTTTTCATGTTATTCCTTTAATATAATTTTTTATTAATTATATTATACAAAACATTTTTAATAATTACTAGACAAATTCTTTCAACTTTCTACATTTTTTTCATATTATATATAAAGTAACTTTAAAGTTGCTATTTTAGAAAGGAAGGTTTAAATTATGGGTATGGAAGATAAAAAATTTTGCCCAGTATTAGATGTTGATGGCGTAATTGCAGGAGGAAAACAATTTGATTTAGATATTACTTTGCCAGAAGATAACCGTGATGTTATTTATGGAGTAGTAAAAAATTGTTTTAAAGAGCCAGTATGTGATGCTGTTGTTAAATTAGTAGAAGTTGTTTATGAACATGGAAAAGAAGAAAGAAGGCCAATCGGCCACACTTTTACAGATAAAGAAGGCGAATTCGTTTTTGGACCTCTTTGTCCTGGTAAAGAATATGCTATTCAACTTTGGGTAAATGATACAAAGAAAATTAAAATTTGTGCAAAATGTCATCATGAAGGAAAATGTTTAAAAGGCGAAAAATGTGATAAATGTGATTGCTTTATAGATGATTGTGAAAAATGCGACAAATGTGAAAAATTTGAAGATTTAGAAGATTTAGAAAAAGATAATTGCAAAGAATGTAAATAATCTTTAAATTTAAAAAAAACGGAATTAAAAAATTCTATATGCAGTATAGAAACTGCTAAAAGAAAATCTTAATTCCGTTTTTTTATTTACATCATTCCCATTTTTCTTGCAAATTTTTTACCTTTTTTCATTAAATTCTTTTTATTCATTTTTTCAGAATCACTATACATCATCATTATTCCTGTTGTAATTAATCCACCTATCATAATCCCTTTAATAAATTTCATTTTATTCACCTCCGAAAATTGCTACTTTTTATAATTGTATTTTTTCTATTTTTGTTTTTTTTATACGAATTTCTATATAATTTGAAGGTGGAATATATTTCATTTATAGCAATAATTGTCAAAAAAATCCCAAAGCATTTTCTTAATATTTCTACATTGATACGAATTGCTATATTTGCACCAATAATTGCTCCTAAAATTCCAAATACTGATAAAAAAATTGCTAATTTTAAATCAATATTTTTATTCTTTATATTTACAATAATCGCAACAATTGCTGTTGGAATAAAGAAAATTAGGTTAGTAGCTTGTGCTACATGTTGCTCTATTCCCATAAAAAATGAAAGAAGAAAAATTAAAATTGTTCCTCCTCCCATTCCTGTTCCACTTACAATTCCTGATACAATTCCAATTAATATTTCTATCATTTTATTTCCTCTATCTATTTAATGGTGTTTAGCTAAGCGGTCATAATGACCGCTTTATTTATTAAAAATCATTCTATACGATATATAAATTAAAAAAATGGTAAATGCTATTTTCATGATTCTTTCTGGTAATTTTTTTAATAATTTTGCACCAATATATCCACCAATAGTACCACCTATTGCACATAATATTGCTATTTTCCAATCAATGTAATTACTTTCATAATAGAAAAAACTACTTGTAATTACCATTGGCAAAATGCAAAAAACAGAAGTTCCTCTTGCTTTTGTACTATCTACATCTAATAAATAGATAAACGCAGGTACTAAAATCATGCCTCCACCTGTTGAAAATAGCCCACTAATTATTCCTGCTAGACTACCAATTATAACTTTTTTAAACATAAATAAAACCTACTTTTTAGTAGGTTTTCCAATTTTTATAAATTTATTCTTTTTTTATGTTTTCATCTGGAATATAATATTTGGTTCCAAGCATTTTATCTGGTAAATATTGTTGTTCTACATAGTGCCCTGGAAAATCATGTGGATATAAATAGCCTTTGCTATATCCTAATTCCTTCATCTTTTCTACTGGTGCATTTCTTATGTGCATTGGAATTTCTCCTGTATCTTTTGATGAAACGTCTGAAATAGCCTTATCTATTGCTAAATAAGATGCATTTGATTTTTTAGAAGTTGCAACATATATTGCTGCTTCTGCAAGCAAAATTCTTGCTTCTGGCATTCCAATCATATGAATAGCTTGCATTGCGCTATTTGCAACTACTAATGCATTTGGATTTGCCATTCCTACATCTTCTGATGCACAAATTACAATTCTTCTTGCTAAGAATAAAGGATCTTCTCCACCGTTTAAAGCTCTTGCTAAATAGAAAATTGCTGCATCTGGGTCTGAACCACGCATTGATTTAATAAATGCACTGATGTTATCATAATGTTCTTCCCCATTTTTATCAAAAATAGCTTTTCTATTTTGAATGCTATTTTTTATTACTTCATCTGTAAGTACAATATAGCCATTGCTATCGATTGGAGTTGTTAAAGTTGCAACCTCTAAGCCATTTAAAGCAGTTCTTACATCTCCATTACTGATAATTGCTAATTTCTTTAAAGTACTATCTTCTACTTTAATATTATATTCGCCTAACCCATCTTTTCTTTCTAATGCATTTTTTAAAATTTTGAATATGTCTTCTTCTGTTAATGGATTTAACTTTATTACCATAGACCTTGAAATTAAAGCTTTGTTTACTTCAAAATAAGGATTTTCAGTAGTTGCCCCAATTAATATAATTGTTCCATTTTCTACAAATGGAAGTAAAGCATCTTGTTGTAATTTGTTAAATCTATGAATTTCATCAATAAATACAATGCTTTTACCAACTGGATTTAACATTAAATTTCTGGTTTCTTCTACTACTCTTTTTATATCTGCTACACCAGCTGTTACTGCATTAATTTTATAAAATTTATATTTTGTTGTCTCACTAATTACTCTTGCAAGAGAAGTTTTTCCACATCCCGGAGGTCCAAATAGAATAATACTTGATAGTCTATCTGCTTTTATAGTTCTATATAATATTTTATCTTTTCCGTATTACATGCTCTTGTCCAACATATTCTTCTAATGTTTTTGGTCTTACACGAAAAGCAAGTGGTTCGTTGCTATTCATTTTTTCCCTTTCTGGTGTTTTTTGGGACGGGGCAAAAAAACACCCTTTTATATTATTTTTATTATTCTTTTATATTTCAAAATGGTGTTTTTTTGCCCCGTCCCAAAAAACACCTTATCCCAAAAGTATAAGTCCTTTTTTTATTAATTCTTCTACTGAAAGTTTTTCTTTATCTAATTTTTCAATTGCTTTTTCTATTTCTTTTTTGTTATATCCTAATACCTGAAGTGCTGCAATTGCTTCTGATGTTTTACTATTTGTTTTTATTGCATTTTGTAATTTTGTTGGCTTGTTTTCTTGTTTTGCTACTTCCTTATTAATTTCTTCTATTTGTTGTTCTTTTGTTATTTTGTCTTTTAGTTCTAATATTATTCTTTTAGCTGACTTTGGTCCAATTCCTGGTATTCCTGTTAATGTGGATACGTCTTCTGAAATAACTGCTAATGCAAATTCGGTTGGTTCACAAATAGCAAGCATTGTTAATGCTGTTTTTGCCCCTACTCCACTTACTCCTATTAATAATTCAAACATTCTTAATTCCTCTAATGTGTTAAATCCATAAATGCTAATGTCGTCTTCTCTTACTCTGTAAAATGTATGTACTTTTACTTGTTCTCCTATATTTCCTAATTTTTCAATTCCTGCTTCTGACATAAATACTTTATATCCAAGTCCTCCTACGTCTATTACAATATATTCTGTCATTTTCATTTCTAGTGTTCCTTTTATATATGCTAACATTTTTCATTTTCCTTTCCTTTTTATGTATCATAAAAATATGTTGCTTCTAAGTCTGCTTCGTGTGTTAATAATGCAATTGGATATTTTGTATAGCTTGCTCCTATTGCATTATAGTTTTCTTTTGGTTCAGTGTACCCCATATGCCAACGAATTGAATATTTTTCTTCTGGTGTTAGTTTTATATATTCTGTTATCATCATAACAGATTTTTCTCCATGTCCATATGGTATGGTGTCTTCAATAGTATAGTATGGCACTTTTTCCCATACTCCTAATGCATTTTTGGCATTTCGGTAATCTGTTTTATAGTAATTGGTTTTGCAAATATCATGCAATAGTCCTATAATTATAATTGATTCTTCTGGTATGTTAATTTTTAAAATTGAATTTTGAACTTTATGCTTTAATATTTCATATACTTTTAAGCTATGTTCAACTAAGCCACCTTCATGATCTCCATGAAATCTTGTGCTAGCTGGTGCTTTAAAAAAGTCAGATGTTTCTAAAAATTTAATTAGTTCTTCTATTCCTTCTCTTTTTACTGTTTTTAATAATTCTAAATATTGCTCCTTCATTTCTTCTATCATTCCCTTCTAATGCACAATTTAGTTTTTCTTATTATATAGATAAAGCAAAAAAAAGTCAATTGTTTTTGCGAATTTTTGTTTCGTTTTTATTTATAACTCCCAGCTTCTTTTATTCTTCTAATTGCTTCTTTTGAATTTTCTATTGTTCCAAATGCAGTTAATCTAAAATATCCTTCTCCAAAATCTCCAAATCCACTTCCTGGTGTTCCTACTACATTTGCTTTTTCTAATAATTTATCAAAAAATTCCCACGAAGTCATTCCATCTGGTACTTTTAGCCAAATGTATGGTGAGTTTTCTCCGCCATAGGTTGTAAATCCTGCTTCTTCTAATCCTGCCTTGATTAGTTTTGCATTTTCAAGGTAACATTTAATATTTTCTTTAATTTGTTTTTTTCCTTCTTCTGAATATGTTGCTTCTGCTGCCCTTTGTATTACATAAGATACTCCATTAAATTTTGTACATGTTCTTCTATTCCATAATTTATTTAAAGAAACTTCTTCTCCTTTTTTAGTATATCCTTTTAATCCTTTTGGAACAACCACATATGCACATCTAAGCCCAGTAAATCCTGCTGTTTTAGAAAAACTTTTAAATTCAATTGCAACTTCTTTTGCTCCTTCAATTTCATAAATGCTATGTGGTATGTTTTTATCTGTAATAAATGCTTCATATGCTGAATCATATAAAATAATAGATTTATTTTCTTTTGCATAGTTTACCCATTTTTTTAATTCTTCTTTACTTAATACTGTTCCTGTTGGATTGTTTGGAAAGCATAAATAAATCATATCTACTTTTTCTTTTGGTAATTCTGGTGTAAAGTTGTTTTCTTCTGTTACTGGTAAATATACAATATTTCTTCCACTCATTACATTTGTGTCTAAATAAACTGGATAAACTGGATTTGTAATTGCAACTTTATTTTCTTTTGCAAAAATATCAACGATATTTCCACAATCACATTTTGCTCCATCTGATACAAAAATTTCATCTGGCTCTAGTTCTACATTTCTTGATTTATAATCGTTTTCTACAATTGTCTGCCTTAAAAAGTCATATCCTTGTTCTGGGCCATATCCTTTAAAACCTTCTTGTGTTCCCATTTCTTCAATTGCTTTGTGCATAGCTTCAATACAAGCTGGTACTATTGGTTTTGTAACATCTCCTATTCCTAGTTTTATTACTTTTTTATCTGGATTTTCTTTGGTAAATTTTTCTACTTTTTTGGCGATAGTTGAAAATAGGTAACTATCTTGCAATTCTAAAAAATTTTCATTTACTAAACTCATATTTTTTCCTCCTTATATATTAATTCTCCTTCAAATACTGTTTCTGCAGGTCCTGTCATATATACATGATTATTTTCTTTATTCCACTCAATTTCTAAATTTCCACCTAATAATTCTATAGTTGCTTTATTATTTGTTAATCCATTTAAATTGCAGGCTACAAGTGTAGCACAAGCTCCTGTACCACATGCTAAGGTTTCTCCTGTGCCTCTTTCCCATACTCGCATTTTAATATGCTCTTTGTCTAATATTTGAATAAATTCTACATTTGTTTTGTTTGGAAATACTTTATCTACTTCTAAAACTTTTCCATATTTTTCAACATCAAATTTTTCTGTGTTCTCTACTATGGTAATTGCATGTGGATTTCCCATTGATACACAAGTAAATTTAAATTGTTTGTCTAATGCCTTTATTCCAAGGTTTTTTACTGGTTCTTCTTGCGATTTTACTGGTATTTTTTCAGGAGTCAAAATAGGTTCTCCCATATCTACCTTTACTGTTTTTACTTCTCCATTTTCCACATTTAGTTCCAAAACCTTGATTCCAGCTAGTGTTTCAACAGTTATTCTTGTTTTATTTGTTAGTCCTTTATCATAAACAAATTTTGCTACACAACGAATTCCATTTCCACACATTTCTGCTTGACTGCCATCTTGATTGTACATTTTCATTTTAAAGTCTGCTACATCACTTTTGCAAATTAGAATTAACCCATCTGAACCAATTCCAAAATGCCTGTTGCTAACAAATTGAGCTAGAGATGATTCGTTTTCTATGGTTTGATGGATGGCATCCATATAAACATAATCATTCCCTAGCCCATGCATTTTTGTAAATTTTATCATATTTTCCACCTTCTTTTAGGTATTACTAATCAATAAAATATAGTTATATCTTATCGATTGCTATTTTATCATATGCCTTTTTTTTTGTAAAGAGTACATTTGTTTTATTAATTTTTTATTAATCCTATTTATTTATTTGA
>CANQPY010000006.1 GCA_947625835.1 uncultured Clostridia bacterium | reverse complement strand
GTAGCTTTTGTTAATATTCCATTTTCTCCTGTTAATGTTGCAATTGATACTGCAGCCAATATTAAAAGGACTATTATTGTAATTACTAATGCAATTAGTGTTATTCCTTCTGCTTTGTTGTTGTTTGCTAAATTTTTTCTTAGCAAATATGAATCTTTCTTCTTTTTCTCCATTTTCTTTCTCTCCTTCTTTGGTTAGTTTGTTCAATTTTTGTGAATTATGTTGTGTTCGTGCTACTACTTTTTTTAATTTTAGCATAAAAAATTTTTCTTGTAAATGATTTTTCTTGATTTTCTTATTTGTAATATAATTGTAATATTTGTGGTTGCTATTCACAGCCACAAAAAATAAAGCTAAGAAATCGTTTCTTAATTTCTTAACTTCTTAACTTTACTTTTAATTTTTATTCCATTGTTTCTATTTTTACTTGCTTTCCAGAAAATGCAAATACCATTTTTGTTATATTTGTAAATCCTCTTTCTCTTAAATTTTCTTCATATTTCTTTTCTTCTATTTGCCTTTTTGCATTTTCTATTGTGTCTTCTAATGTTTTTTCTTCATCTTTTTCTAGTACTTTAAATTCCATTATAAAACTATTTGCATTCTTGTCCTTTGGCTCTAGCATTATATCGTATCTTCCTATTCCTGATTCTCTATTTGAATTTACATAGTAACTATCTTTTAAGCCTACTAACATTCCTAGTACAAATGCATGGTAGAAATTTTCTGCAGTATTTTTTCCTACATCCATAAAGCTAAACATTTGCTCTACTAGTATTTTAAATTTTTTTTCGAATTCTTTTAGGTTTAATGTTATTAAATCTTTTAGTATTGTATTTAGGTCGTTTCCTATTACTTTGTCTCTAAACCAATCTCTTATTATGTTCTGGAATAGTGCTTTTATTTCATAGTTTGGTATTTTTACTTTGTATCTACTTTCTGATATGTTTACTTCTTCTTCTATTTTTAAATAGCCTGTTCCTACTAATAATCCCCAAATATTGTCTTCATTATTTTCTATTCCTACTATTACTGTTTCTTGGTCTGCTACTACTTCTATCGTTTCACCTTTTAATAGTCTTTCTATTTTTTCTTTTACTGTACTTGAATTTTTTAATATTAGTTTTATTATATCATTTGAACTTGTATTTACCCAGTATGGCATTAGTTTTCTATTTTTTAGATATTGCAATATACTCCATGGATTATATATTCCGTCTAAGTCTCCTATTCTGTATCCATCATACCATCTTTTTATTTCTTCTTTATTCTCTTCTATTTCAAAGTCTTTTAAGACTTTTTCCATTTCTTGAGTTGTTATTCCAAAGTTATCACTAAATTCATTGTCTAATACTGTATATACATCAAAGTTATTTGCTCCGGCTGAATATGCTTTCTTTGGCTACTCTTGATACTCCTGTTATTACTGTTTTTTCTAAGTATTGGTTGTCTTTAAATGTTGTTCCATAAAATGTTTTGAAGAATTTTACTGCTTCTTCATAATATCCTTCTACATATGCATTTTGCAATGGTACATCATATTCGTCTACTAATAACATTACTGGTCTTTCATATTCTTTATATAAAAGTTTTGATAATAGTTTTAGTGAATTTTGAGTTGCTACTTCATTTGCTTTTAGATTCATTACTTCTTTAAACATTTCTTTTTCTATATCTAATAACTTTTCACTCTCTAAAATTTTTGAATGTTCTATAAATAATTCCACTAGTTCTGTTTGCAAGGCTAACATCATATTTTTAAAGTTTTTTCCTACTACATCTTTTAGTGTGATATAAATACATGGGTAATAGTTCATTTTTGATGTGTATTTTTCTTCTTGGTCTAGTATTTTTAAGCCTTTAAATAGCTCTTTGCTATCTTTGTTGTTTATATCAAAATAATATTTTAACATGCTCATGTTTAGTGTTTTTCCAAATCTTCTTGGGCGTGTTACTAGTATTACTCTACTTCCATTATCTATTATGTGCTTTATATACATGCTTTTATCTATATAATAATTATCCCTTATTCTTAATCCTTTAAAGTCACTTTCTCCTATTCCTATTACAGGTAAACTCATTTTTTCTTTACCTCCTTGCCCATATTTATTTTTCTCTTTTTCTTCGCTTTTATTCTACTATATTTAAAAAGAAAAAGCAAGATTTCTCTTACTTTTTCCACCTTACTTTTAATTTTTAAAAAATGTTCTCTAAATTAAACGCATATCTATCTTCCACATGTTTTAGCAAAAACATACTTTTATCTATACTTTCAATTGAATGTTCATAATCTGCTGTTTCAATATTACTTTTAATGGTAGTTAATTCAACCTCAATTTTCTCTAGTTCATTATGTTCAATATAATAAGCTAATTTATTATGTTTTTCCTCCCACTTGTCTTCTACTTTTTTGGTTTCTTCTTCCAAAATATCCGTATTTTTTTGTTCAACTTTATCTTTTAAATTTGATAAAGTGTCTGTCAACTCTGCTACAGATTGTTTTGTATAGTCTTGTGTTACAGCATTTCCAAAAATAATTGCAATTATAATTACAATACAAATTATTATTTCCTTTATCATATTTTACTTATCACCCTCTTTTTTTTGGCAAAAAATTTGACCTTTTCCGTCAATTGTTACAACTAAAGCTTCTTCTGGTTTCATTTTGAATTTTTCTACTTGTTTTCTTAGCCATTGTTCATTTTTTCCAATTGCTTGCAAATTTTTTTCCATTATTATTCCATCTATTACTAAGTCATATGGAATTCCTTCGTAGTCTGGTTTTATATTAAAGTCTTCTGGAATTGTTCCTCTTTTTTCTGGCTTTTGAATTACTGTTACTTGTCCACTTGTTTCTAAAATTGCATATTCTACATCTCCTAAATTTATAACATTATTGCCTCTTAGTCTTTCTTGTAGTTCGTTTATAGTAAATCTTTCTTTTATTAATGCTTTTTCATTTATTTTTCCTCTATAAACTAAAATGCTTGGCTTTCCACAAATAATTTCTCTTGCTTTTAAACTTTTCATATTTATAATAGATATTATTAAATGCATAACTAATAATCCTAAAATTGGAATAATTCCGTTAAATATTGGAATTCCCGTTTCTGTCATTGGTATTGTAGCTAAATCTGCAATCATAATGGAAATTGCAAGTTCAAATGGTTGCATTTGACCAATTTCTCTTTTTCCCATTAATCTCATTACAATTAATACAATGACATACAAAATTACAGTTCTAAAAAATGTAATTAACACACAAAAACACCCATTTCTTTTAATTTTGCTTTTTGATTTATTTTTTACAAATATTAACTTTTTTATACGCATTTTTTTGAATAAATAATTTTTTTTTGCAAATAATACTTTTAGAACCTTTGAAAAAACTGCATTATGAATTTTTATGTTCAAGGAGGTTAAGTTTATGCAAGGGACTCAAGAAAATCAAGCAAACTCTGGAGCTTCTACTGTATGGCAAATTGTAGGTAGATTAATAGCTTCAGCTGTAGTCTTAGCAATTACTGCATTTTTTACACCAGGATTTAGTATTAACAGTTTTTGGACTTTAGTAATTGCAGCTATTGTTTTAACAGTAATTGATTATCTTGTTATTAAATTTACTGGTTTACATGCTAGTCCTTTCGGTAAAGGATTTGTAGGTTTTGCATTAGCTGCAATTGTTTTATATGTAACTCAATTTTTTGTGGCAGGATATTCTATTTCTTGGATGGCAGCAATTATAGGTGCCTTAATATATGGAGTAGTTGATTACTTTATTCCTGGAAATCAACAAATGTAGCAATTAAAAAAAGCCAAACGGTGTACTATTTTTGTACTTATTTCCGTTTGGTTTTTTTTAGTTTAATATTTTTCTACAATTTCATTTTGATTTTTGTAAATGTTATTAGGTGGTATAACTCCTCTTACTGAAGATAAAGGATATATATTTGTGTTTTTTCCAACTACTGTTCCTGGATTTAAAACACTTCCACATCCTACTTCTACTTCGTCTCCAATCATAGCTCCAAATTTTTTTATTCCTGTTTCTATTTTTTCTTTTCCGTTTTTTACAACAACTAATTTTTTATCTGATTTTACATTTGAAGTAATAGAACCTGCTCCCATGTGTGCTTTATATCCTAAAATGGAATCTCCTACATAATTATAATGTGGAACTTGAACTTTGTTAAATAAAATAACATTTTTTAGTTCTGTTGAATTCCCAACAACTGCTCCATCTCCTACAATTGCTTTTCCTCTTATAAATGCACAATGTCTTATTTCTGCATTTTCACCAATAATTGCAGGTCCTTTTATATATGCTGTTGGCATAACTTTTGCAGTTTTTGCAATCCATACATCTTCTGCTATTTTTTCATATTTGTCTGGATCTAACTTATTTCCTATTTCTAATATAAAATCATTTATTTTTGGTAATGCTTCCCATGGATAAATAACACTTTCTAATAATTCTTTTGCTATTGTTTCTTCTAAATTATATAAATTACAAACTTTGCATTCTTCCATATTTTTTATATCCTTTCCAATTTTATTATATTGCAATTTTGTTTCTGTTCCAATATTTTTCGTATAACTCTTTTGCAGTTTTTGGACTGTCTACTCCTACTTTGTTTTTAACAGGTGCAAAATCGTCATCTCTTTTTCCTCTTAGAATTGCAATATCATCAAAAAATTCAAAAGCATCAAAAATAAAGGACTCAAATTTATAAGAATTTTCCTCTGTTGGTATAATTTCTCTATCATTTTCATCTAGATAGCTGTTCTTTTTTAAAGCACTATGATACATTAAATGTTCTTTACTTACTTTTTCTATTGCTTCAATTGTATATAAATTGCACATTATATGAGATTCACCATATTTTAATTCTCCGTTTTCATCAACTTCTTCTGCCATCTTTTCTGGTAATTCTGCATATTCTATTACTTTTGGATGGCCATTCATTTTGCAAAATACCCCTACCTTTTCATGCGGATTAGCTTTTACTACTGATTTTGATGCAATTTGAACTCCTTTTTTTATTGCCATACCAAGTAATGTAGTATCTGCCATTTTTAAAAGTACATTGTCAACTCCACCAATAAATACCCATTTAATTCCTCTTTCCTTCATATCTGCTAGAGCTCCACTAATTCTTAAAGAAGAATATGTACCTCCATTTCCGTCAGATGCTTCTTTTATTTTATGTTCTTGATTTATTAGTAGTTTTCCATTTTTGTCTACTAATGGCAATTCACTTTGTGAAAATATAATGACAGAGTTTTTATCATATCCAAAAAAATTATGCTTTTTTAAAAAGCTTACTGTTTCTTGATTGTTTTCTTTACTTGTCATTATGTACCAAGGAATTGTTGTTCCATATTTTTTATTTGCTTCTTTTAAATTTTCTGTTAATATTTCAAATAAATATTTGCCTTTTCCATAAACATCTAATTTAAATGTTCCCTTTGGTCCATTGTGTCCGAAGCCTTGTTCCTTGACCTCCTGCCATTGTAACAACAGCATATTGACCATTTTTAATTATTTCTTCCCCTAAACTGTCTAATTCTTGTTTTTGTTCTTTTGATAATTTTTCTTTGTCTAAATAAGAAATGTTCTCTATTTTGTTTTCTTTTATTTCTATCTCTTTTTTAGTATTTTCATATAATTCCATAATTTGATGAAAGTCTATTTTATTAATCTGGTTAATTAATTCTTCTTTTTCTTTTCCATTTAGCCTATGTAATAATTCTACTATATGATGCTGTTTGTAAAATTCTAGCTTTTCTATTACATCTTGCATCTTATCCATTTTATCCCATTCCTTTCAAGAGCCTCAAACTATTTTAAGATTTTTTAGTATATTATATGTTATTTTTTCAATAGTGATATTTTATCACATTATGCTATATTTATCAAGTTTTTTCAAGTAACTTGTCATATTCTAAAAAAAATTCCATATATATTAACTAAAGTAATTTGTACAAACATTTTGATTTAAAATTGAAGGAGGTATATAGATGGAAAATACAAAATTGTATGAAGACATCTCAAAAAGAACAGATGGTGACATCTATGTGGGTGTGGTAGGACCTGTTAGAACTGGTAAATCTACTTTTATTAAGAATTTTATGGATTTATTAGTTATCCCAAACATTGATAATGAATATAAAAAAGAAAGAGCTAAAGATGAACTTCCACAAAGTGCTGGTGGAAAAACAATTATGACTACTGAACCTAAGTTTATTCCAAATGAAGCAATTGAAATTACTCTGGATAATAATTTAAAATTTAAAACTCGATTAGTAGATTGCGTTGGTTATTTAGTTGATAATGCAATTCGGTTATTTAGAAGATGACATGCCTCGAATGGTAAAAACTCCTTGGTCAGAAGAAGAAATGCCATTTGAAAAAGCTGCAGAAATTGGAACTAAAAAAGTAATTAATGAACATTCTACTATTGGCATTTTAGTTACTACAGATGGCTCTTTTACAGGTATTCCAAGAGAAGATTATATAAAAGCTGAAGAAAGAGTGGTTAATGAATTAAAAGCTTTAAATAAGCCTTTCATTATTCTTTTAAATTCAGAAGACCCTAATTCTGATTATGCAATTGAACTTGCAAATAGCTTAAGCTCTAAGTATAATGCTACAGTTATGCCAATTAATTGTGAATATTTAAGTATTGACGATATTAATAACATGTTTTCTAAAGTTTTATATGAATTTCCAATTAATCAAATTTGTATTAAATTTCCTAGATGGATTGATGGCTTAGATTTTGACCATCCTTTAAAAGCAGAATTATTTGAAGAAATAAAAAATGCTTTTATGAGTGCAAATGTATTAAAAGATGTATCTAATTGTTCTAATCAAATATCTCAAACTGAAATTATTTCTAAAACTTCTATTTCAGATATTCAGCTAGGTTCAGGAAATGTTAATATTGAAATTACCTTAAAAGAAGAACTATTTTATCAAGTTCTTTCTGAAATTACTAATATTAATATTACAAATGAAGGTGACTTATTTAGCATTATTTCTGATTTGTCAAAAACTAAAAAGAGATTTGATAGAATTGCATATGCATTAGATGAAGTAGATGCCAAAGGCTATGGTATTGTAACACCTACTATTGATGATTTAATTTTAGAAGAGCCTGAAATGATTAAACAAGGTTCTAGGTTTGGTGTAAAATTAAAAGCAACTGCACCTTCTATACATTTAATTAAAACAAATGTAGAAACTGAAGTATCGCCTATTGTTGGCTCAGAAAAGCAATCAGAAGAACTTGTAAATTATCTACTTTCTGAATTTGATAATAATCCAAAGGAAATTTGGAATTCTAATATTTTTGGAAAAAGTTTACATGAATTAGTTAATGAAGGCTTACAAACTAAACTTTCAAAAATGCCAGAAGATGCTCAAATTAAATTACAAGAAACTTTAGAACGTATTGTTAATGAGGGTAGTGGTGGTTTAATTTGCATCATTCTATAGCACTTAAAACATATAAAACTGGTGTGTACTGAACACCAGTTTTTTTATATTTCATAATCTTGATTTGATAAACTTGGATAGAAAAATAGTTTTCCACCTTCAGTAAATTGGTCATTTGGCGTATGATCCTTTGACATAGCAACTGAGCCTTTCAAAAAGTATTTCATCTTTGATGCTTCACTTACCCACCCTGTGGTAGATACTGGATCATCCCATGTACAATCAATGGCATACCAATTGTTATTTAATTGTACATAATTCCAAGCATGATTTTCTGTTCTGTTTTCTGAATTTGTTCCTTTTCCAATTACCAATATACATGGTATGTCTAGTGAATCCATCAAATATTTAAAGCTTCTTGCATATCCTTCACATACACATTCTTTGTTTACCATTCCACCATATATATTGTAAATGTTATTTTTTGAAACAGTTGTGTCATACTGCAAATTTTCTATTAAATAGTCATGTACCATTTTTATGTTCTGATAAGTATCATTTGTTCTATTTTGCAATATTAGATTTCTTACTTGCTCAATTTCACTAATTGCTTGATTTACCTCTTCTGCTGATAAAAATTCATTAATAAAATAATTATTTTGTGTTCCAGAATTGATAAATACATTGTATGTAACACTATTTCTCCTTGTAATTGTTTCAATGTTTAAATACATTTTATTAGGGCTTAAATAAAATATATCTGGATTGTCATAAGTATAAGCTTCAATTGCAGATTGATAATATTTTCCTAGTTGTTCTTGTCCGTCTGATTGATTTAATAAGTCTGAAAAAGAAGCTCCTAATTCTATTTTATAGTTTCCAGTTTTCATATTTTCTTTATTACTTTCAAAGGCATTATATATAATTTTTGAGTAATTTTCTAATTGGTTGTAAAAATATTTATTGATTGCTAAATTTGAATAGTCAACTTTTTCAGGTTCTGGTTGTTCTTCTCGTTCTTGATTATTATTATTTGCATCTTTTATTCCTTCAAATGGATTTCCTATTATCTCTGGTACTTTTATGTCATCATCTATTGTATTTTGATTTTCTCCTATATCAATAACTGTGTTAAAATTTTGTGGTTCTACAGAAGTTTCTAATTTCATATATTCATTAATAAAAATGATTCCAAATAATATAAATACAATTAGAATTAAAAAAAATACTGTTGATATAATAAAAGTTGCTAGTCTACTTTTCATAACATTTCTCCTTCGTATTTGTTCATTTTTATTATAACATATTTTTTCTTCCAAAACTAGTATATTTTGCGTTTTTTTACAAATACTAAAAAAAATATCTTACAGTTCAGATTAAAATTAATTATATATAAAAAGTTCAATATATTTTTTATTTATAACAAATCGTGGGGACCAGCAAATTACAGACTGTTAAAAAGCATTTATAATATTTTTTATAAATTTGTATGTCGCAACTTACAAAACAAAAAGCAAAAATGTAAGTTGCTCCAATCGCACTCCGCTTTGCTTCGTTTGGTCGCTTACGCATTTATAAAAAATATTATAAATGCTTTTTATTATAGTCTGTTATGTAGCTGGGAGTTATAAATAAAAAATATATTTAACTTTTTATAGTAGCAAGTTAAAGTCTGAACTGTAATAAAAATATTTATTAAATGGAGAATCTTATGAATGTAAAAAATTTATTTCAATCCTTTTTTGCATATAAGCCACCAGTAGAATACAATTTTGAATTACCAAATGAAGATGAAATTCAGCATGATTTAGATACTGTGGAAGCAAAAGAGCCAGTAAAAATATATCCAAGCCTAAACGTAAATATAGAATATTTAAGAACAAGATATAATCTTTTAATTAATAGTGATGTTATTTTAAGAGAATTCACCTTAAATGCTAGAGGCAAGCAATATAATAGTATTTTACTTTATATTGATGGAATGGTTGACTCTAATTTATTAGATGACTTTGTTTTAAAACCTTTAATGCTTAGAAATAAAAACAATACTTTTGACGGAACCCAAAATAAAGTTATATCTGAGGCTGTAGCAAACAATATAACAGTTAGAAAAGTTAAAAAATTTGATTTAGCAAATTATTTACTTCGGTTGTTTAATGCCTCAAAATACTGTAGAAGAAGTTACTGACTTTGATGAACTTGCCAAAGGTGTAAATGCTGGCAATTGTGCCTTAATTATTGATACTTTAAATGTTGCATTTGACATTGAAGTAAAAGGCTTTAAACAAAGAAGTGTTGACACTCCAGAAAATGAAATTGTAATAAAAGGTCCACATGAAGCTTTTGTTGAAAACATTAGGACAAATACCTCTCTTCTTAGAAGAATTGTTAATAATGAAAATTTAATAATCGAAAATTTGGAAGTTGGTAAAATTACAAAAACTAAATGTGCAGTTTGCTATATGAAAAATATTACAAATTCTGATTTAGTTAATGAAGTAAAATATAGGTTAAATAATTTAGAAATTGATTCTTTGCTATCTGCAGGTGAATTAGAACAATTAATTTCAGATACAAATAGTTTAGGAATTCCTCGGACTGCTAGCTACAGAAAGACCAGATAAAGCTGCAAAATATTTATTAAAAGGTCGTGTTGTAGTAATTGTAAATGGAACTCCTTATGGGATTATTATGCCAGCTGTCTTAATTGATTTTTTGACTTCACCAGAAGATACAAATTTAAGAGTAAATTTTGCAAATTTTTTGCGTGGTCTTAGAGTTTTAGCTGCTTTTATTACTTTACTTTTACCTGGACTTTATGTTGCAATTACTAGCTTTCATCAAGAGATTTTGCCAACTGGACTTTTATTTTCCATTTTAGCATCTAGAGAAAATGTGCCATTTCCTATTATATTAGAAATTTTGCTTATGGAATTTTCTTTTGAATTAATTAGAGAAGCAAGTCTTCGTGTTCCTTCTGCAATAGGCTCTACCATTGGAATTGTAGGTGCTTTGGTTTTAGGACAAGCTGCAGTTAGTGCTGGCATTGTAAGCCCTATTTTAATTATTATAGTTGCTATGACTGGTATTTCTTCTTTTGCGATTCCTGATTATTCTTTTGGATTTCATCTAAGATATTTTAGATTTGCATTTGTCCTTCTTGGATTTATGGCAGGATTTTTAGGAATTGCTTTAGGCTTATTTGTTTATATTAGCTTAGTTTGTAGTTTAAGGTCTTTTGGCGTTTCTTATACTGTACCTTTTGCACCAGCAACAGATTCAAAAGGAAATGGATATTTGCTTTCTCCTATTTGGAAAAGAGAATATAGACCTCCATTTGTTGCTGCCAAAAAAGAAATTGAACAACCACATTTTTCAATGAAGTGGAAATATCATAAATAAAGAAAGGAGAATTGAATATGACAAAATCAAAAATTGGTACTCTAGAAGCTATTGCACTAATACTTTCAATTGTTGTAACTCATACGATTTTATCTTTACCAAGAGAAGTTACTGTTAATACAAAATCTGCTGCTATTATCAATTTAATTTTTGTAAGCATTTTAGCTATTATAATTTCTTATATTATTGTTAAACTTTTAAAAAACTTTGCTGGTTCTGATATTATTGATATTTCCGAAGTTTTAGGTGGAAAAGTTTTAAAAAATATTATTGGCACTATTTTTATTGCATATTTCCTTGTTACTACTAGTATTTTACTTAGAAATTTTGCTGAAAGTTTAAGGATTATTCACTACCCTATGACAAATATTATCTTTATTTTGTTTTTGTTTATTATTGCCTTATGTTCTGCAAATAGGCTTGCTTTTAATGCTTCTTTAAAAACAAATTTATTAATTATTCCTTTTGTGCTAGTAAGTATGGTATTTTTGTTTTTTGCTAATATGAATAAATTTATTCCAGAAAGAATTTTTCCTATTTTCGGGGATGGTTTAATAAATACTTTTGTTTTAGGAATTGGAAATTTATCTTCTTTTGCAGGAATTGCTTTTTTATATTTCCTTCCTCCATATTTAAAAAATCCAGAAAAATTGAATAAAATAGCTATTATTTCCACTGCAATATCTGCTATTTATTTAATTTTATGTGTTTCTACACTTTTATTTATGTTTTCATTTTTTATTACTACAAATGAAATTACACCTCTTTATAATGCAACAAGATACATTGAATTTGGTAATTTCTTTCAAAGACTGGAATCCGCATTTTTGCTTATATGGACTTTAGCTTTTGCTTGTTATATAAGTATTGTTACAAAATTTTGTATGAGCATTTTTCAAAAATTAACAAATATAGAAACCAAAAAACCTCTTATTGATATTTTTGGGCTTCTTATTTTAGGAATTGCATTATTTCCTAAGGACTATTCTATTTCTAGTAATTTTGAAACCAAAGTTTATCCATACTTAGTACTTGGAATTGTATTTTTCTTGGGACTTAGCATTTTGATTTTAGCTAACCTGCAAAGAAGGAAACAAAGAAAATCTTCATAATTTTTAGATTGGAGGTGTATTTTTTTGAAACACTTGATTAGAAATTTATTTATTTTAATTTTAATCATAATATTTATTATGGCTTTTTCTAGTTCATATTTATCTCTTAGCATAGATAATTTAGCCTATGTTCTTGCTCTTGGAATTGATAAAGTAGATAATGATAATTTACAAGTAACTTTTCAGTTTTCTACTACTACACAAGCAACTGAATCTGGAACATCAGAAAAAGCTCCTTCTGTTATAAATTCTGTTAAAGCTTCTTCTATTAGTTCTGCAATTAATTTATTAAATGGCTATATGGGAAAACAATTAAATCTTTCTCATTGTAAGGTTATAATTTTTTCAGAGGAACTTGCATTAGATGGAATTTCAGAAGAAGTTTATACATTAATAAACGATACACAAATAAGACCTTCTGCAAATATTGTTATTAGCAAATGTCCTGCTAAAGATTACATTGAACAAACTTCTCCAGAACTTGAAAATTTAATTTCTAAATATTATGAGATTTTTACAAATTCTAGTAAATATACGGGTTTTACTGCTGATTCTACTATTGGAAAATTTTTTAATAATTTAATTTGTAAAACTTATCAGCCAACTGCTATTTTAGGTGGTCTTACTCTAAAAAACTTAGATGAAGAATCTAATTTAGACTATCACGAAAATAATAGTATTAAATCAAATGATGCTCCTATTGAAGGGCAAAATGGAACGGAAAATATTGGTATGGCTGCTTTTTACAGGGATAAGATAGTAGGAGAATTAACAGCTTTAGAAAGCATTGTTTATTTAACTTTAGAAGATACTATTAATCGTTTCTTAGTATCTATTCCAGACCCTAAAAATAGTGGTCGCTATCTAGATATTTACGTGTCTCCTAATAAATCTCCTAAAGTAAAAGTTGATACTTCTACTTCTTCTCCTTTTATACAAATGGAACTTAATTTTTCTGGACAAATTTATTCTATGTCAGATAATAGTGAATACCTAAGTACAGAGGTTTTAAATGAGATTTCTGAAAATTGCAATCAATATTTAGAAACTTTATTTACAAACTATTTATATAAAACTTCTAAAGAATTTAAATCTGATATTAATGGACTTGGAACATATGCTTTAAAAAATTTCTTTAGAACAGAAGAATTTGATAATTATGATTGGCACACAAATTATAAAAATGCATTTTTTGATGTAAAAGTAGATACAACCGTTAAATCTGGTATGTTAATTACTGACACTTAAAAATTTATAAAGGAGGCGTTATTTTGCCAAATTTTGTTTATCATATTTTGTTTTTAGTTATTAGTATTTATATTTTATTAAAAGTAACTGGCTATGCACTATATGAAATAAATACCATAAAAAATAAGTCGGGTGGTATAGTAATTATTACTTTTTCAATTTTTGTGGTTATTTTTTCTAATGTGATGGTTTGGTTAAATTAAATTTTTATTAAAAAAACGGAATTAAGATTTTCCTTTGCAAATAATAAATTGCTAAGAAAATCTAAATTCCGTTTAATTATCTTCTACCAATTCAAAGTCAATCTGCCTTAATAATTTACTCGCATTCTTAACTCTTATTTTTACTTTATCACCTATTTTATAAGTTTTATTAGTTCTTTCTCCAATTAGTCTTTTTCTATCTTCATCATAAATAAAATATTCATTTCCTAAATCTTCAAACCTAATTAAGCCTTCTACTGTATTTTTTAGTTCTACAAAAATTCCAAATGAAGTTACAGAAGATATTATTCCTTCATATTCTTCTCCAATTTTACTTTCCATATATTCTGCTTTTTTGATACGTTCTGATTCTCTTTCTACTTTTGTTGCAATTTTTTCTCGTTCAGAAGATTGCTTTGCTCTATCATCTGCTTTTGTTTTATATTCTTCTATCCATTTTTCGTTTACAACGTAATTTTCTTCTAAATATTTTGATATAATTCTATGAATAAACAAATCTGGATATCTTCTAATTGGTGATGTGAAGTGGCAATAATATTTACTTGCAATTCCAAAATGTCCTTTATTTTCCGCTTCATATCTTGCAACTTTTAAAGTTCTTAATACTAAATTAGATACTACTTTTTCTTCTTCTTTTCCTTTTACCTCTTCTAAAACTTTAGCAAATTCTTTTGGATAGATATTGTCTTGGTTTGTTTTAATTTTCAAACCAAAATTAAATAGAAATTTATTTAATTCTTGGACTTTTTCTTGGTCAGGATCTTCATGCACACGATAAATAAATGGTGCTTCTAGCCAAAAAAATCTTTCTGCTATTGTTTCATTTGCACTTAGCATAAATTGTTCAATAATTTCATGACTAAATTTGGTTTCGTATTTTGAAATATTTGTAACTCTTCCATCTATGTCTAAATCAATTTTACTTTCCGGAATGTCTAAATTCAAGTATCCTTGTTCCATTCTTTTATTTTTTAAGATATGTGCTAATTCTTCCATTAATTTAAATTGTTCAATAAACTTTTCATATTTTTTTGTTATTTGTTCATTAGAATTGTCTAAAATTGCTTGAACATCATTATAATTCATTCTTTTCGTTACTTTAATAATTCCTTTTACAATTTCAGAAGATTTAACTATTCCTTTCGCATCAATTTCCATTATACAAGATAATGTAAAGCGGTCTTCTCCTTCGTTTAAACTACAAATTCCATTAGATAATTCTCTTGGAAGCATAGGTATAACTCTTCCTAACATATAAATGCTTGTCCCTCTAATTAAAGCTTCTTGGTCTAATAAACTGTTTTCTCTTACATAGTAGCTTACATCTGCTATATGAACTTCCAACTTATAGTTGCCATTTGCTAGTTTTTCTACTCTTACTGCATCATCTAAATCTTTTGCATCTTCTCCATCTATTGTAAAAATTTCTTTTTCTCTAAAGTTTACTCTTGATTTAATTTCATCTTCTTCTAATTCTTTATTTTGTGTTTTTGCTTCTTCTACAACTGGCTTTGGAAATACAGATGGTAAATTATATTCTTTAATTAATGATAGCATGTCCACACCTGCTTCATTTATATTGCCTAGTACTTCTATTATTTTTCCTTCTGCATTTTTTCCTTTTTCAGGATATTTTATTATTTTGGCTAATACTTTATGATTATTTCTTGCTTTTCCCATATTTTTTTTAGAAATAAAAATATCTGTTCCAAAATTTTTGTCATCTGGCACAACAAATCCAAAGTTTTTACTATTTTGAAAAGTTCCAACTATTGTATCTTTTTCGTGTTTTAAAATTTTAACTACTTTTGCCTCTGCATTTTTGACTTTGTTTGATTCTTCTAAAATTTCAATTAAAACTCTATCTCCATTTAAAGCATTTAAAGAGTTTTCTTTTGATATATAAATTTCATCTTCGCTTCCTTCTAATTTAACAAAGCCAAATCCTTTTTGATTTTTTCTATATATGCCATCATAGTATATTTTATTTTGTTCTTTCATTTATTTATTAATCGTCCTTTCTTTATTTGTTGATACAAAAAAGGCGCAGATTTATTATTAAAACTGCCCCTTTTATTACTTTTATTTTGCCATGTATAAAATACCTAATGCTATTGTTAGTATTGCAAATATAACTGCTAATATTATTGTCCACTTTTTTTGTTTTCCTTCTTTGGTTCTTCCTTTATTTTTTTCATAGAAGTTGTTTGTTGATGAACCTGTTATTGTAGATGATAATCCTTCATCTTCTTTTGATTGTATTAGTGTTAATATTATTAATGCTATAGCTACAATAAAGTAGATTACTATTAGTATTCCTTTTGCTATTTCCATTTATTTTCCTCCCTGCAGTTTATGCTTTTCATTTACTTGAATATTGTAACACAATTTTTTCCAAAATGCAAATGTTTTTGGAAATTTGCAAAATATTATTAGTTATCTACTTAAAAATCTCTTCTTCTATAGCATCCTGTGATGTTCCCTGATGTTCCATTATTGTTTGGAATTACATTAATTCTTGCACTTATTCCGTTTATTCCTGAAACTTGGTTATTATTACATCCACAACTATTATCAGAAATTGTATTTTGGTCATTATTTAATTGTTGTAAACCATTTGAAATAGTATTAGCTTGTGCTGTGCTATTGCAACAATTACCCGAACTACATGAACTATATGAATTTAAAAATCTACAAATAACACAAGTTAAAAAAGCAGTTAGATAACTTAAAATTGCATATGCAATTGCAGCAATTAGAAAAGTTAAATTGTCTATTACAAATGTAACAATTAAGAATATAGAAAATATTATCGCAGAAACAAGTATCGGGCATTTAAATATTCTTTGCAAAGCAATAGAAATAATAACAACTGCGATTGGTAGGGCAAAAAATATAAGTAGCATTTGATTTGTAATCATAATCCTTCTCTCCTTTTCAAGTTTTGCTATATTTTATGCTACTTATTTATTTTTTGTTAATTTTATTCATATTCTACTTTTACTAAATATAAGCCTTGAGGTGGAAGTGTTTTCCCTGCATTTTCTCTTTTTTTATCTTCTATAATTTTTGGAATTTCATTTGGTTCTATATTTCCTAGACCTACTTCTACTAATGTCCCTGCTATAATTCTTACCATGTTATATAAAAATCCGCTTCCTGTTAATTCTATCCATATTTTATTTTCTTCTTTTTCTATTATTTCTGCTTTATAAATAGTTCTAACACTATTTTTAGAACTTGTACCACTTGCTTTAAATGCTTTAAAGTCGTGTTCTCCTTCAAAATATTTAATTGCTTGCTTCATTTTGCTTATATCTAATTTCATAGGAATGTGAGTCTCTAAGTTTCTATAAATAGCTGTTCCCAGTCTTGAATTATTAATAATATAACGATACGTTTTTTTCTTGCAAGAAAGTCTGCTATGAAAATTTTCGTCTACCTCTTCTGCAGATTTTATTAAAATTGATTTTTTTAGGTTGCTATTTATTGCTAAAGCAAATTTTTCTATTGGAATATTAGAATTTGTCTTAAAATTTGCTACTTGTCCGAAATGCGTGAACTCCTCTATCGGTTCTTCCAGAAGCCATTAATTCTATAGTTTCTCCTGTTATTTGTTCAATTGCTTTTTCTATTGTTCCTTGTATGTTTAATTTATTGGGTTGTTTCTGCCAACCATTGAACTCTTTTCCATCATATTCTATTGTTAATTTGATATTTCTCATATTTTTCACCTTCACTTATTAGAAAAGTCGCTTTTGCAAGCGACTAATTTTGTTCCTCACTTTGTTCTTCTTTTTTTAGCTCTTTTTGTTTTTTCATTTTCTCTCTTATTTTTTTTATTCTTTCTTTTCTTTCCTTTTTTTCAATGGTAAATCTTTTAGTTACAATATTGCTAATTAGTATTTTCTTTAAAACATCTTCTCTTACATCAGCAATTAAAGTTCCATCTTTTGCTACTGATATTTTTCCTGTTTCTTCTGATACAATAATTGCAATGCTATCAGATTCTTTTGATATTCCAATAGCTGCCCTATGTCTTGTTCCTAATTCTTTTGCTATATCTTTATCATCTGCTAAAGGTAATACACATGCAGCAGATACTATTTTATTTCCTGCAATTACAACTGCTCCATCATGCAAAGGTGTTTTGGGTTCAAATATATTTACTAATAATTGTGGTGATACATCTGCATTCATTGGTATCCCTGTTGCTATAATATCTTGTATTTTTATGTCTCTTTCAAACACAATTAATGCTCCTGTTTTTGTTTTAGCAAGTTCTGTTGCAGCAATTACAACTTTATAAATATCTTCTTTTGTTTTTGTCGATACGTCTTTGTCAATTCCAAAAAATTTGGTTATTTTATTTGTTCCTAATTGTTCTAATCCTCTTCTTAATTCTGGCTGAAAAATAACAATTATTGCAATTACTCCTAAATTCATAATTCCTGTTAGAATCCAATTTAAGATTTTTAAATTAAATAATCCACTAATCCAAGTTGCAATAACTAAAAGTGCAATTCCTTTTATTAATTGCCATGCTCTAGATTCTTTTACTACTCTAAAAAAGCAATATACTAAAAATATTACAATAGCTATATCTATTATAAGTGTTATTAATTCAAATGGATTTTCTTTAAGATTTCTAATGTAAGACATTATATTATCTTTATAAAAATTTTCCCAATTCATTCCTAAATTTATTTGCATTTGTATCTCCTTTTTTATCTAATTAATGCATATACAAGTGTAATTCCAGTTCCTGCTACCATTAAAACGGCTAAAATTCCTGCCATAATTTTTACAAATATTTCTCCTTTGTAATATTGTTTTTTTGGTTTTTCATTATTTTGTGATTTATTTTTCATCTGATTCATCCTTTCCATTTTTCTATAGATTATTATAACATATTGTTTTTAATTTTCAATTATTTATTCTATCATTTCTAAAATAGTTTTTGGTTTTTCTATTTTTTCTTCTTCTATTTTAATGTTTTCAAGCAATGCTTTTTTTGCATCTTCTAATTTTTCCATTTTGTTAGTATGAATATATGCTAATACTTCTCCTTCTTCAACAAAATCTGCTACTTTCTTTTGCAATATAATTCCTGCTTGATGATCTATACTATCTTCTTTGGTTATTCTGCCTGCTCCTAAGCTACATGCAATTTTTCCTACTTCAAGTGCATTTATTTGATGAATATAACCTGATTTTAAGCTATATATTGGTTCAATATATTTTGCTCTTGGAATGTTTTCTATATTTTCTACAAAAGATATTTCTCCACCTTGAGCTTTTACTAACTCCTTAAATTTTTCATATGCCTTACCATTTGCTATGTTTTCTAACATTTTCTTTTTGTTTTCTTCTAAGTCTTCGCCTTTTCCTGCTAATTTTATCATGTAGCTTCCAAGTGTTAGTATAACTTGTTCTACATCTTCTGGCATATTTCCCTTTAAGAAGTCAATTGCTTCTATTATTTCTAAAGAATTTCCTACATTATATCCTAAAGGCTCATCCATATTTGTTAAAATACATACTGTTTGCCTATTGGCTAGTTTACCTATATCTATCATTGTAGTTGCAAGTTCTCTAGCTTGTTCAATTTTGTTCATAAATGCACCTTTTCCAACTGTAACATCTAACACAATTTTTTGTGCTCCACTTGCAATTTTTTTACTCATAATGCTAGATGCAATTAAAGGTATACTTTCTACACACGAAATTGTATCTCTTAAACTATATAATTTTTTATCTGCTGGTGCCATATTCAATGTTTGTGAAATTAAACTTATTCCAATTTTCTTTACATTTTCTATAAATTGATCCATTCCTATGTCTGTTTTATATCCTGGAATAGATTCTAATTTATCAATAGTTCCACCAGTAAATCCTAATCCTCTTCCTGACATTTTAGCAACTGGAACACCAAGAGAACTAACAATTGGTAATAAAATAATGGAAACTTTATCTCCTACTCCTCCTGTGGAATGTTTGTCCACAATTGTTGCATTTAATGTGGATAAGTCTAATATTTCTCCAGAGTGTGCCATAGCAAGTGTTAAATCTGTTGTTTCTTGTTTTGTCATTCCATTTATAAAAACTGCCATTACAAATGCTGCTGCTTGATAATCTGTTATTTGATTATTTGTATATCCATTTACAAAATATTCTATTTCTTCTTTAGTTAGGGTTTTTTTATCTCTCTTTTTTTCTATAATATCTAAAACATTCATGTCCTTTTCTCCTATACTTATATAAAATTTTTTGTAAAGCTTCTTCTGTGGATTGGGCAAAGTCCATATTCCTTGATTGCTTGTATATGTTTTGCAGTGCCATACCCTTTATGTGATATAAAGCCATATTGCGGATACACTTCATCCCATTGTCTCATTATTCTGTCCCTTGTTACTTTTGCAATTATTGATGCTGCTGCTATACTATAGCATTTAGCATCTCCTTTTATAATTGAATCATATGGAATTCCTTTTGTATTTATATGTGTTAATGCATCAACTAAAATTAAATCTGGCTTTTCTTTTAGTCCTTCTACAACTTCGGTTAATCCTTGTTTTGTTGCATTTAATATATTTATTTGGTCAATTACATCTTGTCCAATTACTGCAACAGAATATGCAATTGCTTCTTCTATAATTAAGTCATATAATTTTTCTCTCTTTTTTTCGGAAACTTTTTTAGAGTCATTAACACCTTCTATTTTAGATTCTTTTGGCATTATAACACCTGCTACTACTACAGGTCCTGCCAAAGGGCCCCTTCCTGCTTCATCTATTCCACATATTTTTTGAAAACCTTTTTGGTGTAAATCTTCTTCTATTTCTTTTAGTTTTTCTAATCTTTCTATTTCTTTTTCTTTCATTTTTATCACTTATTTCTATAATTCTATTTCATTTATATCTGTTAAAGAATATTTGCCATTAAATCCTTCTGTATTGTACACTTCTACTTTTTCGTTTGTTTCGTCAAATTGAATTATGTATTTTTCATTTTCCTTTAGTTCTATATCTTGCAATCCCCACTTTTCTTTTGCTCCATTTGTTAGCAAGTAGCATGTAGAAGTATCGGAAATTCCAAGTTGTCCTGGAACAGAACTAGCTTTTTCTAATAAAGCTTCATTTTCGTATACTTCTTGTCTTACCTCGTTTTTCTTATCATCATCAGGATTTATACCCATTTTAAAAGTAGCAGTTTCTACATATTCTCTAGCTTTTGCTTGAATTAGTAGCATATTTGTTCTTAAACTTTCTAAGTTTGCTTTTTGAATTATTTCCCTGCCACTATAAAAAGCAATTCCTGCTATAATTGACAATATCATAATTGTTATAACTAATGCAATTAAAGTTACTCCATTTGTTTTTTTCAATTTCATATTTACCATCCTTTGCTTTTTCTTTTCTATATTATATAAAAAATCGTTAACCTATGTCAAGGTACTTATAGACTTAATTTGCATAGTACGAGCATAGTACAGCCTAATTTTACCCCGTTTTTATCAGTTTTTTACTCACTTTTTCTTATTGATTATTTTATCTCATTTTTTATGATTTTACAACTGATTTTATGATTATTTATCTTTATTATTTTTATTTATTGGAGCAGTGGGCGAAAGCCCATCTGCGACTCTCATTATTCTATACTCTCTCAAATCTTGCGTTTTGAATGCTTGTCAGTCAAAATTTCTCCGAAGAATGAGGAGAAATAGCAAGACCTCGAAGAATTTACCCCAGTATCTTTTATTTTATTTATATTTCTTAACCTTTCATTGCTTGTTTCAGCCGTTTTTATATTTTAGGTATATACTTTTATAGTCTAGATTATTTAAAGTCTTATTTTTTATTATTTTTCTTATAATCTCTTTATTACTTCCTTTTTTATTTCTTCTTCACTATATAAGTCAAACAGTGAGTGCATTTCATATAACAGATTATCTGGTGTTATTTCTACATTATTCTCTATTAGATTTTGCAATGCTATTCTTGCGTATGCAGTTGCTTCAAAATTAGTCATTTTTTCCACCTACTTTCTTTCAGTTCTTTTATTAACGAAAAACTGGCGTATTATATTTATCACTATGGAGAACACGCTGGTTTTCCCTTAGTTATATTAACTTTTATATTAGAAAAACTAGCGTGTTTTACTTATGAGTTATATTATATCTTGTCTATATTCTCTATTAACTCTTGTATTGATGTATGTGAGTATCTATCAGTTATATCTCCTCCGTTATAGTCTATGTGTCCTACTATTCTTTTTGTTATTCTTCTTGGTACTTCTGCTTTATCTAAACTGGTTATTGCGTAGTGTCTACATTCGTGAGGTGTATGGTTCATTTCTAGTTCTTCCATAATTGGATTCCATATTTTCCTTATATATGTTGGGTAACTGATTTTCTTACCATCTATTGTTAACAGATATGTATTTTCTGGGTTATAGTATTTCTCGAAAAATTTCTTTGTATCTTTATGTATTGGTATGACTCTATTTTTACCAGCAGTTGTTTTTTCTCCTCCTATGACATATCGTTCTTCTATATATGTATTAGTTGTTTCTATATTTAGCAATTCTTGTATTCTCATTCCTGAGTAGCACAACATTAAAACTGTTTCTATATATGGTATCTTTCCAACATTGTCCCAAAGTTTTTTGACTTCTTCATTTGTAAATGGTTTCTTTTCGTGTACTCTTTGTTCTTTTCCTATTTCTAGTTTTAATGTATTATACTCAGGTCCAACAATTTGAGATTTTACTGCAAACTTATATATCATATTAAAGAAGACCCTTAAATGCTTTCTTATTGAGTATTTTGGACAGTTGTCTATCGTTTCTTGCAATTCCATTATCCTTATTTTATTAACCTTGATATTATAAAGACTTTGACAATGTTTCATTGAGTTTTTATAATTATTAACAGTTCCTTCACTTATTTCTGGAAAATGTTTCTTGCTCCATTGCTCATATAATTCTTTGAAAGTTACTGTACTTTCTATATTATATGGATTTTTATTATATTCTGCTAGTGCTATCTCTGCCTCTTCACGAGTTCTATACCAGCCAATCGTTTCGTACATTTGTTTGCCTGTGTCCGTATATCCGACAGTCTTCCTTAGTTGATATGGCTTACGTCTTGCTCCTCCGTTTTTTACTATTCCACCGAATCCGTTAGGTTTTCTCATTTTTTCTTACCTCCAACTCATATTTCTTGCTACTGATGGGTCAGTTATTACTGTATATCTTTTAGTTTGAATTTGTTCTTCTGGTTCTCTATATTCTATTGGTAGTTCTTTTCCTATGTAGTCATAAAATTTCTTTGGGTTTATATAGTATGTATATTTCTCACTTCCAGGTATCTTTTGAGCGAAACCAAAACCGAACAAATCTCTTTGTAGTCCTATTCTTATACATTGTAAACTTTTTCCCATTTCTTTTGCTGCCTCTTGTATTGATACATTTCTTTTTATTTTTACTTCGTTCATTTTCTCCTTTTTCTCCTTTCCAGAGGGCAAAACCTTTTCCTTATTCTTCTCAAAGTGTTGGTGTATCTACTTTTCCTACACTTATTATATATCAAACTGTTGTTCTTGACTAGTCATTTTTGATTATTTTTTATCTTTTTTATGATTTTGCCCTTTATTGTTTTAGTTTTTCTTATTTATATCTTTCATACATTTTGTTCATTATATTATTATTTTGAACATCTTTTCTGGCGATGCTATAAATCTTACTATATTAGTTCTTCTCTCTATGACTATCCACTTATTTATTTCTGGAATTGCTTCTATTTTCATCCAGTTATTTTGTGAATTTTTTAACTCCTTTTCCACTTCTGCAAGAATTTGCATTTGTTCTTTTGGTTTTATTTCATCATCCATATCTTGATATATAGCACCAATTCCTGGTTCTTTTATTCCATCTTTTATATACTTTTTTAATTTATGTATTGCTGTTGCTGTATCTCCTTCGAATATTGGCATTCCATCTTCTTTATTTACTATTATGCATACATCTATATTTTTTCTTATTACAGATACTGGACTATTAGGATTTTGTTTTTCTATATTTTTTAGTATTTTAAAATTTTGTTCAGCTTTTTCTTTTATTACTTTGCTTATTATTTCATTTCTTTGTTCCTTTGTTGTATTTATGCTGATTTTTCTATTTATCTCTTTAACTTCTTCTGATGGATTTTCCATTTCTTCTTCAAATTTTTCTCTCCATATTCTTATATCTTCCATTCTTTTTTCCTTAACAGTCTGTATTATTAACAATCTATCTTTTTCAAATTGTTCTTCATAAAATGCTTTGTGTTGCTCTATTATATTCATTTTCTTTTCCTCCTCAATTTTATTATTTACTTTATTATTTACTTGTTTTTTACTCATTTTACTTTACCTCTTTTCTTTTATTATTTAATGTAGGGGAGGCAAGAGCCTCCATCTTCTACACCTACACTTGATTTTCATTTACTGATGTATCTCCTAGTTTCATTGTACTCATTACTGCCAGAGTTGATTTTATTACATCAGCAGTATTAGTTGCCATTACTTGCTTTGTTTGTGCATTTACTATGCTGAATTGTCCTTTATCTGCAAACTCTACTGTTATGTTTGCAACTGGTGTTTCTTTTAGTTGTTTTTGTATTTCTTTAATCTCTTTTTCTTGTTTTGTCATTAGTTCCACTTCTTTTACTTGCTCTTTTATCAGTTCAACTTCTCCTTTCATTTTTCCGTATAAGATTTCTCTTTGTCTATCAGACCAATTTAATTTTTCGTTCCAGCCTAAGTCGTTATACACCTTGTCTATGTCTTTTGATAAGTAATGAGTTATATCATCCCTTATATCTTCATTATATGATTTCCTTGTTGTTGTTCCTGCAACTGCTATTGATTTTGCTTTTTCGTTACTTATAACGTTTAATCCTTTGTTCTCTTGAAATTGATTTTCGTTCATATCTTTCACCTCCTCAATTTTATTATTTAATTCTTTGTTTTCTTGACTATTATTTGCCATTTTAAATTCCTCCTTTTATATTTTTTATAGATGGGAAAGTAGAGTTATTATTTCTCACAAAAACTTTATCGAAAAGATATTGTGATTTTTATTCCCTAGTTTCCCAAGTTTATGATTTATTATTGGGGGGAGTAGGGAGATTATTAGCAAAACTTATTTATATTACAAAAAACTCTCCCAAACTTCCCAGTTTATTATGCCTGTTTTTCTTCTTGATTTGGTTTTATTGTTAATTCGTAAAATTCATTACTTGATTTTACTCTACTAATTCCAAAATCATTTATAAGTTTTTTACTTATACTGTTTTGTCTTTCAGGTGTCAATCCATTTTTGTCGCACCAGTTATAGTATTTCCTTTTAAATTCTGCTGTATTTGTTCTTCCTATTCCAACTTCACAGCATTCCTTTAAGAAGTACTTTAATGAGTTCATTCTTTTTTCGTAATTTTCTCTATTCTTTTTTGTTCTATCACTCTCAGTAAAAGTGTATCCTCTTTCTATTGATTGTTTCAAATATGCTACTGCAACAGAAACTAGCACTTCTCTTTCTGCGTATATCTTTTCTCTTAATTTTGAATCTCTTTCTTCTTCTGGTATCACATTGTCACAACTCAAAATTATGAAACGCTCGAACGTGTGCTCTCCGGTATCTCCTGAAAACGAAGGCAATTCGTTTGTGTTCCACCATAGCAGTCCATTATATTGTATTGTGCAACTATCTTTGAATTTTGCCTCTACGTTAATTCTATCTCCACCAGTCAATTCTTTGATTCTGTCTATCTCTCCTAGATGTTGAAATTTTAAGTCACCTGAACCTACTAATCTTTTTCCCATTATTCCAGAAGCACCAAATCTTGAATTGAGTTGTGCCATATCTATTGTGAAAGCATTTTCTTCTCCTACAATGTCTATTACTACTTCTCTTAGTACACTCTTGCCGAGTATTTCCTTTACCTTGTAATATGATTAACTTTTTGTATCTATAAATACGTAAATTACTTATTGTAAATCCTGTTGCTTCAAGTATTGTTGCCATATCATCTGCGTTTCTACTAGTTATATCTTGCAAAAATCGTAATATTGTTGGTGCTTTTGTTAGTGGTAAATTCGGTATATAATTACAATTTATTTGTATTGTACTTAGATACTCTGGACTATGAGGTTTTAATTCTCCTGTTGTTAAGTCTAAAATGCCATTTTGAAAATTTATTATATTTTCATTTGCATTTAGTTCACTTTCTTTTGTGTTAGGATACTCTGTTTTTAATTCCTCAAAAACCATCTTCCATTGGTAAGGCTTCCTTATTCTTGTTGGCAAAAAACCCTTTATATATGATTTACATTCCCAATCTTCCCATATTTTATAGAAACCTTTTTCATTATACTTATATAAAACTATGTCTTTTGAAATTTCTAATTTAACTGAAAGTATATGTTCTCTTTCAATGATATATCTAAAAAGTTCCTGAGGTATAATCTCAATTCCTTTCTTTGTTTCTTCTAACCAAGGTGGCAATTCAATGTTACCTCTTTTGATATAAGTATCAAATAATTTGTTGATGTCTCCTCCAAAATCTTCTAGTGTCAATGGCTTTTCTTCTTGTTCTGGTTGTGCCATTGGTATTATCGTTTTTTGTTCTTGTGCGTTCCTTTCATTTTCTTTTGTTTCTGTTATCTCTACATTTAGTTTTTCAGTTTTGTTAAATTCTTTTTCTTCCATTTTTAAATCCTCCTTAAAAAATTTTTTCTTATAGTTATGAAACTTTTTCAGATTTTTAGATGTTTTTTCTTAAACGCAAAAAGAAGTCTGAGATAGAAACACAACTATAAGACTATAACACTAAATTATGTTATAGATTTTCTTATAAATTGTGTTCTATTACTCAAACTTCTTCTTATTTATTTAGCAATCGGCTACTTACCATTAGACCTGATGTCCTATCTTTTATTCTTCTTGTTTACACTCTCTTTCCTATATTATATATTATATACAGGTTCTAGGCAGGTGTAGTTTCGCCAGTTTGAAGATTCCTATTAACTTGGTATAGGCACCGCTCAATTCTTATAATAAACCAATTTATATATATTTAATTACAAAATTTTTTATTATTGTGATAATTTGCATTGCCCACTTCTATCCATCTCTTGGCAGAAATTATCACTAAAAAACTTTGGATTTTTAGTTTAGCATATATTTTTGATTTTGTCAACACTTTTTTATAATTTTTTCTTAAAAACTTTTGCATCTCTTGTTGCTCTAAGGAAGAAATTTTTATTATTTTTATTTTATTATCAAAAATTTTATTATTAAGGGAAAAGGAGCGTGGCTTTTTTATCTTCTCTTATTACACGCTGCTTTTTCGTTAGTTATATTACTTTTTGTTTTAGAAGTCTTAGTGTGTCTGGAAAAATGGCACAAAAAAAGAGGGCAACCCTTACTTACGGATTACCCTTATATATTAAAAGGAGCATATACTTATGCTTTATAAATTAAGCCGTTCTTGATTTCTCTTTCCAGTATTGACTCCATATTTGTTAATGCTGTTTCTACTTTTGTGATTTCTGTTGCTATCTCGTTTGTTTTCTCCCAACTTAGATTTTCTTGCATTTCTTCGTAACCACTTATTATTGTATTTATTCTGCTTATCAATTCATAAAATCTTAGACTTGGTATGATGTCCTCTGGTATCATTTCAACATATTCTGTTTCTAATGGTTGTTTATTTTCTTTCTTTATTGGTTCGTGTATTTCATTTATGATTTTTACTGTATCTGTCAGCTCTATTATTCCATTTTTCACTCCATCTATTATATATTGCTCATCTTCATCTATTGGTTGCTTTATACAAGAAAACTTTTCTACTTCATTTGTTAATTGTTTTGTTACGCTAGAAAGTGTTTCTTCATTTTTCTTCTTTTCTTTTAGTATTTGTTTCTTTTCCTCCAATAATAATTTTCTCCTTTTTCCAGTTTCAACCTCTTTTAGTATTAGTGGTTCTTCTTTTAACAAGTTAATTACTCTAAAACTCATAATTTTATACTCCTTTCATTTTTTGTGATTATTGACAAAATGGGTGTTATCCATCAATGTTTCTATCTACAAGAAATTTTTAAAATTCTTTTTAAGTAGTGTCATTTTCTTTACCCATTGGTTTCCACCTCACTTATTCTCCTATACTGTACTAATAATATTTTACTAATTTTCTTGAAGTAGGAGGAAAGAGGATCTACTTTTTTCATTAAGGTTCATTTGCCTTTTTAAGAGTTTAATTCATTTTCTAGGTATAGTTTTACTACTTTATTATTATTTTTGTTTCTGGACTATCCTCGCTCGTTTGAGGTTATTATTAAAGTTATATGGGCAAAAGAAAAAGGTTCAAGACCTTTAATGGTGTTGGACCTCTTTTATTCTTGCTTTATATAAGTTTATTGTATCTTCTTTGCTATTACTACAAATCTTCCGTTCTCTTGTGAGTATTCGCAAGTAGAAAGTGTAAGTAATTGTTCTCCAAAAGTTGCTGTTGTTCCAGTATCATAAATGCTTATTTTCTTACTTTCATTAACAAAATTGTTATATTCTTCTTCTGTATCGGCATTAACAAAGTAGTAGTATCTAAAAACGTTTTGCTCATTTTTATAGAAAACTCTTGACTTGAACACTGATATTATTTCGTATGTAGCATCTTCTTTTTCTGTTGTGAATTTTATTTGTTTATGTTCTTTGTAAAAATCTTCTTTACTGTACTTTATTAAATCTTCAAACATTAGTCCTTGTTTATTTCTGTGTCCATATATTAAGTAATTTGAACTTCCATTGATTAAGTCAAAATCTTTGTCTAGGAACAGACAGCCAGTTTCACTTTCTTCTTTTTTATAATTATGATTTAAGTAGTAGTCATTGTCTTTTGCTTGACAAACTGGATAATTTATATTTGTTCCTGCTATTTCTAACCAGCCTATGACTTCTTCATTTTCTTTTTTCAATTCTTCTATTTGTAGCATTCTTTCTGTTTTTTCTTCTGTAACTTCTTCTGTGTTTATTTCTATATTATCAAGTATGTTTTGGTTGTCCTTTTTATCTTTATATGATTTATAGATATATAATGCTAGTAGGACAATGCTTATTATAAAGATTATAATAAAAATTGCTTTTATGATTTTTCTTCCCTTATTTCCCTTTTTATTGTTTTTGTGTTTTCCTTTTTTCACTTTGATTTGCTCCTTTTATGAAATGTGGAGCAGAGGGTTGTATCTGCTCCAACTATGTATTACTATTTTGTTTCTTTTCTTCTTAATGCTACTATTCCTACTGCTGAAATTATTGCTACTGGTATTATGTATTTGATTATATCTGTTGTTCCAGTTTTTGGCGTTTGATCTAACTCATTTGTATTGCTTACTTCTGCTAAAACGTATGTACTAAAATGGTCTGTCTCGAAAGTTGCGTATTTTTTACCATCTATTGTTTCTACTTTTACATTATACTTGATTTTGTTGTTTCCGTCAATTCTATACACTACTAACTTACTTGTATCATATCCATCTGGAATTGGTAATTTAATTTTTAACTTTCCATTAGGTTGGATTTCTACTCCGTTAGATTTTAGAGTTATATCGTATGCTACAAACTTACTTACATTTGTTAATACTTTCTTTACACTTGTATATGCATTTCCAGTCGTTATTGGTTTTACATCTAGCACTACATCACTTGGTACAACGCCAGTTGTTGACTCTAATTTTATATTTGTATTTGTATCAGTTGTTGTTACTGGTGTTTGTTTTGCTTGTTCTCTACGAACTATGATGTAACTTCCATTTTCATCTTCTTCATTATAATCATTCCATTTTGATTTTAAAGAGTATGCACCTGATATTTCCTTTTCCCAATAATATTCTTCTATTGCAAAATTAGAAATTTTTCCAGTTTTTTCTATATTTAAAACTTCTTCTAAGCCTGTATATTTTTCTTTTAATAAACTAACGATATAACTATTTATTTCATTTTCTGTTATATTACTTGGAACAGTTATAACTGGAATTGTACACTCTTGCCCCATTGTCCTAATTTCATATAAAACTCCATTTTTATAAATTTCTATATATGTTCCCTGTTCCCAAGACCAGCAATTAAAGCCTGCATATCCACCAGCACGCTCATATGCTTTAATTGTTATTGATTTATCACTAATTAGACTATTATAGTAATTTTTTGCATATTCTGTAACTTGTGAATTATTACTATAATCTACTTTTGATATATCTATTTCATAATATTTTGGACTTTGTATTTTTAAGTTTTTTACAACTTGTTCATCTGCTAAATTGTATTTATCTGAATTATTATAGATAACTTGAATTATATTATTTTTAGTATACTCTTTCCAGTTTCCATTTATTCTTGCGTTAAATCCAATACTCATTTTATGAGGATTACTTTCTACAAAAACTGAACTTTGCACTCCAGTTGTATCAATTCCTTTTTCTTTCCATACTTGTTGTAATTTTTGACTTATTACTTCTTCTGCTTTCATATACTCACTATCTGGTAAATCTACACTTATTTCCTTTGGAATTGCATCTATCATTTTTTGAAAAGTTTCTTCTGTCACTTCGGCTGCCTTTACACTTGTTGCACAAATTAGCACTGCAAACAATGCTATCACAAAAATTATTAAACTTTTTGTTTTTAATTTCATTTTTTCTTCTTTCCTTTCTACTTTTATTTTTCTATATATTTTATTTTGATTACTATTAACTTTTGTGATTTTACACCCCCTTTGAGTTACCTTTGTACTTAATTCGAAAAAGAAAGGTCAAATTAGACTTCCAGTTTGTTTATATATATACTTTTATATACTGGTTATGAAAAGCCTTAATTTTTATCTTCACGCTTTTGATTTATTTTATTACTTTTCTTAATTCTTCTTCACTTAACCATTTGCTACCGTACTAGGTATCCTCTGCATTTCGTGTTTCTACAACCCGTTCTACCAGTTTTTATGTTCTCATATATGTATCTGCCACAATGATAACATCTAACTGGTATTCCTTGACTTTCATTTACTTTTGGTTTTAGACACATTTTTTCTTCACCACCATTCTATCATATTTGCTTTAACTTTTCAAGTACTATTTGTATATTTTAAAGTTGTATTTTCTTCTATAAAGTATCATTGTTGGGTACAATTCTTACAAGAGGTGTATTTTATGGAAAAATCTATTGTTCTTGAAACTCTTGGTAAAAATATTAGACAAATTAGATTATTAAGAGGTATGAGTCAAGAGAGTCTTGCTAGTGATTTACAAAAGTCTACAAATTTTGTTAGTTTACTTGAAAATGGTAAAACTGGTGTAAAAGTTCAAACTTTGGTTGATATATGTAAAGTGCTTAAGGTTGATACAAATGCGTTGTTCTCTGGTATTGTTACACCACCTAACAACAATGTTGACTCATTTATTATTGACTCACTTAATTTATTTAAGGGGGAGGACAAGGCTATTGTATCTAACCTTATCCGTTATATTGCAGACTCTAAAAACTAAAATTAAAAGAGATGTCTATTCCTACTTAAACATCTCTTTCTTCTTTGTATGTTGCCTCTACAAATAGTCTTACTGCTATCGAAAATCCTTCACAGAAGCATTGATTATTTATTTCGTTGTGCATTTCTTCTAGCATATCTGTCAGTTTTTCTAATTCATCTCGATTTTGTACTCCTACTTTTTCTAAAAACTTTTCTTTTTCTTCTGCAAACATATTTCTTAGTCGATTATATTCTGCTGTTGTTGGTAATTCTTTTATTGTCTCATATAATCTGTTCAAGATTTCTTTGTTCTCCACTTTTCTCACCTCCTACATATATATTATAGTACAAATGTTCGTAGTTGTATATGATTTTAGCAAAAATTTTTTATCTTTTTTGCTGGAAGTGATGGACTTTCTTATGTTCTAGGGTTGTTCTTTGTAGTCTGACTATTCTCGCTTGTAGAATCGCGAGAATTATAACTGCTATCGCAGTTATACCGTCAGTTTGAGAGATTTTTGATAATTTGCGTTTCGCTTATGGGCTTTCGCCCAACGCTCCACTTTGGAGGAGGATTATAGATTATTTTATCTTGGGTAGTTTGGGTAGTTATTTTTAAACCTTGTTTTTTATTTTTATCTTGGGTAGTTTGGGTGGTTATTTTCAAACCTTGATTTTTGTGCACTCTTATGTTCTTATATATGTATATTCTTTTTATTATTTTTTCTTAAAGGTTGCAAAATTCTTTCCCAAGTTTCCCAAACTGTTCTTTTATGATTATTATTCTTAGACATACTGTATGATTTTCTTTCCCAAGTTTCCCGTTCTCGACTTAATGTAGTGAAGAAAAATTATTACTGGTGTTCTGCTCATAACGTGAAATATGCACCCTTATTGCATTACTGCATATTGAGTGCATACTTTATGCATCTTGTTTGCATATTATGTGCTTATCTTTGTTAGTTTTTATCAGTTTTGTTAGAGTCTTGAAAATTCTCTCTATCTGCTCAGTTCCAGTTGTTTCAAAACTTGTCTGAATTTCCAAAATTGTTTTGATTTTTATATTATATATTTATATTGTAACATTTTCAATATAATTATCAATTTTTTTTCACATAATTTTCACAAATCTCTTGTATTATATAGTCATAATAGGTTATTATATTAATAGATATTTTTTAGGAGGTTTTTTAACAATGGAAGAAAATGAAAAAAAAGAGGAAACAGAAAAAAGTTTTAAAACAGTAAAAAATCCAAATACATACAAAGATGTTTACTCTAGTCATTCTACTAAAGCAAAAGTTGGATTTGGAAAGGGAATTTTGTTGCCGTTTTTTAGTGGTATTGTAGGTTGTAGTTTAGTACTTCGGTACTTGTTTTGGAATTCCTTCAATTCGTTCAAAAATTTTAAATGAAAACTCATCTTCTGAAAGCAGTTCAAAATCTAATACAAATACAAATTCAGGATATGTAAGTCAAACATCACTTGCTAATTACTCTGATACTTCTGTATATGCTGCTAATAAGATATTGCCATCAATTGTAGGCATTCAGGTAACTTATAACGTAAATTCACTAATTTCTATATTTGGTAGACAAACAAGTTCTACTACTGCTACTGCAAGTGGTTCTGGAATTATTATTAGTGAAGATGGTTATATTTTAACTAATAATCATATTGTATCTAGTTCTTCATCTGAGGCTTATTATGAGGTGTCTGAAGCTACAAAAGTAACTGTTACTTTGTTTAATGACGAAACTGAATATGAAGGAAAAATTATAGGAAAAGATGAACAAACTGACTTAGCCGTTATAAAAATTGAAAAAACAGGATTATCTAAAGCAGATTTTGCAGATTCTGATAATATAAAAGTTGGAGAATTTGCTATGGCAGTTGGAAATCCTTTAGGTTTACAAAGTAGTATTACTTGTGGTGTTATTAGTGCTGTAAATAGAGAGGTAACAGATTCAGATGGTAAAAAATTCACTTTAATACAAACAGATGCTGCAATTAATTCTGGTAACAGTGGTGGCGCATTAGTAAATAGTGAAGGTAAAGTAATTGGTATTAATACATTAAAACTTTCTGGAACTGGTATTGAAGGTATGGGATTTGCAATTCCAATAAATTCTACTACTGATATTACTTCTCAATTAATTCAATATAGCAAAGTAAAAAGACCTTATATTGGAATTTCTGGAATGGATTTAGATGAAGAAACTGCAAAAGCTAATAAGTTAGTAAAAGGAATTTATGTAAAATCTGTTGATGACTTTTCTGCAGGTGAAAAAGCAGGTATTAAAATTGGTGATGTAATTATTGAAGCAGATGGACAAAAAATTACAAAAATGGACGAATTGAATAAAATTAAAAATTCTCATAAAATTGGTGACGAAATGAAAATAAAGGTAAATCGTAACGGAGAAGAACGAGAATTAACTATTACTTTAGGAGAACAACCATAATTTTTGTTAATCCTTCACTTTTAATTCACACAATAGACAAATTAAGTTGTTATTATATATATGTATTAAACAAACATCCCCTTTTATTTTCAAAGTAAAAAGAGAAGCTTTCCTCTAAAAAAACGGAATAAAGATTTTCTATGCAATAAAATTGCTTAGAAAATCTAAATTCCGCATAATTATCTTCTACGGAAAGTCTATCATTTTCAATGATGACTTTCCTAGAATATAAAAAAAGCTTCTCTTTTATTTTTTTATATAATAGCTAAGTCTACCTCACTTGTAAATGTTTCGTTTCCATATGCATAAATTATATATAATGCATCTTCTGTTAAATAAAATTGAGTTGAATTTTCTACTTTATACATATCATTTGTAATGTCTCTACTGTAAATATTATAACCTAATTCCTTTAAGTCTTCTACTTTTGCTTGTTCTTTTTTTATTGCATCTTTAATTTGATTTTGTACGTTGTTTTTATTTAGTCCTTCTATTTTTAATACTTCTTCTAATGTTATTTCTTTTTTATTTCTTAAATCATAATTATATGTTTGAACAATTACTCTTTGTGCACTTGCACCTTCCTTTAAATTTGATCTAACCATTAATGATAATATATCATCTTTTATATTTACCGCATAATCTACTGTGTAGATAGTATTTTTGTTCTCGCTTTTTAATATGCTATCGGTTTTGTCTATAAACTGTTCAATTTCTTTATTATATTCGTCAACTTTTTCGTCTTTTATATTAATACAAGGTATTAAAACTTCTACATTATAACTATTTAATTTACTTTCTTTCTTTGCCATTTTAGTATATACTATTGGCTTTTCTTTTTCTTGAGCATTGAAGTTTATTATTTCATCATTTGTTTGAATATCATTTGTAAATAGTTTGTCAAATTCTGATATTAAGGTTTGAATTTGTTCTTCACTTTTTGTTCCTAATTTTACTTGGTTTTCAAATCCTAATATTCTACTTACATCTATTCTTGCATAAAATTGCACATAAAATGCTATTATAACAGATATAATACATATAATTATAATTGAAACATATATTGCTATTTGTTTTTTATTCATTTTATTATCTGGTAATACTACTTTCATTTTCTTTACCTATGCTAGCTTTAATTGCTAACATTTCCTCCTTTCCCCATATATATTAATTATACCATTTTTTAGCAAAATAATCAATGTGCAGATTGAAATATTAAATGTTAGACTTTAATTAATGATCCAAAAGTTAAATATATTTTTTATTAATAACTCCCAGCTACATAACAGACTCTAAAAAGGCTTTATAATTATATTTTGAATTACTGCGTAAGCGACCAAACGGAACGAAGTGTAGTGCGATTGGAGCAACTTACATTTTTATTTTTATTTTGTAAGTTGCGACACACAAAGTAATGAAAAAATATAATTATAAAGCCTTTTAAATAGTCTGTAACTTGCTGGTCCCCCCGATTTGTTATTAATAAAAAATATATTTAACTTTTTTGTATTATAAAATTTAGTCTTAACAGTTATATTAAATGCAATTGTAAATATTTTAAATTCATATAAAATATTGACTATTTTGCATTTTTGCGGTATGATAATATAGATTAATTTTATATAGAAATGAGGAATTTTAAAGTTATGTTATGTTCAGAATGTAATAAAAAACCAGCAATACTTTTTTATAAAAAAATAGAAAATGGAAAAGAAACAATGGAAGGATACTGCTATGACTGTGCTAAGAAAAAAGGCATTGATCCAACTGAAGTATTAGCTAAGCAAAGCGATATTTTATCAAAGGACAAAATGAATTTGTCTGATATGACTAAACAATTTGAAACTATTTTTAAAGATTTAGCAGAAAATATTAATTTAGAAGATATTGAAAATATAGACGGTGCTATCACTTTTGAAAATACTGAAGCCAGTGATGACCCAGATGAACCACCACATAGAATAGCAGGAGCAGCAATTCCGCTTGGTTCAATTTTTTCTAATATGTTCAATAATAAAAATCAAGAAGAACAAGAAGAACCTATTGGTGCTCGAAAAAAAGTTAAAATAGAAAAAAAGAAAAATATAAAAAATAAAAGAAAAAAATTCTTAGATACTTATGGCACTAACTTAACAGTAAAGGCAAAAAACAATGAACTTGACCTTATAATTGGTCGTGATAAAGAAATTCAAAGAATGATTCAAATTTTAAATAGACGTTCTAAAAATAATCCTTGCTTAATTGGTGAACCTGGTGTTGGTAAAACGGCTATTGCACAAGGGTTAGCAATTAAAATTGCAAATCAAAACGTTCCTGCAAAACTATTAAACAAAGAAGTTTATTTATTAGACATGACTGCTGTAATTGCAGGTACACAATTTAGAGGTCAATTTGAGTCTAGAATGAAGGGCATTATTGATGAATGTAGAGAGTATGGAAATATAATTTTAGTAATTGACGAAATTCATAATATTATTGGTGCAGGTGATGGTGAACATTCTATGAATGCTGCAAATATTTTAAAACCTGCTCTATCAAATGGTGAAATTCAATTAATTGGTACAACTACTTTAAAAGAATATCGTAAATATATTGAAAAAGATTCTGCATTAGAGCGAAGATTTCAACAAATTTTAGTAGAAGAACCAACAGTTGATGACTCTATTGGAATTTTGGAAGGAATAAAAAAATATTATGAAGAATATCATAAAGTAAAAATATCTTCTGATGTTATTCGTCAAACTGTTATAATGTCTGAAAAATACATTCATGATAGGTTTTTACCAGATAAAGCAATAGATATATTAGATGAGGCTTGTTCTAGAATTAATCTAGAAAATAAGGATCTATACAGACTAGAAATGTTAAAACAAGAATTAGCTAGTGTTCAAGCTGAAAAAGAGGAAGTAGTTGCTGCTGACTCTACAGAAGACTATCAAAAAGCAGCTGATTTAAAAACTCGTGAATGTCAATTAATTGAAGAAATTGATAAAATAAATAGTAAAATGAAATTAAAACAAATTACAATCCAAGATATTGCAAATGTAATAGAAAGTTGGACAAAAATACCAGTAAAGAAAATAACAGAAGCAGAAACACAGAAATTATTAAATTTAGAAACAAACCTTCACAAAAGAATTATTGGTCAGGAAGAAGCTGTAAGCAGTGTAGCAAGAGCCATTAGAAGAAATCGTGCAGGCTTACAAAGTTCAAAAAGACCACCATCATTTATATTTGTTGGTCCAACTGGTGTTGGAAAAACAGAGCTTGCTAAATCCCTTGCATTTGAAATGTTTGGCAGCGAAGATTCTATTATAAGAGTAGATATGTCTGAATATATGGAAAGCCATTCTACATCCAAATTAATTGGTGCACCTCCAGGATATGTTGGATATGATGATGCAGGTCAATTAACTGATAAAGTAAAAAGAAAACCTTATTCTATCATTTTATTAGATGAAATTGAAAAAGCACATCCAGATGTATTTAATATTCTTCTTCAAGTTTTAGATGATGGAAAATTAACAGATAGTCAAGGAAACACAGTTAGTTTTGCAAATACTATAATTATTATGACATCAAATGCCGGTTCAAATTTGAATAATAATTCAATTGGATTTGGTGGAAGAACAGTTAATAAAAATAAAATTCTAGATAGTTTAAAAGATGTATTTAGACCTGAATTTTTAAACAGAGTTGATGAAATTGTTGCATTTGACTCTTTAACCAAAGAACAATTGCTACAAATTGTTGATTTAATGCTAAATGATACAAATAATGCTTTAAAAGAAAAGGATATTAAAATAGAGTTTGCAGATTCTGCAAAAGACTTTATTTTACAAAAAGGAACTGATACAAAATTTGGCGCAAGACCACTAAGAAGAGCTATACAAAAATATGTTGATGATGAGCTTGCTGAAATGATTTTAAGAGAAGATCTTGTAGATGGAAAAACAGTTGTAGTAAATGTAGAAAATGATAAACTAAAATTCAAGGTAAAATAGGAGAAAATTATGTTGAAACATATACCAAATATTTTAACTGTTATTCGATTTTTATTAATACCAGTGATTATATTTTATATTTTTACAGGGAATTATATATTAGCATTTGTATTTTTTACAATTTCAGGTTTTACTGATATTGCTGATGGTTTTATTGCAAGAAGGTTTAACTTAATTTCTAATTTTGGAAAATTAATGGATCCTCTTGCTGATAAACTAACACAAATTGCAACTATTGCTTCTCTTGTATTTACTAACATTATTCCAATTTGGATTTTGTTAATAGTATTATTAAAAGAATTTATTATGATTTGTGGCGCTTCTTTCCTTTATGGAAAAGATGTTGTTGTATATAGTAGATGGTATGGAAAACTTGCAACTGTATTGTTTTTTATCGCAATTGTAGTTTCTCTTCTATTAAAGCAATATGAAATTACTGGTATTTGGAAAAATTTAGATTTAGGTTTATTTACTTTAGCTTTAGTGTCTACAATTTTTTCTTTGATAATGTATGTAAAAGATTTATACCAAAAAGGATTAATTGATAAGCAAGATTTAAAAAAAGAAGTTACTGTAGATAAAAAGGAAAAAAAGAAAAAATAATATTTTAAAGGTTCTTTAGGTTAATGCTAAAGAACCTTTTTTATTTTATTCAAAGTCTTCTAGCAATTGATTTAAATTTTGCTTTCCATTTACTTCTATTCCCTTTTCCATATTAATTTTATCTGTTTCTGGTAGATACTCTACACTAATTTCAGTTTCTTCTATTTTTTCTAAATTTCCATCGTCTAAAACTTGATAGATAGAGACTACTCCATTTTCGCTTTTTAATAAGTAATGTTCTCCACATGAGCCTTCTTCTTGTTTATATAAAACAATTTCATTACTTGAAAAAGTTTGAATCATATAATCTGGGTATATTTCTTGTATTTCATCTTTTGCTAAATTAACTAAGTTTTCTGGCAAATTAGAATACTGCCTTGTTATATGTTTGCAATCTTTATAATATGTTTTTATTTCAAGTGAACAATTTGGTGATGTTTTTTCTTCATTAGAATTTGCCGTTTTTGCTTCTTGTATCATCATTTCATATTCGTCTGTGCAATCATCTAAAATTTCTTCTTCTGCAATTTCAGGTTGTTCTTGTTGTATAGTTTCCTCTCTATTTGGTTTTAAGATAGCAATTGCTGTAAGTATGGCACTTATAATTACAATTATTGCTATCATTGTTATTATTGTTTTATTCATAAGCTTTTTTCTCCTTTACTACTCTTTTTTTGTAGTATTTACGTTTTTTGTTAAATTTATACAAGTTCTTTTACTATCTACTTCAATATTTATTTCTCCATCTTCGTCAGTTCTAAAAATTTTTGAGCCGCACGTTTTCTAATTTTTTTATTGTTTCTTCACTTGGATGTCCGGAAATTATTATTTTTGCCAACACCAATTAGAGCTATTTTAGGGCTAACTAAGTCTAAAAAATCTTGTGTAGAAGATGTTTTGGAACCATGATGTGCTACTTTTAAAATTGTAGATTTTAAATAATTCGTATTTTTATATTCTTGTATTAAAAGTTTTTCTGCTTGTTCTTCAATATCACCAGTAAAAAGCATAGTAAAATTTTTATAAAATAATTTAAATGCTAATGCATTATTATTAATAGAATTTTCTGAGACTACTTGTGAAGAATTTGGCCATAATACATCAAAATATAAATCTTTTTCAATATTTACTCTTGACTTAGCTTCTACTACATTTACTTTTGCCTTTTTTTCTTTTACAATGTTTAAAAATTTTTGATAATTTTCAGAGTCTTGATATTGTTTGCCAATTACTATATTTTTTACATTTAGTTCTTCTAATATAGAAATAATTCCGCCAACATGGTCTTGGTCAAAATGACTGATTATCACATAATCTAAGTAGTTATACCCTCTATTTAACAAATATGGTATTACAGTTTTTTTGCCTACATCAAAGTCCTTTTGTAAGCTACCTCCCCCATCTATTAATATTGTTTTATTTTGTGGTGTAATAATAAATGTACAATCTCCTTGTCCTACATCAACAAAATGAATTCTTAAATTTTTAGGCATAAATTGAAAACAGATTATTAATATTAAAAAAACTATTAGAAATAAAAAGTATTTTTTCTTTTTTTGGTTAAATTTATATCGAAACAAAGCAATTAAATTTTTGATTCTTTTTTGGGTTGCATTTAAATAATTTAAATGATAAATTTTATAAATATAATTTATTATATTTACACATATTAGATATATAAAAATACTAAAAATGCTTGGTGTTGTAAGGTAGAATTTTGACCAAGGTAGTTTTCCAATTTTAGAGATAAAATTTAAAATTTCTATTCCAAGTTCTACCGGAACTTTAAGTATTTTTACTGTTGAAAAACAAATTAAAGAAAAGAAAATAAAAATAAATGATAAAACAACAATTGGGCCAATTATTATACTAACAAACAGATTGGCTATTAAAAAGTAAGTTCCTACTGTATGGAAGTAATAAATTATTAGTGGAAATATCATAATTTGAGCTGATATAGTAACTGATAAAATTTCTTTTTTTGGAAATTTTATTTTCTTTAAAATTGATAAAACTGTTTTATGGAATAAAATTATTCCAATTGTTCCTAAATAAGAAAGTTGCAATCCTATATCTAAAATTAAAAAAGGATTATAAATTAATATAAGAAATAATGAAATTGAAATTGCATTCCATACATCATTTTTTCTATAAAATATACTTGATAGCATTAACAAAATTCCCATTATAGTTGCTCTAAATATAGAAGCAGAAAATCCTGTAATGAAAAAATAAACAAGTAAAAAGCAAATTGTTATTATTTTAGTTTTTCTCTTTCCAAGCCATTTTTGAAATAAAAATTGTATGCCGACTATTATATAGCTAATATGCATGCCAGATATTGCTAATATATGAGAAATATTAGTAGTTTGAAAATTTTCTTTTATTTCTTCTTCGATATCTTGTTTATCTCCTAATAATAAGCCTTTTAAAATTGCAGAATTTTCTTTATTAAATACTTTATTTATATTTTCTTTTATTTGCAAATTTATTTTATTTGCAAATTCTAAAATAAAATTTGCTTGTTTTTTTGCTTCTATTTGCAATTTATTTACTCTAACTCTTCCAAGTATTTTTAGTGTTTTTAAATATTTACTTTCATCATATCCACCATAGTTCCTTTGTATAGATGGCTTTGTATATGTTCCTTCTACTTTTATTTTGTCGCCATATTCTAAGTCTTTCTCATTTTTCCCCACTTGAATATACATATTATAATTTTTGTTACCTAATATTTTTATTTTATATAAATTGAAATAGGTCTTTTCTGTTTTTTGACTAGTCACAATTCCTGTTATTTCTACATTTTGCCCATCTGTATATAAATTTTCGTATTTGCTATTTTGATTTAAAACTATGATATTAGATATATTAGAAAAAATAATTAGAATTAAAATTGCTTTTTTGTTAATTATTAATTTTAAATATTTTGAATAACGACTAAATGACAATAGTTTAAATTGTTTTTGTCGATTATTTGAAAAAATTTTATAAATTAAATAAATTGCAATTAATAGAATATAAAAAGGAACTATACTAATTTTTAAGTATAGTCCCCACCATATACCTATTATATATCCTATTACTGCAATTAAAATTGGCCTTTCCTTCAAATTGTATACTACATCCTTCCTATTTTTAATTGCTTCTTTATTATAATACTCTTCTTGCTCCTGCATAGTTACGACTATAATATCCAGAAGATAATGAACTAATTACTACTCCTGTTCTAGAGTTTGAAGCATGTATAAAGCTTCCTCCACCAATGTAAATTCCAACATGGCTTATTCCTTTATAGAAAAACACTAAATCACCTGGTTTTAAATTGCCTTTTGATACTGCTACACCATTTTTAAATTGTGCTTGTGATGTTCTGCTTAAACTAATTCCATGTAATTTATATACATAAGCAGTAAATCCTGAGCAGTCAAACCCACTTGGTGTTGTTCCTCCATATACATATTTATAACCTAAATATTTTTTTGCAGTTTCTACAACTGTTGCACCCTTTCCTGGTGCTTGTGCTGCTGGTGCAGTACTTGTTGCTTTTGAAGTTGACTTTGATGTAGTATTATTTGTTGTAGATGTTGCTTCTCCTTGAGTAGTTTGCGTTGTTGTTTGACTGTTTGATTGTCTTGATGTTTGACTTCTTGATGTTGCTTGCTTTTCAGTTGATAGTAGTGAAGATAAAATATATCCTTCTACCCCATTTACTTTTACTTTGCTCCACCCACTACTTAATTCTTCTGTTACATTAACTGATGTATTTATTGTTAATGTTGTTACAACTGCTGATGATGTAGTTGCCTCTTTTCTTACATTAACACTTGCATTTTTAATATATAAAGTTTTATTTACTGCTTGTGGCTGAGCACTTGGATTTTGTGTTGGTGTTTCTTGTGTTGTTTCAGGTGTAGTCTCTGTTGTGGTCTCAGTAACTTTATTTTCTGCTAATTTTTCTTTTCTAATCCATCCTTTTGTTGTTCCTGTTTCTATACATACCCAATCATTTATTTCTTCAATTACAGTAACTTCTTCATCTTTTTTTACTTCTATTATATCAGTTGCATTAATTAATGGCACAATTTTTAGTTTTACATCTTCTGCTACATATCTTTTACTTGATTCTACTTTAGTTGGCTCTGTTGGTGTTGTTTCTTCTTGTTTTGGTTTCTCTGCATTTTCTGGACTTTCTTGATTTTCTGGTTCTTCTTGAGTTTCTGGTGTTTCTGGCGTTTCCACTGTTGTTTGATTTGTGTTTGTATTTTGGTTTTGTGTTTGATTTGACACCTCTGGTACATCTAATAAATCTTCTCTTATATATCCTGTTATACCATTTGCTTTTACCTTGTACCAATTTCCTACTTTTTCTATTATTTCTACTTCTTTATTCATAGAAAGTTGCTCTAGTATTTTTGATTCTTCATCTGCTGTTTCCCTAAGATTTGCTGTTTCAACAGTTATTTTTCCTGTATTTGCAGCAAAACTCATATTTATAAAAAACAAACTGATTAAACTTACGGCTGCCAAGATTACAATGCTTTTTATATTCATTTTACTTTTCATTTTTTTGCTCCTTTTGATAATATATTATATTCTTTGACCAACATATTTAGTATACTCTTTTTTGGAAAATTTGTCAAGTTTTTCATTTTTTGCACTAGGGAAGGTGGATTTAGGTGGGTTTGGGGACAGGCACTACAACCGCATTTTGGTTGGTTTGGGGACAGTTGGTTTGGGGACAGGCACTACAACCGCATTTTGGTTGGTTTGGGGACAGGCACTACAACCACAGGCACTACATCCACATTTCTGAAAAATTTTGCTTAACAATTTTTGCCAAAATTATTGACAAAAGTGCTATTTTATAATATAATAGTCTACGCTATGGAGTATTAATTTAAAACTTCTCCCCGGTGGTTTTAAATTGAAGCTCTTGCAAACAAATAAAAAAGAAATAGGAGGGTATTTATTACCATGAATAATACAACATATAGTGCCAAATGCGGAGAGGTTGAAAGCAAATGGTATATCATCGATGCAGCAAACAAGCCACTTGGTAGAGTCGCAACAGAAGCTGCAAAATTATTAAGAGGAAAACATAAACCAACATACACACCAAATATTGATACAGGTGACCATGTTATTATATTAAATTGTAAAGATGTTATTTTAACAGGAAATAAACTAAACCAAAAAATGTATAGACATCATTCAGGTTATATTGGAGGAATGAAAGAAGTTCCAGCCAAAGTAATGCTTGAAAAAAAACCTGAAAAAGCAATGACTTTAGCTATAAAAGGAATGTTACCTCATAATTCTTTAGGAAGTATGCAACTTAAAAAATTAAGAGTATATGCAGGAAGCGAACATGAAAATCAAGCACAAAAACCAGAAGTATGGGAGGTAAAATAAAATGGCAAAAAAAGAAAATATTGTTTTTTATGGTACAGGTAGAAGAAAAAGTTCTATTGCTAGAGTAAGATTAGTAGAAGGAACTGGAAAAATAACAATCAATGGAAAAGATATTGATGAATTTTTCGGATTAGAAACATTAAAAGTTATTGTAAAACAACCATTAACTGTAACAAATACAACTACAAAATATGATGTTATTTGTACAGTAAAAGGTGGAGGTTTTACTGGTCAAGCAGGAGCAATTCGTCATGGATTAGCTAGAGCTTTAAATGAAGCAAATTCTGAATATAGACCTGTTTTAAAGTCAAATGGATTCTTAACAAGAGATCCACGTATGAAAGAAAGAAAGAAATATGGTCTTAAAAAAGCTAGAAAAGCTCCACAATTTAGTAAAAGATAATTATACAAAAAAGCCAGCAAAGTATATTATTATGTACTTACACTGGCTTTTAATTTATAATGATTTTTCAATATATTCTTTATTATTATCTTGTGTTTCATAATTGTTATTATTATGATTTTCTAATATTTTTTGCTCATTTTCTCTAAAATTTTTCAATTGTTCTTCGGTTAGCTGAGCAACTTGCAAATTTTCTAGCTTTTGATTTTCAACTTTCCTACTATTACCTTCTGGTAGTGCAAGAGGTTTCTTACTAGATTGAAATCTATTTTTTATATAATTTATTATTCTTGAAAATATATTTGGTTTAGGCTCTTGTATTTCACTTGGTAATTTTTTATATTCTCCATCAACCATTTTAATCATATGACTAGGATTGTTTTCAAAATTTTTAATATAATCTAATCCCGTCATATTCATTTTAGTATTTTGGAACTCTAATCGCTTACTTGCTCTTACAAATGCATCTCCATATAGTTTTGCAGATTCTTCATTAAGTAAAAAATAACCATTTTTTATAATTTCTTTTGCTAAATTCTCTGATTTTTGTGCTAATTCTGGTTCTACTCCTAATTTAGTTAAAGTGTCTTGCATCATAAAATATCCTGGGTCTGGAGATACAAATTCTCTTTCTTCATCACAAAAACTATCTACATTGCAATTTTCCTTTAAACAAAACTGCCTAAAAGTAGGATCTAGTTGAAATTTATATAATTTAGTATTATTTTTATTATCTATAATTGGAATATTTACTAGTGCAACTGCATGCCTTACACCAACATTTTTACCATATAAAAAAGTAAAATAATCCTTATCTTCCTTTCTCATTGGTATATCTCCTATTGTGTTGCTCATATTAAATGCTTTTATATCTAATCCAATTTTTTTAAAAATTTCATAATTTATATCTTGTGTTAATGCACATTGCCCTGTCATACTAGCTACCAAAATTGATTCATTTGTTTTATCTACAACATAATTTCTTGCATTAAAACTAACCCAGTCCAAAAAATTTTGGGCTTCTTGCATAGTTATTCCATCTTTACTTTTACCTGATACATAATCTTTTAATTTTTCTTCTATTTTTCGCAATTCTTCCAAATTAATTTCTGGTATGTTTGGTATTGCATCTTCAAAAATGTAATCTTCCTGAGTTATAGGTTTTGTTCTTTTGTTACTCATTTTTTCTCATATAATCAATTATATAGAAATATCAATCTATTTAATTAATTCCTTTCCTTTAAATTATTCTTTTTATATTACTAATATTATATTAACATACTAAAAATACTTTGTAAAGTTTATTGTACCACATTTAAAGTATCGCTTCCGCTTTCCATTCCTTCTAAATTATAATATGTTTCAGGTATTTTACCAACTATAATATTTTCCATTATTAAAACTTGATTTGAAATACTTTTTTCAATACTTTCAAATGGTGTTGCAATTTCTACTTTGCAACTAACTTGCAAATAAATTCTATGTAATGTTTGATTAATTCCTTTAGCAATAAATTCGCTTTTCAAATCTGTTGTAACATTTCCAATTGGTGTAATTTTTATTTTTATTTTAGGTCCTTCACCTGCAAATAATTTAAATCCAGTAAAACTACCGTAGTGCTATTTGCACATTTTCTTTCCCTTTTTTGTCAATTTCTTCTTGTATTTTATTTGCAATATTAGAAATAATTTGGTTAATTGGCATTACATTTGACTTTATCATGGTAATGTTTCCTTCGCCATCTTTTTCTATTGTATACAATTCATCATATGTATGTTCTTTCATTACAACAGATGCTTGTTCATTAGATACCATTGTTGCTATTGCTTCTGCTCTATTTTCGCATAAAGTGTCAAACATCGGTAAAATTGCATTTAAAATTACTGTGGCAGTAAAAAATGCTATTATAAAAATGACTAACAATGTAGTCATTTTCTTTTCTTTTGTATTTCTTATTTTTCTGCCTTTTATTATAATTTTAGGAATTTTTATCCTAGGTCTAGAATAAATTTTATCCATTTTGAATTCCTGTTCTTACAACATAGCGCGGAATAAATAATTTTTGCCCAATACCAATTTTATTTTCATCTTCAATGCTATTTGTTCTTACAATATCTTCTACGGTACTTCCGTATTTTTTTGCTATATTCCATAAAGTATCGCCTTTTTTTACAATATAAAGAATAATACTATAATTTTGTTCTTTTCGTTCTCCATTTGTTTGAATTTCATTCATAACATTTATATTTGTATTTTTGTACATATTATTTTCCATATTTAAATTAATATTACTTGTAACAATTCCTTGCTCTTGTACGATAAAATCTTGAGAAGCTACTTCTATTTCTAATTTGTTGTTCATGTTTTCACTGTCTTCAATATTATCTATGCTATATTCAAATGGTATTTTATTATTTCTTACTTCTGTTTGAAGATCATTGCCAACTAATACAAAATTAACATCTAAATTTCCGGTGTATAAAATTTTGTTCATAAGATTTTCTTGTTTTTCAATAATTGGATTAATGTCTACATCTACTATTTGCTTGTTGTCCATTCCCTCTAATTCTATTGTTTCTTTAATTTGTTTAGTTTCTCGTAAAATGCGTTTTCCTGTTATTGTAGTAATTTTCTTTTTGTTAAATTCTAAATTTTCACAAGGACTATATAAGTCTTGAATTAAATTGATTTGCTTTTCTTCATAAACAATTGCAGATACTCCTACTTCCATTTCTACATATATTGAATGTTCTTCTGCACTATTTGGTTTTATTATTACATTTCTTATTTCGTAATTCATATCACATATATTTTCTTCTGTAACATTTGGTATATCTATAAAACCAACCAATGGTATTTTGGCTTCAACTATATTAATTCTATTATCTTCAGTTAAATACATTAGTTTTATTTTTGCTTCTGCTTTTGATAAAATTTTATTATAGCTTACCTTTATGTCTTTATCTACAATAGAAATATCTGTTTTTAAAATTTCTGCTAAGTTGTCAACACTGTTTATAGATAAATTATCTTTTGCATAAATTTTATTTTCTCCCATTCCTACTAAAGAATTAACTTTTAAATTTTCTTTTTGCATTTGTATGCCTTCTGCATTTTGTATGTCATTTACAATTTCTATATCTTCTTTTTCATATACTTTTATATCTACTTCTAAACTTGCTTTAATTCCTATTTTTCGCCCATTTATAACCTTACATTCTATTGATTTTAATTTTGTTTGTACAGTAATTTGCATTCCTTCTTTTACATTTGAAACTGGAATTATTTCAGAAAAATCTAAATTTGTAGTAATTCCTCTTACTTTGTCTTGTGTATCATCTGCTAAATACATAATATAAGTGTTAATGTTTCCATCAATTCTTACTTTATCCTCTAAAGCTTCTTTTTTATAAACACATACAACCCCACTTGTACAAATTGTGCTCAAAATATCTGGCTTAGAATCTGGAACAATCATATCTCCTTCTACCATTATGATATCTTTTTTTGTTGCTAATAGTTTATTTACGCATAAATTTTCATTTGCTGTTTCTAAAACCATTTTAGAACCTCCTTCTTTTTTCTTTATACCAATATATTGGTTCTAAAATAGTTTTATGACAAAAATTAGAAAAAAGCAGATTAATTTCTGCTTAATTTCTGTTTTTTATAATAATTTCTTTTTCTTTGTTGCAATTAATGGTGGTATTAGTGGAGAATAAGAATCTCCATCAAAAACTTCTACTTCCACTGTTCTAGTTAATACATCTGTATAGCTATAGGTAACATTTCTATCATTTTCTTCATATTTTACTACAAATATGTTTGGATAGGCTTTTTCTATTGTAGCTTCTTTTTCAAAGGCTCTACTTCTTCCTAAAGACCCTTTTACAATTATCTTTTGTCCGACTTTATCGATGATGTCTGTTTTTAAATTTGCTATATCTGAACGACAAATCATGCTATCACCCTCTCCTATAAGATAGTTTGATTATAGCATTTTTCCCGTATTTTGTCAAAAAAAGTAATGTGTTGTAATTTTCTTGTATTGTACTATTTTCAATGGTTTTGTCGATTTTGTTTTGCTGTTTTACACTTGTATTACAGTTTTGTTACAAAAATATTAAGTTGGTTTATTTTTAGTTTTTAGTCAATTTCTTTTTTTATCATTTTGCCATTTGCTCCAATGCCACTTACACCTTTTTTTCCATCTCTTAGTTCTTTTTCTATGTCGTCAATTGATATATATTTATATTTTTCAGTTGATGCTACTTTTTCTGCTATTACTAATGGATCTAAAAAATCAATTAAAATTCTTGCGGGTGAAGATGCAAAATTTGCACCTGCAGAAATTATTGCTTCAAAATAACTTTGACAAGCACCTGCAAAAATTACTAAATTTTTCTTGTTTTCTTCATCATATCTTCTTGCTTCTTTTACTGTGTTTATAAAGTATTTTGAATTTCTATAATTATAAATATTATAATAGTCTGTTCCTCTTTTAATCATTCCATCATGTCCAGTTATAACCAAAATATCAGGATTATAAATTTGCAATAAACGATAAACTACTTTAGGTTGTCTATATTCTGCTACATTTCTTACAATTGCATTTAGTCCTAGTTTTTTATAATAATAATAGGATTTTTTACTGTATTTCTTATCTCCATCTAAATGTAGTATTTTCCCTGTTATAATGATTTCTTTATTTCTATTTTCGAAATCTATTTTTTTTTGATTGTTTTTCCTTTCTTGAATTTTTTTATTTATTTTTCTATTTAAATAATCTATTCTTTCATTTATTGTTCGTTTTTCTACTATTTCTAGGTCTTCTATACTACTGTCTGCTTCTATTCTATCTATTAATCCTTCTAAAATGGCTATTTTCCCTTTGTTTGTGTCTATTATATTTTTAACTACAAAAATTATATCTTTTCCATATGATTTTCTTGCCACAATGCTTCCTTTTTTTATTTTGTTCATTATTTAATCACCTCTGAATTTTGGCTATTATATTCTATGTCAAATTTTGTCGATAAGTGATTATTTCTTAAAATGAAATAAGGGAGCTATTTTTCTCCCTCATTTTCCTTTATTTATTTTTAATTTGCTATATTTTAGTTTGGTTGCCATGCCTCCTCTCATATGTCTTTCTGCTTTATTTTCGTCTAATATTACCCTTACTTGTTTTGCTAAACTCGGGTTGATTTTCTTTAGTCGTTCTGATACGTCTTTGTGTACCGATGTTACTTTCCAGAGCGGTATCTTTGATGTCATTAAAATTAGTTATAACTTCAGGTGTAGAGCCTATTTCATTTAATAATTTTAATCTTACTTCAACATTTGAATCACTATCTACTTCAATAACATCTATAATTGTTTTTAGCATTGCATTTGTAATTGTTTCATTATTAAGTATGTCATCAACTGTACTAATTGTTTTGGTAAGTTCTTTTTCTAATACATCTTTTTCTTTTATTTCTGATGTAATTAGTTTTAATTCTCGCTCTAATCTTGCAATATCTTCATTTAATGGATTTGTATATTGCTTTAATTCTTGGATATTTATTACTTCATTTTGGAA
>CANQPY010000005.1 GCA_947625835.1 uncultured Clostridia bacterium | reverse complement strand
TAAAAAAGAAATTAATTTCTGAAGATCCTATCGAATGGGCTAAAAAATATGTTCAAGAATTAAACAAAAAAGATAATGAAAATACTAGAAATGTACTTGTAAAATATAGTCCTAATAAAATTATCGAAAAGAATATCCAAAATTCTTTTAATGGTGGTTATCTTTTTCTTGAGCAAATTTATTATGCTTTAGGCCTTAACAATATTTGTAAATCTATCTCTCAAAAATATAAATTTCATTATGATTTAGATAGTATTTTATCTAGATTAATTTATGGTAGAATAATATTTCCTGCTTCAAAATTAGCTACTAATGATTTAGCTAAAAAATTTATTGAACAACCTAATTTTGAACTTCAACATATTTATCGTGTCTTAGAAGTAATTGCTAAAGAAACAGATTTCATACAATCTGAACTTTACAAAAATAGCTTAAATCTTTCTAAACGTAATACTTCTGTCCTTTACTATGATTGTACAAATTACTTTTTTGAAATAGAACAAGAAAATGGTATAAGACAATATGGTCCATCTAAAGAACATAGACCTAATCCAATAGTTCAAATGGGGCTTTTTATGGATGGCGATGGTATTCCTTTAGCCTTTAATATTACTTCTGGAAATACAAACGAGCAAACTACCTTATCACCTCTTGAAGAAAAAATTTTAGAAGATTTTAAACTTTCTAAGTTCATAGTCTGTACTGATGCAGGACTAGCATCAAGTGCAAACAGAAAATTTAACGATAAAGATGATAGAGCTTTCATAACAACCCAGTCTATTAAGAAACTGAAAAAGCATTTAATGGACTGGTCTTTGGCAAGTGATAATTGGCATCTTCCAAATGATAACAAGAAATATGACATTAGCAAACTAGAAGGAACGGAAGAATCTAAAGAATTTTACAAAGACAAAATATTCTACAAAGAACGCTGGATTAATGAAAATGGATTAGAACAAAAATTAATTGTAACATATTCATTAAAATACAAAAATTATCAAAGACAAATTCGTAATTCACAAATTGAACGTGTGAAAAAAGCAATAAAAACAAATAGCATAAAACTTGATAAATTTAATCAAAATGATTACAAAAGGTTAGTTACAAAAACAAATGTAACTAAAGATGGAGAAATTGCAGAAAAGAAAATTTTATCACTTAACGAAGCTTTAATTACAAAAGAAGAAAAGTTTGATGGCTTTTATGGAGTATGTACAAACCTTGATGATAGTGCTGAAGAAATCATAAAAGTAAATCAAAGGAGATTGGAAATTGAAGAAAGCTTTAGAATTATGAAAAGTGAATTTAAAGCAAGACCAGTATATTTAAGTAGAGATGATAGAAGTATTGCACATTTCACAACTTGCTTTCTATCACTTGTATTACATAGATATTTAGAAAAGAAATTAGAAGAAAAATTTACTAGTCCAGAAATTATTAATACATTAAGAGAAATGAATTTTATGGAAAGCATTGGAAATGGATATATTCCAACCTATACAAGAACAGACTTAACTGATGCTCTACATGAAAAATTTGAATTTAGAACAGACTATCAAATTTTAACTAACAATAATTTTAAAAAAATTTTGAAAAAAATTAAAAATTAAAAAACATTGTGCACTTTTAAAGCCATGAAAGTATTTATATATCAATATTTTCATGGCTTAACTGTCAAATTTAGGATTATATCATTTTAGCTGTTTTTTTACTAGTATTTTGAGTGATTTTTTTAGTTTCTTTTATTTACATAACGTGACTTTTTAAACAATTTCTTTTCTAAGTGGTGCGGATGAAGGGACTCGAACCCCCACGCACAGGCACTGGTTCCTAAGAAAAACTTCCTTTGTTGATATATAACAAATTACAAATGATTTTGTTTAATAATTTGTTTGATTAAAATAAATTACATATAATTAAGATTAATTAAGATTTGTAATATCAGCAATAAAATTTAAGTTCTTCATCTGGAAAATGTTCTTTCCATTTTGAAATAATATAAAAATAGTTATTGCCTATTGTTTCTAATAATTCACTTAAATCTTTATTAGGAATATTACTTTTATTATTAGCTAAAACACAACCTCCACTTTTAGTAAGCCATATTTTTGTAGAATTTTGAACTGGTTTTCCCTTTGAAATATGAACATGAATAGGCTCGCCTATTTCACTTGACCAAAAATATATTTTATATCCGCATCAATTCTAATACATTAGGCAATTTTGATTCCTCCTTCTCTAGCCCATCTATAAAATGAAGGCAATCCTCTTTCTACAACTGTGCGAAATAGTTCTATTTCTTCATTTGTAAAATTGCCGTCTTTATATAATATTTTACAACTAGGTAGTTCAAATCTTACACTATCAAACCCGTTGTCAGTAGGTCGTTCAAAATGTACGTGCAGAATTTCTTCGCCATTTTCGTTTTTCATAATGTGTGAAAAAACAACCTCTGTGCCATCTGCATATTTAACGTATGGATACATCATTATTAATCACGCTCCTTTTACCTTTCTTTTTATAACATAATTTACGGTATTTTACTACTAATAAATGAAAAATAATTAATAAAAATTACATATAATTAAGATTAATTTAGATTTGTAATACTAGCAATAAAATTTAATGTTATCTGTTCCGTGAGTTTCTTTCCATTTTGCTATAATATATAAAAAGTTTAGGCAATCTTAATTCCTACTTCACGAGCCCACTCATAAAAATATTGAGCTCCTCGTTCTACTACTGTTTTAAATAAAGCTATTTCTTCTTCTGAATATTGTCCATCTTTTTCTATTATATTATAACTTGGTAGTTCAAAAACCACTGTATCAAATCCATACTCAGTAGGTCTTTCAAAAGAAACTCTTATATATTCTTCTCCATTTTCTTTTTTACGAATATCTGAAAATGTAACTAATGTTTCATCTGGATATTTGCAAAGTGTATAAACCATAAACTTTCACGCTCCTTTTACCTTTTTTATTATAACATAATTTACAGTATTTTACTACTAATAAATGAAAAATAATTAAAATAAATTAAGAAAAATTTATTTTAATTAACACAAATGAAAGTACGACATTGGCTCATACTATAATAGATTTTGTGAGCTTTTATGTAGATTTATCTACTTAAAAGCTTACAAAATCTCACGCATATAAAAATATGAGCATTTTTGCGAATATTTTTATATATGATTAATATTTGATTTTATTTTGCATAAGCAAAATAAATTAAATATTAATCATGCAAGCAAAGATTTTTAAAAAAATCTGAAAGATTTTATTAAATATCTTTGCTAGAAAAGGGTTGTTAGGGAAAAGTATTTTCCCTGACCACACAGAACTTGCAGTCAAGTTCTAGTGTGTTAGAACTTCAAAAAGTTTCTTATTGTAAAATCAAAGGAGGTATTTATTTTTGTTAAGCCTTGCGAAGGCTATCTTTAAAAAAGGAAATTTAAAATATGAGTTATTCCATAATTAGAAATGCAAATTATAAAAAAGAAAATCTTGCTGGACTATACAAACATAACGAAAGAAAAAATACAAACTATTCTAATAAAGAAATTAACAAAAACAATTCTATAAAAAATTATTCCATAAAGCAATGTAATACAACATATTCCAAAGCAATTAATCAATTAATAAATGAAAACAACTTAAAATGTAGAATAACAAAATATACTAACCTTGCTTGTGAATTTATTATTACATCTGACAAAGAATTTTTTGATACTATCGGAGAAAAAGAAACTTTAAGATATTTTCAAACTGCATATAATTTTGTAGCAAGCTATAAGAACTTAGGAGAAAAATATATTTTATCCGCTAAAGTACATATGGATGAAACCACACCTCATATGCATTTAGTTTTTGTCCCTGTAATTCATACTAAAGACAAAAATGGAAATGATATAGAAAAAATTGCTTGTAGTGAATATTGGAAAGGTAAAGACAATTATAGAAAATTACAAGATAGCTTTTATAAATATGTTACAGAAAATGGCTTTAATTTAGAACGTGGTAAACAAAGAGAGATTGAACATTTAAGCACAGAAAAATTAAAACAAGTTACTAACTATGATAATATAAAATATGAACTAATACAAGAAGAAATTAAACCATTATCTACACGGAAATACTGCATTAATATTAGCTCAAAATAAGGAATTAATTAAATATACAAACAAATTAAAATTGCAACTTAGTAAATGTTATAAAGCAATAGAAGCTATTACAAAATTGAAAAAAGAAAATGATATTTTACAAAATGAAAATAAAAATTTAAAACAAGAAAATTTTACTTTAAAAAATTATATTTCTAATACTTTTGAAGTAGTAAAGCACCTTTTTGACTTTCCTAAAGATAGATTAAAAAGATTAGTAGATAATTTTATAAAAGAATTTCAAAAATAAGTTAATTATAAATAATAAAGCAAAAATACTAGGATGGTAAAATTCCTAGTATTTTTATTTATATGCTATTTTAATTTTTTATATAATTTAGAATTGTATAATATTTGGCTTTCTTCTAAATCAGTTTTTGCTTGTTCTAACCTATGTTTTGCTAATTCTTTTGATATCTTATTGCTTATTTAAAACAACTCCTTCTTTTTGTACGTTCATATAAAAAGGTAATGCATCTAGCCAATAATTAAATTTATCTACATTTTTTACTAACGGAGAAATTGTTATTTCAAAATCATTATCATATTCAATATCATAAGCAATATAGGCAATTTTACTTCTATATTCAACTATTTCTTTATCTGTAAAATCAGTTAATATCATTATATCAATATCAGAATTTTTGTTAAAATCTCCCCTAGCATAAGAACCATACAAAATTATTTTTTTTAAATGATTTCCTATTAATTGGGTCGTTTTTTCAGTAAATTCTTCTATTACTTCTTTTATATTATTAGGTATATTAGACATAATTTTTGTTCCCTTTAAATATCTTCATACATATTATACTATATAATCATTGTTTTATCAACTTATTTTTATAAAAGATTTTTAAAAATAAGTTTTATTATTATTATCTATTAAATATATCTAAGTATAATGCATTTTGCTTTTCCAATATTTCTTTTTCTACTTCATTTAATTTTAAATCTTCAACCATTTTATCAGTAAACTCTATATTCTTTTTAGAAAAATAGCATTTTCTCAAACTAGGCTCTCCTTTTTGATTTGTTCCAAAATACCCTCCAAGCATTAGTTCCTCCATTCCACTTCCTATATTTATTTCTAGAACAGGTGCATCAACTCTTGTACTTGATGGTTCATAATTATTCATTACAATAAAAGCTATTTCGTCATTGCAAATTAAATATCCCTCTGAATATATTCTTTTATCGTGATAATCTACAAATTTTGCTTTGCATATATTTTGTTTTTGTTCTAATTCTATTATGTATTTATCTGGTGCAAACTTTTTTGTCCTATAATTATAAGCATTAAAATATACATATATTTTATTTGTATTAAATGGATTTATAGATTTACTACTTCTAATTGTTCTATTTATATCATTTCCATATAGATCTGCTTCATATATTCCGAGTTCTGCACAAATTAAGCTTACATCTTTTGCATCTGGAATAAGTTCCCCACTTTCAAATCTTCTTACTGTAGATTGACTTTTAGATATAGCTTTTGCTAAATTTTCTTGTGTTAGCCCTTTTGATATTCTATAATTCTTTATTCTCTCTCCAAAATCTTTACTATTAAACTCAGACATATTATTTCTCCTCGTATAAAATAGATTTTCTATATTAAACTATTAATTTTTTAATATTAATATATTTTCTGTTTCTTTTATCTTTATAAATTTATATTCAGTAGCATCAAATTTTAAAATATCTTTTACTTCTTTAGGTAGTAAATTTGCATAATTTGTAATAAGCTTTTTACAATTATAATTTTTTAAATAACCTATTTGTGCATTTGTTTTTGCTAATAAATTATCATTATCTGTATATGTGATTTTTTTTGCTTTTTGATACACTCTTATAATTACTTGTTTACTTGGTTTTTGGTATCCATATGGATATGACACTTTTCCTAAAAATGGCACACCATAATATGCAGTACCAACTTTTGTTTTTTTCATATTCATACTTTGATGTGTTTCAGCAAGTTTTTTTGCAATTAGTGGAATGGCATCTGTTAACTCTTTTTTAGTAGATGCTATAATTACTATATCATCTACATATCTTATGTATTTTTTTAATTTTAAATCATTTACTACATATTTATCAAATTCACATAAATTTAAATTACTTCCTGCTTGTGCAGTTAAATTTCCAATTGCCATCCCATAGCGTGAGTCTTTTTTCATTGTTCTTCTTTCTGGTACTTTTTTTCGCAATTCTTCGTTACATTTATATCTACAATTTTCTGCTGGATTATTTTCAAATATTAATGGTGTCAAATAAAGTAATAACTCTTTGTGTTTTCCTTGGTATTTTGTCTCTATTAATTTTGAAAACTTTTCTCCTACTTGTTTTCTATCAATAGACATAAAATATCCAGATAAATCAATTTTTAAATAAAAACAGTAAGCGCTAGAAGAAAAGGCGTAATTAAAAACCTCAAGCTAGTCCTATATAATATGGGCATAACTTGAGGTTTTCAATTTTTATTCTAAATTGATTTCCTTATATGTACCTTGATAATTCAATATTTCCTCCGGTAAATCCTTTGACCATGGTAGATATTTTTCTATATCTTTTTCATCTTGTGCTTCTTCTATCTGTGGTAGTTCATCTAGCAAATATTTTATATATTTATAGATATTCAATTTATTTACTTTTGCTGATTCTATTAAACTATAATATATTGCATTTGCTTTAGCGCCTGCTTCAGTATCTGCAAATAACCAATTCTTTCTATGTACTGCAAATGGTCTTATTGATCTTTCTGCTTTTGAGTTTGTTAATGGAATTCTTCCATCTTCTAAAAATTTACTTAAATTCTCTTTTTGGTTTATAGCATATGTTAGTGCTTTTCTTAGTTTTGCATTCGTCACATATTTTTCGTTCGTTGAATAAACCCATTCATAGAATTTTTTTACGATGGGAGCTGATTTTTCTTTCCTTTTTTGAACTTTTTCTTCTACAGATAGGTTTTCTATTTTTCTTTCTACTTCAAATAGTTCATCTATATATTTTACTCCTAAATAGCCTGTTGCTGTTTGTATCATATTTTTGTGTTCATCCAATGGCACACTTTCGTAAAAATATCTTCTTGTATGTGCCCAACATTCAGCTCTATTTACATCTTTTTCTAAAATATTATAGCCTGAATATCCATCTGTAATAAGTATATTTTTATAGCCCTGTAGTAAGCTCTGAGCTACTTCTGCACTTCTATTTCTTGAATATTTAAATATCACACCTTTCTTTTTTTCTAATTCTCCTGATGCCAGAATCCACATATATGAATTACTTGATGCTTTTTTCCCGGGCTCTTTATTACATTGCATTGTTGTTTCATCTGCATGTAATAATTCACTTTCTTCCTTTAGTTTCTTAAGCATAAGCTCATATAATGGTTCAAAATAATATTCCGATAATTTTATGCACCAGTTTGCTGTCATGCTTCTTGGAAGTATTAATCCTCTATCATCCCATACTTTTTCTTGCCTATATAACGGAACTCCCATATAGTATTTTTGATATATTACCTCAGTTGCTAATGAACTTGATGCAAATGAATGTGCAAGTAATGCTCTTGGTGTTTTTGTTTTTATTATTGTTGCTGTTTCGTTTTCTTCGTTTTTAGTTCCGCATTTTGTACATTTATATACTTCTCTAACATATGTTATCATTTTTAGTTTCGCTGGAACAAATTCTATTTCTTGTCTTACTACTTCAGTTCCTATTTTTTTTATATCTCCTTCACATTTTGGACATACTAAATTTTCATCTTCTAATTTCACAATAATTGTTTCTTTTTCTATGTTTTTTAATTCTGATTTTTTTATTCCTGATTCAATTTTTTTGTTTTTCTTTTTTCTATGAACTATAATTTCTTCTGTTTTTTCTTCTACTTCTTGTTTTAGTTCTTTGTCTTCTATTTCTCCAAATATTGAACATTGTGTTCCTTCTACAAGGTTTTCTTCTTTTGGTGTATTTTCTCTTTTTGAGCCAAATATATATCTATTTAGCGTGTTTATATGTAGTTGTTGATTTTCTACTTTTATTTTTAGTTCCGTTATTTCTTGTTTTAATTTTTGGTTTTCTGCAACTAAATTTTCATATGTTTCTTGATTCATTTTTTTCTCTACTTTCTATCTCTTTTTTATATTTGAATAATATCAAAAATCCCTTGATATTTCAATAGTTTTAAGTAAATTCTTTGTGAATTTTTAGTTGTAGATTTGTGCATTAATTTGCTGTATTTTCTAAATCTAATTCTATGTCTTTAAAACTTGTTTTTTGTTCTACTTTTAATCCTGATAATAACCAATTTAACTGTTGCTTGTTTATATTTTTTAATTCTGTTGAATTTCTAGGCCATTGAAACTTCATTTTTTCTGTATCTAATAATGTTTTTTGTGCTAATATGAATCCATTTTTATCATAACATAGCACTCTAATACTATTCCTTTTTTTATTACAAAATATATATGCTGATTTATTATATGGATTCATTCCAAATGTATTTTTTACTATGCTACACAAAGAATGTATCTGTTTTCGAAAATCAGTTACTCCATATGCTAGATATATTCTATCAACACTATTTAATAAATCATTCAACATTATCCAACACCTCAATTATCTGTTTTAAAATTTTTTTATTATATCCTTCTTTAAGCTCTATTCTTATATTTTCCATTGCAAATACTATTGATTTTTTATGTGGTATCTGTTTCATTGTTGCTTGCTCTGATTTTAAATCTTTATCTAAGTCGATTTTTCCAAATTCAAGTGCTTTGTCTAACCTTAACCAATCCCTAAGTGTTGTACTAGGTAATTTTCTTTCTCTAGCATAGGCTGTTATTGATAGCCCACTTTCTTTAAATTCATCTACATATGCTTTTTTTTCTTCCTCACTATATGATCTTAACTTCATTATTAAAAACCCCTTTCATTTTTTGTATCTATAATACAAAAAATATATAGGGGTTTCAAGTACGCCTTTTCTTCTAGCGCTTACCATCTGTTTTTGATAAATTTAAAGAAAAAGAAATTGATAAAGTTAATGAATATTATATGAGTGAAAATTTGATTTCTGATAATTATAACCCTCCAAACTATATTGAAGAAGAAAATATTAGATAACATAATTTTGTTTAGTTGATTAAATGAACAAATTTTTCAATAAATGAAAAATAAATATTGATAATCCGTTCATATATAAGTGTTTTAGCTGATTACAAATTTTCATTTTTTGTTTAATTTTTGTTTAGGAAATTGTTTAGGAAAAATAAAAATTAAAAAAAATTAAAAAAAATTAAGAAAAATTAAAAATCGTTAAAATTAAGTAATATCAATGGTTTTATATATTTTTTAATTGATTTTAGTTTATTTTAATTTAAAAAAAGAAAATACAGGATATATTTTTTACTATATCCTGTATCCCGCTATTTTCTAAGTGGTGCGGATGAAGGGACTCGAACCCCCACGCACAGGCACTGGTTCCTAAGACCAGCGCGTCTACCAATTCCGCCACATCCGCATTTATATATAATTTAAAAATTTTATTTGGCTACATATACTGACATTGTAACGAGCAAAGCTCTAACAATCTCAGCAAATTCCGCCACATCCGCATTTACATATAATTAATGCACACGTATTATATTAGCATACTTTTATCCATTTTGTCAATAGATTTCTATACAAAATATAGAATTAATCCACCAACAATTGCAATAATAAAACCTAGAATTTTAAGTCCATTAGATGCTTCATTTTGGTCACCAAATCCAAAGAATTTTTTTGTTATAATTCTTGCATCATAAATAAGTATTATTCCAAATAGTACTATTATACTACCAATCAATTTTAGAATTATTTGCCACATTTTTATCAACATCCTTTTTATTTTTACACTCTAATAATACTATTTTCTATGAAAAAAGTCAAGAGAACACCCCTATGCTTAAATTGCATAGGGGTTGTGGAAGTTATGCATATTGCATAAGGAATTCGTTAACCTCGACTGTGATGTTCATAGCCCTCAAAGCTTCTCTTATTGCCTGTTCTACGTTTTCTGTACTTCTGATTACTTTAGGGGTTTCATTTAAGTCTGTAAATCTCTGTCCCCATACTTTTCTCAAGGCTACTTTAAGTCCTAAATAGTATAATGTCTTGGTTCCTATAAATGGAGCTTCATATGTTTTGAAAAACATAATAACTTCCTTAAGAGCCTTCACACCGACTAGCTGCACGCCATTATAGTAGCATGGGAAATTATCATGTATAACAAATTCCGCATAAGATATAGCACTTTGTGTTGGTTGATAACGATAGCCATTGTCCTCTAGATTTTTCCTTGCTTGATATACACGATACCTCATTGCTTTCTTCCGTTCTCTTTTGTTGCATTTTTTAAGTTTCATATTGTTTCTCCCTTTTCCTTTGTTTCAGAGCAATTGCTCCATTTACAAGTTACTAGCCTATTTTATGGCACTACTATAATTATAACATATTTTACATAATATTTCAAATTTTATATATGTAATGTACGTTTTCTTATATGACCTTATATTTAATTTTTATGAAACTATATTTCAATTCTATTTGTAAATTTATCTTTAATTAATTCTTTTAATAAATGATTTTCATTTTTTTCTAATTTAGGATCTTCTGAAACAATTTTTATTGCTACACTTTGTACCATTTTTAAAATAGGCATATCTTCAAATAAATTAGCTATTTTAAATTCTGGCAAGCCATGTTGCATAGTACCAAAAAAATCTCCAGAGCCTCTTAATTCTAAATCTTTTTCAGATATCACAAATCCATCATTTGTTTCGCACATAACTTTCATTCGTTCTTTTACTGTTTCACTTTTTCCTTCATATTTCAATATGCAATAAGATTGATATTCTCCTCTTCCTACTCTGCCCCTTAATTGATGTAATTGTGCTAATCCAAATCTTTCAGCATTTTCAATTACCATAATATTGCTATTTGGCACATCAACACCAACTTCTATTACAGTTGTAGAAATTAAAATATCTATTTCTCCTAATTTAAATTTTTCCATAATAGAGTCTTTATCTTTCGGTCTCATTTTTCCATGTATATATTCTACTCTATATTGTGGAAATACTTGTGTTTTATATGTTTTATATAGTTTTTCTACAGATTTTAAATCTAATTCTTCATTTTCTTCTACTAATGGGCATACAATATATGCTTGGTGCCCTTCTTTTACTTGTTTTTCTATGAAACTATTTACTCTTTCTGTCATGTTTTTCTTTACGGCAAATGTTTCTACTTTTTTTCTATTTGGTGGTAATTCATCAATTATTGAAATGTCTAAATCTCCATATAAAATTAATGCTAATGTTCTTGGAATTGGCGTTGCTGTCATAACTAAAACATCTGGATTTTCTCCCTTATTTGCAATTTTTGTTCTTTGCTTTACTCCAAATCTATGTTGCTCATCTGTTACAACTAAACCTAAATTTTTAAACTGAACATTTTCTTCTATAATTGCATGTGTACCAATTAAAATATCAATTTCCCCATTTACTAATCTTTCTAGTAATTCTTCTTTTTTCTTTTTTGATATTCCTGATACTAAAAGTTCACATCTAATATTTAAGTCTTTTAAGATTTTTTGAAAATTTTCTAAATGTTGAGTTGCTAAAATGGCAGTTGGTGCCATAATTGCTGCTTGGTAACCACATTTTACTGCTTTGTAAGCAGCACACATAGCAACTACTGTTTTTCCAGAACCCACATCTCCTTGCAATAGTCTATTCATAGATTTTTTGGATTCCATGTCATTGTCAATTTCTTCTAATACTCTAAGTTGTGCCTTTGTTAATTTAAATGGTAATTCATTTATTACATCTGACATTTTAGCTTCTTTACTAAATTCTATACCATTTTGCTCATTTATTATTTTATTCTTTATTTGTAATAAGGCAAGTTGTGTTGATAATAATTCTTCAAAAACAAATCTTTTTCTTGCTTTATCAAAGTCTTTTAACTCTTTTGGAAAGTGAATTTTTTTTGTTGCTTCATTTATTTCTTCTAAGTTGTATTGTTCTAATAAGTATTTAGGTAATGTTTCTTTTAATTTTCCTTCTACTTCTAATAATCCATTTTCCATAATTCTTCTTAATATGTTTTGTGATAATTTATATGTTAATGGATAAAGTGGAATTATCTTTCCTGTGTTGGAATTTCCCGCTTCTTCATCAAATGCAGGTGAATTCATTGCTATTTTTCCAAAGTTATTAGTTATTTTTCCATAAAATTTATATTTTTCTCCCATTTTAAATTTGCTTTTCAAGTAACTTTGGTTAAACCATGTAATTGTTGCAGAACCTGTTTCATCTCTAACTAATAATTTTTGCATAGTTTTACCATTAAATCTAGCATCTGAAAGATTGCTACATGCAACTGCTTCAATTAAAGCATTTTCACCATTTACACATTCTTGTATTTTTTTTACTTTACTTCTATCTTCATATGCCCTTGGATAATAAGTTATTAAATCTTTTAATGTAAATATTCCCAATCGATTTAACAATTCTGCTCGATTTGGTCCAACACCTTTTACATATTGTATTTTCTTATTTAAATCCATCTTTTATTTCATTCCTTTCAAAGCCACAAATTGATAGGTAATTTTTATAATTTATATTTTTAGTAATTTAAAATTTAATCCATCTGCACTAACTAATTTAAATTTAATTCCTTCATATTCTCCTTCTACCGCTTCTTGAATTGATGTGCTATGTAAATGACCATAGTAACATTTTTTAACATTATATTTTTTCATTAATTCAATGAATTCCGTAGTTTCATTATTTTGAACATTTTGATTTGTAATAGGTGGATAATGCATAAATACAATAATTTCTTTGTTATTATTTTCGTTTAATTCATTTGCTTTTTTTAGTGATATTTCTAGTCTTATCAATTCTCTATTTAATAGTTTTTTATCTTCTCCTTCTTCCTTTTGTCCCCATCCTCTTGTTCCTGCTATTATATAATTTTCAAATACATATGCTGAATTGTAAAGAAAATCAATTGTGTTAAAGTTGTTTTCTTTCAAAAATTTTTTCATACTAGTTACAGTTGTCCACCAATAATCATGATTTCCCTTTAACAATAGTTTTTTACCAGGTAAGTTATTTAAATATGCAAAATCTTCATATGTATCTTCTAAATATGTAGACCACGAAAAATCACCTGGCAATATTACTAGGTCATCTTGCTTTACTTTTTCCATCCAATCTGCTTTTATCTTTTCTTCATGTTCTTCCCAATTTTCTCCAAATATACTCATTGGTTTTTTTTCATGAAATGATAAATGTAAATCTCCTATAGTGTAGATTGACATTTTATTTTCCATAGATTAACTCCTTATTTGTCATTTAATTTTAAATTTGGTATGGCATTTAAACTTAAATTGCTTCTAATTCCTGCCATATAATTGTAATAACCTGCTGATGCTATCATTGCTGCATTGTCCGTGCATAATTTTAAATCTGGCATATAAACTTTTATTTGTTTTTTTTCTAGTTTCATAAATTCTGCTCTAATATAAGAATTTGCTGATACGCCTCCTGCTAATGCAATTGTTTTTATACCTGTTTTAGAAATAGCTTTTTCTACGTTTTCCATTAGCGTTTCTGTTATTGTTTTTTGGAAACTAGCACACAAATCTGCTTTATTGATGTTAGGATTTTTATGATGTAAATTTATAATTGCTGTTTTTATTCCACTAAAGCTAAAATCTAAGCTTTCATCTTCAAAATGAGTTTTTGGAAGTTCAATGCTTGCTTGTCCTTCCTTTGCTAGCTTATCTACTTTTGGTCCTCCAGGGTAGCCGAAGTCCTACAACTCTTGCCACTTTATCAAAAGCTTCTCCTATTGCATCATCTCTTGTTTTTCCGAAGGACCTCAAATTCAGTATAATTTTTTACATGAATAATTCCGGGTATTACCACCTGACATCATTACACATAAAAATGGTGGTTTTAATTCAGAATAAGTAATATAATTTGCTGCAATATGCCCTTGTATGTGGTTAACACCTACTAAAGGTTTTTGATTTGCAAAGGCTAGAGCTTTAGCATAAGAAACCCCTACTAATAAAGCCCCTACCAAGCCTGGACCATAAGTTGGCGTAATTGCATCAATCTCTTTTAGCTCTATATTAGCTTCTTTTAAGGCTTTTTTAGCAACTCTTGAAATTGCTTCAATATGGTTTCTAGATGCTATTTCTGGTACTACTCCACCATATTTTTCATGAATTGGAATTTGTGTATCTATAATATTAGAAAGAACCTCTCTACCATTTTTTACAATAGATACAGAGGTTTCATCACAACTTGTTTCAATTCCGCATTGTTAAAATATCTTTTTCCACTATTTACTCCTTTTTTGTTAATGTCAATGTAGGATCAACGTTGGGACAGGCACTAACACCACCAAAATGTCAATGTGGGGACAGGCACCAATGCCACCTTTTTGTCAATGTTGGGACAGGCACTAATACCACCAAAATGTCAACGTGGGGACAGGCACTAGCACCACAGGTACTATTACCACCTTACAATCCGAATATTATTCTTCCTAAGTGCATTATTCCATTTGATACTGCATTTATTACTGGCGAAATTATTGTACCTGCTATTCCTGTTATCCAAATTACTACAAATATAATATAAAATATTTGCTCATTGTTTCTAAACCATTCTTTTGCATTGTATGGCAAAAATGGCATAATTATTTTTGAACCGTCTAATGGTGGTAAAGGAATTAAATTGAATATTCCTAAACCTATATTTATTGCAATGATATATTGTATTACTAACCTTATGATATAACCAACATTAGAGTCTAAAAATGCTATTCCTGCAAATTTATATATTGCATAGTAAATTAGTGTAAATACAATTGCTAATAATATGTTCATTGCAGGTCCTGCAACTGATACTATTGCTTCTCCTTTTTCCATTGAGTATTTTCTTGTGTAATTGCTAGGATTTACATGTACTGGCTTTCCCCATCCAAATCCTGCTACTAATAGCATTAGTCCTCCTATTGGATCTATATGACTAAGTGGATTTAAATTTAGTCTTCCTTCCATTTTTGCTGTATTATCTCCAAGTTTATATGCAGCATATCCATGTGCAAATTCATGAAATGTTATTGCTATTAATACTCCTGGTACACTAATTACTAAATTAAATAATGCTGATGGATTAGTTATATATTGGGCTAATGCAAATAACACCAATATTATTATAATTATATACATTGTTCTTTTATCAAATGAAAAATTAAACATTTATTATCTTTTCTCCTTAAATTATTTTATAAGATTTTTTTACTTTCTAAAAATACTAATTTAATGCTACGCCATTAGATTTATTAAACTTCTTTAAGATTTATTAGATAATTTAAGTTCTGCATTATCTAATTTATTATTTTTATTAAATAGCAAATTTTCAAAAACCATTATTAAATATTTGTTATCTTCTTCAATTCCCTTTGAAATGTTACTATAATTTGCTCTAACCAAAGCATTTCTAAAATACAATGAATTATCTTTGAATAGTTCGTTATTAACATCAAAACCTTTACTATTCAAATATTTTTGTATAAATAGAGCAGTAGTTCTTGTATTTCCTTCGCCAAAAGGGTGTACTTGCCAAATGTGTGCTGTGAATTTGCATAATCTTTCTAATTTTTCTCTTTCTGTTTTTTCTGTGTATCTTTGATTTGCTTCTTCTTCAAAATTATATTTTAAAGTTTCTTCAATCATAGAATAATCTGCATATTGTATTGATTCTCCATTTAAAATTGACTCTTTTTTTGTAATATTATAATCTCTAAATTCTCCAATGTATTTTTCATCGATTCCTATATCTATGTTTTCAAATAACTTTTTATGATATTGTTTCAATGTTAAATAATTAAATGTAAATGCATTATCATTTAATATTTTTACTATTTTTACTGACACTTCATCTGCTTGTCTTTCACTTCTATCTGTTTTTTCGTTATCAGCATTTTCATAATACTTTCTTACTTGTTCTTCAACAACCTCATAACTTTTCTTACCAACAATATTTTCAGTTGCTAAATCTACCATATATTTAGAAGGTGTAAGATTATCTACTGCTTGCAATCCAAATGCAATATTCCAGTTTAATTGACGTTCTTTAGCATCTTTGGTTTCACCAATTTTTTCATATTTAATTTTATCTAAATAGTTTTCTTTCATTGAGAACTCCTTTAATTTTATTCTTTTTATGTGTTATTTGTAAAACTGCTATAATGTTTTATTTTACTGCCTTTAAGCATTTTTTTAGCCTATTAAAACTTTTTAGAATTTTTCAAATGTTCTATGCCAAAGGTTTCATTGTTGGAAATAGTAAAACATCTCTAATAGAAGTACTGTCTGTTAATAACATTACTAATCTATCAATTCCTATTCCTAATCCACCTGTTGGAGGCATTCCAATTTCTAATGCTTGTATAAAGTCTTCGTCCATCATTCCTGCTTCTTCGTCTCCCGCTTCTCTTGCTTCTACTTGTTTTTTAAATCTTTCATATTGATCAATTGGATCATTTAGCTCTGAAAAAGCATTTCCATATTCACGTCCTCCAATAAATACTTCAAATCTTTCTGTTAGCCTTTTATCTTCTTTCTTTTTCTTAGCAAGTGGCGAAATTTCAATTGGATAGTCATATACAAAAGTTGGTTGAATTAGCGTCTTTTCAACATATTCATCAAAGAATAAGCTAATTATATCTCCCCTTGTTTCTTTTGTTTTGTCTGGTATTTCAATATTTCTTTCCTTTGCAAGTTTTATTGCTTCTTCATCTGAATTTATTGCATTAAAATCTATTCCTGTTACTTCTTTTATAGAATCTATCATGCTAATTTTCTTCCAACCAGGTGTTAAATCTATTTCTTGTCCTTGATATGTTATTTTTGTTGTTCCTAATACTTTGATAGCACATTTTGAAAATAATTCTTCTACTATATCCATCATGTCATGATAGTCACTATAAGCTTCATATAGTTCTATTGAAGTAAATTCTGGATTATGACGTATATCCATACCTTCGTTTCTAAAGATTCTTCCCATTTCATATACTTTGTCATATCCACCAACAATTAATCTTTTTAAATTTAATTCAGTTGCTATTCTTAAATACATATCAATGTTTAAAGTATTGTGATGAGTAATAAATGGCTTTGCTGTTGCACCCCCAGATATTGTGTTTAGCATTGGTGTATCTACTTCTAAATACCCTTTTTCATCTAATATTTTTCTGATTTCAGAAATTATTTGACTTCTCATTTGAAATGTTTTCTTCACTTCAGGATTCATAATTAAATCTACATATCTTTGACGATAACGTAAGTCTATATCTTTTAATCCATGAAATTTTTCTGGTAATGGTCTTAAAGATTTAGAAAGTAATGTTGCTTGTTTTGCATGTACAGAAATTTCTTCTGTTCTTGTCTTAAATACGAAGCCAGTGATTCCAATGATATCTCCTATATCCCATGTTTTAAATTCTTTATAGTTTTCTTCACCTAAATCATTAATACTTACATAGCTTTGAATTTTTTCGTCACTGTCTTGAATTGTACAAAAAGATGCTTTTCCCATTATTCTTTTTGCTATAATTCTTCCAGCTACTGTTACATCTTTTTGCTCAAATTCTTCATAATTTTGTTTTATTTCTCCTGCTGTGTTTGTTCTATTAAATTTGGTTATTTCATATGGGTCTTTTCCTTGATTTTGTAACTCTGTTAATTTATCCCTTCTTATTTGCATTAAATGATTAATGTCTAATTCTTCTACATTGTTTTCTTGGTTATTGTTTTCTTGCATAAAATTCTCTCCTTCGTTCATTTTTTCTTTGTATATTATATAGTAAAAATTGGTAAAAGTAAAGTTTTTCAACGTAAAAAGCACTATAATTTGTTTAAAAATTGTAGTGCTTTCTCAAAAATAATAAGATTTTTAATTGCTAGTGTTTATGTTAGTATGAAATTATTTTATTTTTAAAATGCAAGTACAGGGCGGAATGAACTACCATCATGAATTATATTTCTTGTTCCGTTAAAAAAGAATATTCCTGTATTATCAACTCCATATCTACTTCCACGATAAAAGTATGGACCGTCTATCTGAGGGTAACTTGCAATTGCATTAAACCATGCATCTGCATTTTCGTTTAATGATGCTGATGCTGATGTTTCATATGTTGCATCACCCTTCTTTTCTTTATTTGCTTCGTAATTTGCTGCTTCTTCATCATCTTCACTTCCTACTGCATATACTGTTTTATATGCTGTACTTTGTCCTCTTCCTGTTCCTTCATCTTCACAAAGGATTTCTTCTTCTTTTCCTTCTTCTGGTGTTAAATAATCTACATTTGGATTATATACATATGATGCTACACGTTCAGATGTTCCTCCATTCATATCATATATTCCTGTAGCATTATGCGTTGTACTTTGTTTCTTGTTTGTTGTATATATTGTTTGTTTGCTATAACTTCCACCTGTTATATAGCCATAAAAATCATTTTTTTCTACTTCTTCTCCGTTTGTTCCATATTTACTATGGCCTAAATATGCTACTGCTCCCCATTCACTATTTTTTGCCATATGGCTTCCTAATTCTTTTGCTGTTACATTTTCTGAAAAATTGCTTGTTTTAGCTATTCTAAACTGTGTATGAGGTGTCATATTTACTAAACTATTTTTTCCTGGTTTTACACTTAATTTTCCTGTATCACTTTTAGAATCATATGTTCCTGTTGCTTCAAATTTTCCTACCCATAAACCTTCTAATTCTCCAAAGCCTCCTCCATTTTCTGCATTTGATGTGAATGCTGGATGGACTAGCCACTGTTCTTGTACTCCTTCTGTTGTATATGTTACTTTGCTTGGATCTTCTATTATTTCTCCACTTTCTTCGTTTAGAAAATTATTTTCTGTATCTATAAATGCTATTTCTATTTTTCCTGCTTTGTTACTATGGTATCCTTCTGTTATTTTATACGCATACCTTGGTATCCATACCCACATACTTCCATCTTTGGTTACTGCATTTGCCCATTTATTATTTGCTGTTGCCTCTGTTTGTGCTATTTCTCCTGTATATTTTATTAATGTCATATTTCCTTTTAAGTTTGGAGCATTTACTTTATCTCCTCCATAACTATAACAATCTGTGTCTTTACTATTTGCTACTTCCTAATGTTCTGGTACCTCTACATTAGTTGCATTTATACTTTGTATTTCAGATGATATATTTCCATTAATAATCTTTATATTATATGTACCTACTTTATTTACTATAAAAGCATAATCTTCGCTTGTATTCCAATAATCTTCCTTTTCTAGCTTGTATTTAACTTGCCACTTTTCTATATATCCTTCACTATATTGAATATTAGATATATCTATTTGCCATTTATTGTCTGCTTTTTTATTTATGGTTAAGTCAAAAGTTGGCTTACCAGTATTAGGATCGTTATATTCTACATTGTACAAACTGTCTGGTAATTGGTTTAGTGTATAATACATTTTTCCGTCATATTTTAAACCTTCATAGCTTACAATACTTCTTCTTTTTATATTTACAAAATAACTTCCTTCTATTCCTTCTATTCCTAATTGTTTTATTAAATTATTACTCCAATATTTGTATTGATCTATTTCATCTGTATATACCCCTGAATTTGAATCTTTACCTAATTCTTGAAATATTTGGTTCTTTTTTGATGTTATTTCAGTTGTAACTCCATCTTCTATATCTAATATTTGTTCACCTTTATATGAAGTATCTTCTATAGTTATTGTTTGGTTATTTATATATTGATCATAGATTGAATTTACTTGTGTTTGTAATATTTCCATTTCTGCCGTAAATTTTGTTAATTGCGATAATTGAATTATATCTTTTCCACTGTATATAGCAACCGTTGATAATATTGCTAATATCATTATTGTTATAATCAATGCAATTAGTGTGACTCCTTTTGTATTTTTCATTTGTTTCCTCCTTTGGTTTTTTATTTTTTTATGGCTGGGGTACTGTGATTCGAACACAGGAATGTCGGAGTCAGAGTCCGATGCCTTACCGCTTGGCGATACCCCAATATTAACCATTTATATATTATCACTTTATTTGCTTTTTGTCGAGGTTTTAAGCAAAAAAAGATTTTCCAATTTAATTGTTACTAATAACTATTAATTTAGAAAATCTTTTGTATCTATATATTTAATAAAATTTCTTCGCATTCTTTATAGTCTGGTAAATATTTTTCTAACATTTTAAAAAATTCTTTTGTATGTTTTTTGTATTTTAAATGACAATATTGATGTAATACAATATAGTCTATTACTTTGCGGCTATATTTAACAATTTCTGGATGTAATGTTATTTTTTTGTCTTTGCAAGTGCCTAATGTTTTTATTCTTTTTATTTCATATTCTTCTGGTGCAAATTTTAGCATTATTCTTGTTTTTTCCATAGCTCTTTCAATTTCTACTTTGGCAATTTGTTCGTACATTTTATTAATTGCTAAGTCTAAAATTTCTTGATTGTCTATTTTTTTATATTTGTTTGGAAGTGATATTTTTATTGTTTTATTTTCAAGATTTAATTCTGTAATTTTTGTATTTTGGTAAATTATTTTTACTCTATAATCTACTCCTAATATTGGTACTGGATGTCTTTCTATATTAGTGTTTGCAGTTGTTTTTAAATTTATTTTTCTTTTAGTTGTGTTCATTTTTATCACTCCTTATTTGTTTTTATTCAAATGTTTGTTTTTCGAATTGTTGTTCGCTTTTGTTGTTTGTATTTTATATTCTATTTTTATTTTTGTCAATACTTTTTTTAAAACTTTTTAAAATTTTTATTTCTTTTTTTTATTATTTATAATATAATCTATATAGATTATAGATGTAATTACATTTATATAATAATACTCTTCTTTTAGGAGTGATATTTATGAAAAAAATTTTATTTAAAGGCTGTGGTACAGCCATCTCTACACCTTTTGATGAAAATGGTGTAAACTTAACTGAATTTGAAAAGCTAGTAGAAAATCAAATTCAAAACAAAGTAGATAGCATAATAGTTTGTGGAACAACTGGAGAAGCTTCTACTATGACTGTTGAAGAAAAATTAGCAACTATTGAATGTGCTGTTGAAACATCAAATGGAAGGATTCCAATTATTGCAGGTACAGGAGGAAACAATACAAAGCAAGTAATCGAATACTCAAAAACAGTTGAAAAATTGGGAGTTGATGGACTTTTAATTGTAACACCATATTATAATAAGTGTACTCAAGCACGGATTAATAGAGCATTATAAAACAATTGCTAAAAGTGTTTCTTTGCCTATTATTTTATATAGTGTACCTAGTAGAACTGGTGTTAATATTGAGCCTAATACTTGTCTTGAACTTTCAAAAGTAGACAATATTGTTGCAATTAAAGAAGCAAGTCGGTAACTTATCACAAATTGCTCAAATTGCTCATTTATGTGGTGAAAATTTACATATTTATTCTGGAAATGATGATCAGGTTTTACCTATTTTATCTCTTGGTGGAATTGGAGTTATTTCTGTTTTATCAAATGTTATGCCAAAATATACTCATGATATGGTAGAAAACTTTTTAAATTGCAATATAGAACTTGCAACAAAAATGCAATTAGATGCAATTCCTTTAATTAATGCATTATTTAGCGAGGTAAATCCTATTCCTGTAAAAGCTGCTTTAAATTTATTAGGATATAATTATGGCATTCCAAGACTTCCTTTAACTAAAATGACTGAGAAAAAAGAAGAAATATTAAAAAATGAATTGTTTAAATTAATGAAATAATAGAAAGGATATTTAAAATTATGTTAGAAGTAATGGTAAATGGATGTAGTGGAAAAATGGGACAAATAGTGTGCGATTTAGTAGAACAAGATGAAAATTTATTATTAAAATGTGGCTTTGATAAAAATGTTACTGGTGAATTTGCTTTTCCTGTTTTTGATAAAATAGAAAATATTAAAGAAAAACCAGATGTAATTATAGATTTTTCTGTTCCAGTAGCTACTTTTCAAATTTTAAAATATGCAAGTCAAAATAAAGTACCTGTTGTAATTGCAACAACTGGATTTTCAAAAGAAGAAGAACAAAAAATTAAAGAATATAGCAGGCAAATTCCTATTTTTAAATCTGCTAATATGTCTTATGATATTATGATTATGAAAAAATTAGTGCAATGGCTTGCTCCTTTATTAAAAAACACTGATATAGAAATAACTGAGACACATCATAATAGAAAAATTGATAGTCCAAGTGGAACAGCTCAGATGCTTGCTGATTCTATAAATGAGTCTCTTGGAAGTACTCTTTATTGTGAATATAACAGGCATGATAAACATCAAAAAAGAGATAAAAATGAAATTGGTATGAATTCTATTCGTGGTGGTAATATTGTTGGCGAACATACTGTTCAATTTTTTGGAGAATTCGAAACTTTTGAATTAAAACATACTTCTTATTCTAGAAATGTATTTGCTGAAGGAGCAATTAAAGCAGCGAAATTTTTAATTAATAAACCTATTGGCTTCTACTGTATGGAAGATATGTTTGATTTATAAAAATTGTCAACAGAGATGTCGTCGGGGACGGAGCTTTTTAACAATTTTTTCAAGATATTTAATCAAAAGTTGAATATATTTTTTATTAATAATTCCCAGCTACATAACAGACTATTGCAAAAGAGGGTTCCTATTTTAGGACACCCTCTTTTGCATATTCTGTAATTTGCTGGTCCCCCCGAATTATTATTAATAAAAAATATATTCAACTTTTTAATTTAAATTATATTATAAAAAAATTGTCAAAAAGTTCCGTCCTTAACGACAATTTTCTTTGACAATTTTTTTACTTTTATTCTTTTTCTTCTGCTACTGGTTCTTCTTTTACATCTTCAACTTTTTCTTCTTTTACAGTATCCAATGTTTCTTGAACTGTAACATTTTCTGTTTCAACACTTGGAGCTTCTTCTGGTGCAGATTCTACTTTTGCTTCCTCTACAACAGGTGTTTCAGCAACAGGTACTTCTGGTGCTGCTTCAACTGGTGTTTCAGCTGTTTTTGTATCTACTTTCTCTACTGGTTCAGAAACTTCTTCTTCAACTAAATCTTCTTTAACAGTAATTTCTTTATTTTCAATTCTTGCTCCAACTTGCTCTTTTGTTTTAGCTGCTTTACCAATTCTATCTCTTAAATAGAATAATCTTGCTCTTCTTGCTTTACCTACTCTAACTAATTCTACTTTTTCAACTAATGGTGAGTGAACTAAAAATGTTTTTTCAACACCTACACCATAAGAAATTTTTCTAACTGTAAATGTTTGGTTAACTCCTCCACCTTGCACTTTAATAATAATTCCTTCAAAAACTTGGATTCTTTCTTTGTTTCCTTCTTTTATCTTTACGTGTACTCTAACTGTATTACCAACTTTTAATTCTGGTATTTTGTTTTTCAATTGTTCATGTTCAATAGATTTAATAATATCCATTTTAGAATTACCTCCTTCTTTATTTTTCTAAAATTCATATTTTACTTATTTTTTAATAAATCTGGTCTTTTCTTTTTTGTTATTTCCAAGGATTGTTCTTTTCGCCATTGTTCTATTTTTTGATGGTGTCCAGATAACAGTACTTCTGGTATTGATTCTCCTTCAAATACTTCTGGTCTTGTGTATTGCGGATATTCTAAAAGTCCGATTACTAAAGCTTTCTTCATTAATAGAATCCTTTTTTAGTACGCCTTCCACATATCTACTTACACTATCAATCAAGACCATCGCTGGAATTTCTCCACCTGTTAATACATAATCTCCTATAGAAATTTCTTCATCTACTATTCTATCTAATACCCTTTGGTCAATTCCTTCGTAATGACCACAAAGTATTATAAGATGTTTTTCTTTACTTAAAGTTTCGACCATTTTTTGATTTAGTTTTTTTCCTTGTGGTGACATAAAAATGACTTTTGCTTGTTCATCTTTTACAGATTTATACGCATCATAGACTACATCTGGCCTCATAATCATTCCTGCTCCACCACCATATGGAGTATCATCTACTTTTTTGTGTTTATTTTTTGAAAAATCTCTAATATTTATTAAATTAACTTCTATTAGATTTTCTTTCTGAGCTCTTCCCAAAATGCTTTGTTTTAACACATCAAACATATCTGGAAAAAGAGTCAAAACATCAAATTTCATTTTATCCTCCATATTTTTATACAAGTCCTGGAATTAGGTGAACTGTTATTCTTTTTCTCTCTAAGCTAATTTCTTTTAGAACTTCTGGAATTCCAGGTAAAAGAATTTGCTTTCCTAATTCATCTTTAACTACATATACATCATTACTTCCAGTATTAAAAATATCATCTACAACTCCAAGCAATTTTCCTTCATCTGTATAAACCTCTAATCCTATTAAATCGACTATGTAATAAGTTCCTTCTTTTAAAGGCTCTTCTTTATCTCGGTCAATTAATATATAACTTTGACGAAGTTCTTCTGCTTGCTCGATTGTATCAATTCCATTGAACTTAAGTAAAACCATATTTTTTTGATATTTTACTTCTTCAATTTGATATTCTTTTTTACCTTCTTTGTTTTCAATATAAATAGTTTCTAATTTGTCAAATCTTTTAATATTATCTGTAAAAGGATTAACTTTTACCATTCCCTTTATTCCAAAGGTATTAACAATTTGACCAATTTCAAGATACTTTGTCATATTTTTTTAACTCCAATTATCCAATAAATTCAACTGAAACTCTTTTTTGTTCTTTTGTTGCCATAGCTCTCATAAGATTTCTAATAGATTTAGCAAGTCTACCTTGTTTTCCTATTATTTTTCCCATTTCACCTTCTGCAACTTTAACTTCAAAAGTAATAGATTTTTCTTGTTCTACTTCTTTAATTTCAACTGCTTCTTTATTTTCTACTAAGTTTAAAATAATTGTTTCTAAGATATCTTTCATTTTTGTTCCTCCATTTTTCAATGTCTAATGTCAATGTGGGGACAGGCACCAAACCTACCTTTTTGTCAATGTGGGGACAGGCACCAAAACCACCTATTCGTCAACGTGGGGACAGGCACTAGAACCGCACAGGCACTAAAACCACCAATCATTAGAATTACCTAATTTACGCTTTTTCTATTAATGCTTTTACTGTGTCTGTTGGTTTTGCACCGTTTTTTATCCATTTTTCTACTTTTTCTTTGTCTAATACTATTGTTGCAGGGTCTGTCATTGGATCATAAGTTCCTAATTGCTCAATTATTTTACCATCTCTAGGACTTCTTGAATCTGCTACTACTATATGATAAAATGGAGCTTTTTTCTTTCCTTCTCTTTGTAATCTGATTTTTACCATTTTTTTCACCTCCGAATTTTACTTTTTGTTTATAAATTTAAAAATTTAATAACATAATTTAAATACTATATCTAAATATATCTACATTTTAAAGTTTTTTAAGGTGTTTTCATCTATTCCATTTAATAGTTTTTTCATTCCACCTTTGTTATTTTGCATTTGTTTCATCATTTTTTGTGTCATTTCAAATGATTTAATAAATTTGTTGATGTCTTGCACACTTGTTCCACTACCTTTTGCTATACGTTGTCTACGACTTGCATTTAAAAGTTTTGTATTTCTTTTTTCTTGCTTTGTCATAGAGCAAATAATGGCTTCTATTTTTGTAAATTCTTTGTCATCTACTTTTAAATCTTTAAATTTGTTCATTCCTGGAATCATTTTTAAAATTGATGAAAATGAACCCATCTTTTTTACTTGGCGAAGTTGTGCTAAATAGTCATCTAAATCTAGTTCTTTTTTCTTTAACTGTTTTTCTAATTTTTCTGCTTCTTCTACGTCAAATGCTTCTTCAGCTTTTTCAATGACAGATAAAATATCTCCCATTCCTAAAATTCTTCCGAGCCATTCTATCTGGATGGAACACTTCAATATCACTTAATTTTTCTCCTGTAGCTGCAAATTTGATTGGCTTTCCCGTTACTTTTTTTACAGATAGTGCTGCTCCTCCTCTTGTGTCGCCATCCAATTTGGTTAGTATAACTCCATCGATTCCTAAAGTTTCTTCAAATTTTTCTGCTACATTTACCGCATCTTGACCTGTCATAGCATCTACTACTAATAAAATTTCATGTGGTTTAACTGATATTTTTAGATTTTCTAATTCTTTCATTAGTTCTTCATCTATGTGAAGTCTTCCTGCTGTGTCTAAGATGATAACATCATTTAATTTAGATATTGCTGCTTCTTTTGCTTGTTTTGCTATTTTTACAACATCTTTTGAGGTTTCATTACTGAAAACTGGTATATTTAATTGTTTTCCAACTACTTGTAATTGCTTAATTGCCGCTGGTCTGTATACGTCACAAGCTACTAATAATGGCTTCTTTCCTTGTTTTCTAAGAAGGTTTGCAAGTTTTCCGTGCTGTTGTTGTTTTACCAGAACCTTGAAGTCCCACTAGCATAATTACTGTTGGTGGGTTAGATGTAAAATTAATTTTACTTTCTGTTTCTCCGAAGTAATTCTACTAATTCGTCTTTTACTATTTTGATAACTTGTTGCCCTGGTGTTAGAGATTTTAATACATCTTGCCCTAATGCTTTTTCGTTAATTGTTGCTACAAATTCTTTTACAATTTTGTAGTTAACATCTGCTTCTAAAAGTGCAAGTTTTACTTCCCTTAACATTTCTTTTAAATCAGATTCTGTAATTCTTGCTTTTCCTCTGATTTTTCTTGTTATTTCTTGTAATCTAGAAGATAACCCCTCAAAAGCCATATTTTTTCACTCCTTACACTAAACAATTTAATTCTTTTTTGATGTTTTCTAAAATAGCTGCAATTTGTTTGTCTGTATCGTTTTTTTGAATTTTTGTTAATTCAGATAAGACTTTTTCAATTTTCTTTTCTTGACTTGATGTCCTTTTCATAAATTGTAACTTTTCTTCGTACTCGAAAAGCTTCTTCTCCCCTTTCTTTAAAATGTCCCTAACGGCTTGCCTTGTTATGTTGTTATTTTCTGCAATTTCTGATAGTGACAAGTCCCTGTTGTAGTAGTCATCGATTATCTCAGATTGTTTTTTGGTTAATAACTTTCCATATAGTTCGTTTAATATACTAATTTTTACTTTGTTTTCCACAACTACTACCCCTTTTCTTTGGAAAGTTTTCATTTCATCTTTGATATAAAAATTGAAATTTTCGTTTTGCATTTTTGTAATGCTAATATACTTTACACTATTTTTTGTGATTTGTCAAGTACTTTTGAAGATTTTTTGTGTTTACATTATATCTATTGTTACTGTCTATTTCCTTAACTCTGCTCCAAATTTTTTCTCTAATTCAGAAATAATAAAATCCATTAAAGAATTTACTTCATCATCACTTAATGTTTTGTTCTTATCCCTAAAAATCAAAGAATAAGCAACACTTTTTTTATTTGTTCCTATTTTTTCATTTCTATAAATATCAAATAAATTTATACTTTCTAATAATTTTTTTGCTTTATTCTTAATTAATTTTTCAATTTTTCCAACTTCCACATTTTCATCCACAATAATTGCAATATCTCTTTCAACTGCTGGAAATTTAGGAACTTCTACATATTTTTTTGCCGTTTTTGAATATTTTGTTAGTTTGCTTAAATTAACTTCTGCCAAATATGCTCTTTTAGAAATTATATAATTATCCAAAACTTCTGGGTTTGCTTCTCCAAATGTTGCAACAGTATCTGTTCCTATCTTTATATTGGCACATCTTCCTGGATGATAAGAAGCATTTTGTGTTTCTTTTTCTACATCATAGTAAAAAATATTAATTGCTTCTAAAATATTTTCTATTATTCCTTTTAAGTTATAAAAATCTGTGTCATCACCATACATTCCAATTGTTAAAATATTTTCTTGAAGTGGAACTTCTGAATTTTCTACTTCTTTATTCGTATTTTTATAACTTCTAGATAAATCAAATAATTTTACATTTTGATTTTTCTTATTTGCATTTACTGCTAGAATTTGTAACATACTTGGTATTGTTGATGGTCTCATTAACTTATATTCGTCGCTTAATGGATTTTTTATGGTTATCGCATATGTTTTTATTTTGCTATCTATATTTGATAATTCTAAATCTTTTTCACTTACAAATCCATATGTATAAATTTCTGAAAATCCACTATTTACTAGTACTTCTTTCGTCTTCTTTTGGATTGTTTGTTCTTTGTTTCTAATTCCTAATGTTGTATCTGCTTTTATTAATGTAGATGCTAATTTATCATATCCATAAAAACGACCGAACTTCTTCTGCAATATCTGCTACAAACTCTAAATCCATTCTAAAATATGGATTTATAAGAAAATCTGCATCTACTTTTATATCTAATTTTTCTAATATGTCTGTCATTTCTTGTTTTGATAAATTTGTTCCTAATAGATTATTTATTTTTTCTACATCAAATTTTATTTTGTTTATTTTTTGTTTTGTTGGATACACATCTATTTTTCCATCTACTACTTCTCCTGCACCAATTAATTCTACTAATTCTACTGCTCTATTTACTGCTCGTAATGCATTTTCAGAAGATAAGCCTTTTTCAAATCTTGATGATGCCTCTGTTCTAAGTCCTACACTTTTAGCAGTTTTTCTAACACTTCCACCATTAAATACTGCTGACTCAAATACTACTGTTTTTGTATTTTCTTCAATTTCTGAATTTAATCCTCCCATTACACCTGCAATGGCTACTGCTTTTTTCTCATCTGCAATTACTAAATTATTTTCATTTAATAGCCTTTCTTGTTCATCTAGAGTTGTTATTTTTTCTCCATTTTTTGCTCTTCTTACAGTAATGTGTTTTCCTTCAATTGAATTTATATCAAAAGCATGCATTGGTTGACCTAGTTCTAGCATGACATAGTTAGTAATATCAACTATATTGTTAATAGATCTTACACCACAAGCCTTTAGCCTTTTTACCATCCATTTTGGAGATGGTCCAATTTTTACATTTTTAACAACTCTTGCAATGTAGCGATAGCATAAATCTGGAGCAGTAATATCTACTGTTAACCCTTCTATGTTTTTTTTGTTCTCAACTTTTAATTCATCAATATTTTTTCTTGGATTTTTGAATGGTTTATTTAATGATACTGCCGTTTCTCGTCCCAATCCTTCTATAGATAAGCAGTCTGGTCTATTAGATGTAATTTCAAAGTCAATTATATCTTCTTTTAAATCTAAAACTTCTACTATATCTTTTCCTAAATCTTTTTCTAGACTTTTATCTAAAATCATAATTCCATCTTCAATTTGATTTGGATAATCATCAAGAGTTAAATTTAGTTCACCAATAGAGCACATCATTCCACAAGAATCTATTCCTCTAAGCTTTCCTGTTTTTATTTTTACACCATTTGGAAGATCAGCTCCATCTTTTGCAACTGGCACGATATCTCCTTCTTTTACATTTTTAGCACCTGTAACAATTTGTATTGTTTCATTTCCTACATCTACTTTTGTTACAACTAATTTATCAGCATCTGGATGTTTTTTTATTTCTAATATTTTTCCAACTACAACATTTTTTATGTCGTTTCCAATTTTATCAATGGTCTCTACTTTTGAGCCTGTCATTGTTAAAATATTTCCTAATGTAGTTACATCTACATCAATATCACAATAATCTTTTAACCATTCAACACTTGCTTTCATCTTTTCTCTCCTTTTTTTATGGCATTTTTTATCTTGCCAAGTTATCTGTATTTTTATAATTTATATTATTATTAGATGCAATTGTAATGTTTTGATATTGTTCTTTGATATTTACTCTATCATAAAAATCTCTTTTGGTTTCTGCATTTCTTCTTATAGTTTTTTCTTTTTCTCTACTAATTTCAAGTGCAATAAACTTGTATTTTCCATTTTCGTTTTCATCTGGCTCTAATGTATAGCTATCCATAAGTCCTTTATCTTTCAATACATCTAATATGTTTAAAGCTTCTGATATATCATAGCTTTTATCTTCTCTAAATATTCTTCTTTTAAATATTCCCATTTCTACACTCCTTAATTAACTAAATTTTTAATTAATTTTTTACTTTTACTATATTATAGGGCATTGGGTGTTTTTTTGCCCCGTCCCAAAAAACACCTAAAATTGTTTTAAAAATCTGATGTCATTTTCATATAGCAATCTCATGTCCTCTATTCCGAATTTTGCCATTGCAATTCTTTCTACTCCAAATCCAAAAGCAAATCCTGAATATTCTTCTGGGTCAATTCCACAATTTTTTAGTACATTTGGATGTACCATTCCACAACCTAAAAGTTCAATCCAGCCTTCTTGTTTGCACACTTTGCATCCTTTTCCTCCACATACAAAGCAAGATACATCTGCTTCTGCACTTGGTTCTGTAAATGGAAAATGATGTGGTCTAAATCTTATTTTTGTATTTTCCCCTAAGCATTTTTTTGCAAACATTTCTAATGTTCCTTTTAAATCTGTCATAGCTATATTTTTATCTACTACTAACCCTTCTATTTGGTGAAACACTGGTGAATGTGTAGCATCTACACTGTCTGAACGATAAACTGTTCCTGGACAAATAATTTTTATTGGTGGCTTTTGATTTTCCATTACTCTTGCTTGAACAGGTGAAGTTTGACTTCTTAATACAATGTCATCTGTAATATAAAATGTATCTTGTAAGTCTCTTGCTGGGTGATCTGGAGGTGTATTTAATTTATCAAAATTATATATCGCTTTTTCTACTTCTGGTCCGTCTGCTATTTTGTAGCCCATTCCTAAAAAGATTTCTTCTACTTCATCGATAATTTGAGTTATTGGATGTAAAGAACCTAAGTTGACCTTCTTACTTGGTTCAGTTACATCTATATTTTCGTTTTCTAGTTTTTTTCTTAGTTTTTCTTTTTGAAATTCTTTTTCTTTTTGGCTTATTATTGCTTCTAACTCATCTCTAACTTGATTAACTAAACTTCCGAATGATTGGTCTTTCTTCTGGTGATAATGTTCCCATTCCTCTTAAAACAGTTGTTAGTTCTCCTTTTTTTCCTAAATATTTTATTCTTAATTCATTTAAAAGTTTTTCGTCTTTGCAGTTGCTTATTTCTTGTAATGAAGTTTTTTTGATTCTTTCGATTTCTTCTTTCATAAATACTTATCTTTCCTTTCTTGCCTTCGCTACGTTTGGTCTGCAAAAGGCACAAAATTTAATTATTTTTTTAACTTATCATCCTTTTCATACAAAAAGCCATTTCCATCCATGTTTTAGGACGAAATGGCTATCTTTCGTGGTACCACCTAAATTTATTAGTTTTTTAAACTTAACCTCATTTTCGTTTTAACGGTTGCGACCGCTTTTTCTTACTCTTGTTTCGGAAAAAGACCTAAAAAGTGAAATTTCAATATATTTTATACGAGGTGAATTTCAGCCACGTTCATCTTCTCTTTACATATAATTTTTAATATATTTACTTTGCTTTTTAATTGGTTTTATTTTACTCACTTTTTTTATTTTAACATATTTTCTAATATTTTACAAGTATTTTTAATAATTTTAATAAAAGTGTTGTATATTTTTATTTTTGTGTTAAAATAAAAGAGAATAATATTTAAAGGAGTGATTTTTTATATGAAAAGTAAAATTTTTATTGGAATTTTCTTAGTTATTATTATGATTGCAAATATTTCTTTAGCTTCATATTCAACAGTTACAATGGAAGTTGTAAAAGAACCTGTTTGTACAATTGAAATAGGAGAAAATTCAAAATTTGAAAAAAGATTAATTAGTAAAGATTTAGCTAATAAAGAAGTAACCCTTCAATTAAAAGTTACAAACGAAGAAAAAGTATTACAACCTACTGGAGAAGTTATTCTTGTTATTGATAATTCAAATAGTATGAAAGAAACAACTTCTTCTAACGTAGCAAGAAGTGATTTAGTTAAAGCTTCTGCAAAAACTTTTGTTACAAAGTTATTAAAAGATAATGATAATTTAAAAATTGGTGCTGTTAGCTTTTCATCTTCAGCTGAAAAAAATCAAGAAGGTTATGTTACACTAGGTACTACTAAGGATGCTACTTTACTTAGTCAATTAACATCAGATGTTTCTACTTTAACAAAAGCTATTGATAATATTACTTATGTAGATGATACTGTTGCATCTTACACTGACTTACAGGCTGGATTAAATATGGGAAAACAATTATTTTCAAAGAATGATACTAATAAATATCTTATTATTTTAACAGATGGAATTCCTAATGTTATACTAAATAAAAATGAAGTAACATATAATGAAGATGTTATCTCTGCTACAAAAAAAGAATATGATTCTATTGTTTCTTCTGGAATTGAAGTAATTACTCTTCTTTCTGGTATTGAAGATGATACAGCTACTATTCCTAACACAGAATACACGTATGGAGAATATATTGAAAAATTATTTGGAACTTCTGATAAACCAAATTTTGGTACATTTTATTATGTTACAGACTCTGAAATAGAGCAAACTATAACAAATGAAATTTACAATTCATTAGTTCCTAAGTCAAAAGCATTGGAAAATATAAAAATTGTAGATTATTTTCCAAAAGAAATTATAGATAATTTCGATTTTTCATATGTTTCAAAGGCAAGTATAGGAACAATTTCTGCTACAGTAGATAAAACCAATAATTCCATTACTTGGACAATACCAAAATTAGATGTAGGTGAAACTGCTACTGTTGAATATAAATTAAAATTAAAAGAAAATTTTGATTCTTCTATTGTTGATAAAATATTAGATACCAACAAGAAAGTAGATCTTACTTATACTGATACAAATGATAAAACTGAATCTAAAACATCAGATATAACTCCACAATTAAAATTGCTAGAGCCACCTCCTGTTTTACCTCAAACAGGTACAATTGTATTTATTGGATTCGTTATGTTGTCTATTGGATTAGTTATTTTCTCAAGTATAAAATTAGTAAATTTTTATAAAGAAACACATTAATGATTTATATAAATATAAAAGCACAAAATTAAGATTTTCTTGGCAGTATAAATTGCTAAGAAAATCTTATTTTTTATTTGCTTTTAATTATTTAATTCTGCTTCTATGCTAAGTAGTCTATTATATTTGGCTACTCTATCAATTCTACAAGGAGCACCTGTTTTTATTTGCCCACTATTAATACCTACTGCAATATCGCTAATTGTTGTATCATCTGTTTCGCCAGAACGATGCGAAATTATAGTTCTATATCCATGTTTTTTGGCTAAATAGATTGTATCTAATGTTTCTGTTAATGTTCCAATTTGATTTGGTTTTATTAAAATAGCATTTGCTACATTTTTTTCAATTCCGATAACTAAGTCGTTCTGGATTTGTAACAAATAAATCATCACCTACTAATTGTATTTTGTTTCCTAGTTTGCTTGTTAATTCTTCCCAAGATTCCCAGTCTTCTTCTGCTAATCCATCTTCAACTGAGGCAATTGGATATTTATTGCATAAATCTATTACATATTGAATCATTTCTTGCTTTGTTTTAAATTGATTTGTTTTCCAAAAATAGTAGCCTTCTTTTCCTGTTTTTTTTGCTTCTTCATACATTTCAGTGCTTGCTATGTCTAATGCTAATACAATATCTTTTCCTGGTTCATATCCTGCTTTTTTTATTGCTTCTATTATTAAATCTAATGCTTGTTCTTCATTTTCTAAATTTGGTGCAAAACCACCTTCATCTCCTACTCCTACACTATATTCTTTTTCTTTTAATACTTGTTTTAATGTGTGATATATTTCTGCCCCTCTTTTTAGCCTTTCTGCAAATGTTATTCTCCCAATTGGCATAATCATAAATTCTTGAATGCTTATATTATTTTCTGAGTGTTTTCCTCCATTTAAAATATTCATCATTGGAATTGGTAATTCTTGTGCTTGGAGTCCTCCAATATACTCGTATAGTTCCATATTTAGTGATTTTGCTGCTGCTTTGGCTATGGCAAGTGATACTCCGAAGTATACTATTTGCTCCTAAGTTTGATTTGTTAGGTGTGTCATCTAATTTTATTAAACTTTCATCTATTTTTCTTTGATTGTATACATTCATTCCTACTATTTGTCTTGATATTTTTTTGTTTACATTTTCAACGGCTTTTTGTACTCCCTTTCCAAAGTACCTAGTTTTGTCTCCATCTCGCAGTTCGACTGCTTCAAAACTTCCTGTGGAAGCACCTGACGGTACAGATGCTATACCTCTAAATCCATTTTCTGTTATTACTTCTACACCGAATTGTTGGATTTCCTCTTGAATCTAATATTTCTAAAGCTTTCACTTTTTTTATTTCTAAAAATTCTCTCATGCTTTCGCTCCTTTCCTTTTCCTATTTTATCCAATTTTTATTAATTTTATGCAGTATAAATTTAAGCAATGTATGTAAAAAGGAAAGTTACGATATTTTCTAAATAATTTTATTATGATGCCTTCTTATTTCTTAGTTCACTTGCATATTTAATGCTTATTTCATTAATTTCTCCAGAAGAAATTCTTGCAATTTCTTCAATTACTTCGTTTTCTTTTAATAGTTTTATTTGTGTTTTTGTCCTGTTTTGATTAACTTCTTTACTAATAAAATAGTTGAAATCTGCCATTGCCGCAATATTAGGTAAGTGTGATATGCACATAACTTGATGTGTTTTGGCTATTACTTTTAATTTAGTTGCAACTGAATTTGCAGCCTTTCCACTAATACCTGTATCAATTTCGTCAAATACCATAACTGGCATTTGGTCTGTATCTGCAAGTACTTTTTTTATTGCAAGCATAGTTCTTGACATTTCTCCACCTGATGCTATTTTAGATAATTCTTTTTCTTCTTCACCTTTATTTGTTGTAATGAAAAATTTTACATCATCTTTTCCGGTTTTTAAAAATTCATTTTCTATATATTGAATTTTTATATTTATTTTTGCATTTTTCATTTCTAATTCTTCTAATTCTTTATTTATTTTTTCGCTTAAAATATTAGCATTTTGACTTCTTATTTTATGCATTTGCTCTGCTAAAATTTTCATTTCGTTCTCTATTTCTTTTTGCTCTTTTATTAATTTTGCATTATATTCCTCTAAGTTTGAAATTTGTTCTATTTCTTCTTTTGTTTCATCATTATATTTTAAAATTTCTTCTATTGTGTTTCCATATTTTCTTTTTAAAGAATAAATTAAATCTAGTCTTTCTTCTATAAAATTTCTTTCTTCTTCATCAAAATCCATGTTTTCTTTATAACTGTTTACATCCCTTGCTAATTCTTGTAGTTCGTAATAAATACTTTTTAAATCACTTGATAGTTTTTCATATTTTTGGTCTATAGTTTCTATATTCTCTAGGGCTCTAATTGCCATACTAATACTATCTACACTGTTTTCTGATATTAAAATATCTGCTTCTTTTAAGTTTTTTGTTATTTTTTCTGAATTTAAAATAATCTTTCTTTTTTCTTCTAAGTTTTCTTCTTCTCCAATTTTTAATTTTGCTTGCTCTATTTCATTTACTTGATATTGCAATAAATCTAATTTTCTTTGTCTTTCTTTTTCGTCTCCATAATTGTTTTTTAGTTCTTGCTTAATGTTGCAATATTTTTCAAATAGCTCAAAATATTCTTGTTTTTTATTTGAAATTTTTTCTCCTATAAAATTATCTAAATAGTTTAAGTGCATTTTATTTTCTAATAAATTTTGATTATCATTTTGCCCATGTATTTCTATGAATTTACTCATGAATTCTTTTAGTTCGTTTACTGTTACCATTCTTCCGTTTATTTTACACATATTTTTGCCATTTAGGTTTATTTCTCTTGATACTATTACATTTCCATCAATTGATATTTCTTCTTTTGGTTCATACATACATAGTTCTACAAAAGAATAGTCTTCTCCTTTTCGAATCATTTCTTTGGAGAATCTTCCTCCTGATATGATTTCAAGTGAATCTATTATTAGTGTTTTTCCTGCTCCTGTTTCTCCTGTTAGTACGTTTAACCCTTGATTAAAGTCTATTGTTATGTCTTCTATTATTCCTATGTTTTTTATGTGTAATGTTGTTATCATTTTATTTCCTCCCAATATTTTATACTAAAAAAATGTTCGCTTTTATTGTATCTTCATTTTTTAAAATTGTCAATACTTTTTGCGAACATTTTTTCTTTTTTATACAAATTCTTCCCAAACTAAATTTGCAAAGTCTATTCCCTTATTAGTCAATAAAATATTATCTCCATCAATTTCAAGCAAATCCTGTTCTATCAATTTTTGTAATTCTTTATGATATAGAAAAATAGGATTTTCGCCATATTTTTCTTTAAATTTTTGAATGCTTACACCATCAATTTTTCTTAAGCCTAATAGCATATATTCTTTTTTCTTATCCTCAAGTGTTTGTTTTTCTTCTATTTTTTTATCTTTAAAGTCCCATTTATTTTCATTATTAAATGTCGAATTAGAATAGCGAATGCCATCTAAATAAGAATGTGCAGCTATTCCTAAGCCAATATATTCTTTTTGCTCCCAACAATTTAAATTATGTTTGGATTCCTTACCTTTTTTGGCAAAATTTGATATTTCATAATGTTTATATCCATTTAATTCCAATGTATTTTTTACATACCAGTACATCTGTCTTTCTTGTTCTTCGTCTGGCAAGCATAAATCTCCATTTTCAAGCATTTGTTCTAATTTTGTTTCCGCTTCTACAATTAAAGAATATACACTTACATGGCTTGGATCAAGTTTTTTAATCTCTTCTAATGTTTGCTTTATGTCTTGAATTGTCTGGTTTGGCAGGCCTATCATTAAATCAATATTAACATTTTCAAATCCAGTTTCTTTAATTATTTTATATGCATCTAAAAATTCTTCATATGTATGGATTCTTCCTATTTCTTTTAATAATTCATTTTTTGTACTTTGAAGTCCAATACTAATTCGATTTATTCCGTGCTTTTTATAATCTTCTACTTTGTTTCTTGTAATTGTTCCTGGATTAACTTCTATTGTAATTTCTATTTCTTCAAATTTTGTTTTGTTATTTGATAATTTGTTTTTTAGTTCATCTAACAATTGTACAATGTATTTACTATCAATAAAAGATGGTGTTCCACCTCCTATATAGATTGTGGTAACATCATAGTTTTTTAAATCATATTGATGTAATTCTTCTATTACTTGTTCTATGTATTTTTCTATACATTCTAATTTATTTTCATAAGATATAAAATCACAATAATAGCATTTCTGCTTGCAAAATGGAATGTGTATATATATTCCTAATTCTTTATAGTTCACTATTTGCTATCTCCATTATTTTCTTTAATCTATAATTTACTCCTGATTTACCAATTGGTTTTTTTAATAATTTTCCTAATTCCAGAAGTGGCATATCTGGATTTTCTAGTCTTAAAATTGCTATTTCTTTTAAATTGTCATCTAACTTTTTAAATTTTCCTGTTTCTTGTAATTTTTTTATTGCTGATATTTGTTCAACTGATGCATTAATGGTTTTGCTTAAATTGGCTGTTTTACAATTTACTAGTCTATTTACTTTTCCTCTCATTTCTTTTTGAATTCTAATATCTTCAAATTTCATAACTGCTTGATTTGCACCAATTAAAGCTAAAAATTTTGATATTTCTTCTCCTTCTTTAATATAAATTGAGGTTTGAAAAGTTTTTACCTTTATACCTAACATTGTTAAGATCTGCTTTAGCCTGTTTACATTATTTTCATCTCTTAAATCAATTTCTAAATGATATTCCTTTTCTGGGTTATTCATTGAACCAGAGCCCATAAAAGCTCCTCTTACAAGAGATTTATATGTTTCTTCATTTGAAACTTCTTCTAAATTAAAAGAAATTTGATTTTTTTCGTAAATATTAATAAAATCTATATCTTTTATTTTGGCAGTTATAACAAATGATTTTCCTGACATATCAATTTTATGATTAATATTTAAGTTGTCTAAAAGTTTAGAAAATCTATTAATATTATAATCACTTTCTGTAGAAAATTTTATTTCTTTTCCGTTTATTACACTTGTGTTCGCTGATATTAAATATCCTATTAATTCTTGTTTTACCATTTCTTTTTTTACTAAATTACTATTTTTGTTAAGTTCTTGCTTAATGCTAGACGAAAATGACATTTTAATCACCTACCTTTGTTATAATTACTCTATCATTTCCATATAAATCTTTTTTACAATATGTATCTATATATCTATCTTCTTGCTCAATCAAATCAATTACTTCTATTTTTTGGTCATATCCAATTTCTAAACATAAATATCCTTTATATTTTAAAAATTCATAAGATTGATGAACAATTTTGCGATAAAAATTTAAGCCATCTATTCCACCATCTAAGGCAATTTCGGGTTCATTTTGAACTTCTTTGCTTAAGGTTTTAATTATTTCTTTTTTTATATATGGTGGATTTGATACAATAATATCAAATTTTTCTTTTGGAAGTTTTTCAAATAAATCTGATTTTAGAAATTCAATTTGATTTTCTACTTCATTTTTTTTTGCATTTAGCTTTGCAACTTCAATTGCTTTATTACTTATATCTATTGCAGTTATTTTACTATTTTCTATGTATTTTGCAAGAGATACTGCAATTGCTCCACTTCCTGTGCATAAATCTAGTATTTTTTTTGCTTGTATTTTTTTTGCTATTTTTATTACTTCTTCTACTAAAATTTCAGTATCTGGTCTTGGTACTAGAACATTTTCATCTACATAAAAATTCATTTTCATAAATTCTTGACTGTGCGTAATATGTTGAAGTGGTATGCCTTTTATTAATTTTTGTATATTGTATAAATATTTTTCTTCTTGGATTTTTGTTAATTCTTTGTCATCGTTTACTACAATATATTGCCTTGGTTTATTTAATATAAATTGCATAAGAAGTCTTGCTTTTAGTTTTGGACTTTCTACTTTTTTGGTTTTTAACTCAATTGATGCTTTATTTATTAATTCTTTTATTGTCATTTGCATACCTTCTTTCTATGATAGATTTTACATCAAATAAAAAATATTGTCAAAAAATTAGAGTTATACTTCATTGTTGAAATATAACTCTATAGATTTAGCTTATTAATTTTTTATTTTATATCTTTATAATAACGTAATTTAACATAACCTATTATTCCAAATATACATATTAATGTAATAACAAATATTATTCCAATGCCAATTCCTGTTTGTGGTAAAGTCTTTTGCACAACAGTTGGATCTTTTGTCGTTTGAGTATTAGATTTTTGCTGATTTGTATTTGTACTTCCGCTTTTGTTAGTATTACCACTATTTGTATTGCCTTTGTTAGTATTGCCGCTATTTGTATTACCTTTATTAGTATTACCGTCACTGTTTGTGTTTCCTTTGTCTGTATCGTTTTTGCCCTTATCTTCTTCTTTTTCTATTCTTTTTACTTCTCCAACTTCTACTACCATTTGTCCATAAACAGTTTTAACTCCTGCGCTACTACCTTTAAACCAAATATAATATAATCCATCTGTCAATGGTAAATATTTATTTTTTATTACTCCTTGATCTGTAACAATATTTTCAAGTGATTTCCAATTTGTATTAGAATTGGCTGGTATATCACTTTTACCTTTTAATTTTAATCCGCTTAAATCATGATCTTGATCTATATATCCATTTACAACATTTGCATCTGTTATTTTTTCAAAGCAAAATTGTATATTGCTATATTCAAGTCCATATGGCCCATTTACTTCATATGCTGTATTATCTGGAACATTTCTATTATAAAATGAGCTTCTTGTAATAGTAAATGCTTTCATTAATGGTAACTCTAAGTCAACCTGTTTAGCACTTAGAATTTTATTTGTTGTTTCACCCTTTTTTCTGATTGAAATATATCCTATATTACTCTTTTTTAAAACTTCCAATTGTTTTTCATTGTCTATGCTCACTGTAATTTCAACTTTTCCTAATTGATAATCTGGTGCTGTTACGTCATACCAATTAGTAATTGTATCAGTATTATTGTTAGTCTCAATTGCCCATTCGTAATTTGACCCACTATCTAAAGTTAAGCCTGTAATAGTAAAACTTATACTACCATTTGTTGATGTAACACTTTTTTCTACTTTTACTTCTGCTGCTTGTACTTTTCCAATTAATAGTCCTATTGCTAAGCAAGCCATTAATAATAGTATTAACATTCTTTTAATTATTTTCATAATATTTTTCTCCCCTTTTATTTTTTTATTTATGTTTATTTATTACTAGAAGTATACCTGCATTTTAACATACTAATTTTTTCTTGTAAATACTTTTTTATGAAAATTATTAATTGTAATCTGTTTTTAATATTTGTAATATTTTTGTAATATTTTTCCAAAAAAGTTTACTCTACACAAAAAAACGGAATATAAAAAAAATGTCGTTTTTCACGACATTTTAGTTATTCAAAAAACTTTTTAAAGTCTTCCTCATTAATTTTTTCTTTTTGTAGTAAAGTTTCTGCTATTTTATCTAGCTTATCCCTGTGTTCTTTTAATAATTTTTGAGCTTCTTCATATGCATTATCTATTAATTCTTTTACTTCTTGTCCTATTTTATCTCCTATATTTTCTCCAAATAGTTGCATTTCATATGGCTCTTTTCCTTGGAAGTCAATTGGTCCTAATTTATCACTCATACCATATTTTGTTACCATATCTCTTGCAACTTGTGTTGCAACTTCAATGTCGTTACTTGCACCTGTTGAAATGTCATCTAATACTAATTTTTCTGCTGCTCTTCCACCTAATAGTGCAACTAATTTTTCCTTCATTTCTGTTTTAGATATATAGTATTTATCTTCATCAGATTTATACATTGTATAGCCACCTGCTACACCTCTTGGAATAATAGATACTTCCTTTACGTCTGTTTGTGTTGGTAAATACCTACTTACAACAGCATGCCCTGCCTCATGATATGCTGTTAATTTTTTATCTTTTTCTGATATAACTCTAGCACGTTTTTCTAAGCCTACTGTTACTTTTTTAACAGCTTCTTCTATATCGTCTCTTTCTATATCTTCATGTTTTCTCTTTGTTGCAATAATAGCTGCTTCATTTAAAATATTTGCAAGTTCTGCTCCTGTAAATCCTGCTGTATCTTCTGCAATACTTTCTAGGTTTACATCATCTGACATTCTTTTATCTTTACTATGAATTTTTAAAATTTCTAATCTTCCATTTAAATCTGGAGTTGGAATTGTAATTTGCCTATCAAATCTTCCTGGTCTTAATAATGCTTTGTCTAGCATCTCTGGTCTATTGGTTGCTGCTAAAACAATTATTGTTTCTTCTGAACTGAATCCATCCATTTCTACTAATAATTGATTTAGTGTTTGGTTGTTTTCTGTTTCTGCTCCACTATTTGATGTTCTTCTTGAGCCAATTGCATCAATTTCGTCTATAAACACAATACAAGGTGCTAATTTCCTTGCTTTTTCAAATAGTTTTCTAACACGAGATGCTCCCAATCCTGCAAACATTTCTATAAATTCAGATCCACTCATAGAAATAAATGGTACATCTGCTTCTCCTGCAATTGCCTTTGCAATTAATGTTTTACCAGTTCCGGGCTTTCCATATAGTAAAACACCTTTTGGAATTTTTGCTCCCATTTTAACAAATTTTTCTGGTTTTTTTAGAAATTCTACAATTTCTACTAGTTCTTCTTTTTCTTCATCTAAACCTGCTACATCATCAAATTTCACTTTAGTTTTTCTTTCTGTATCGTCATATACTTTTCCTTTTTCGCCCAATCCTTGCATTTTGAAAATCATAATAAATAATGCAAGCATTATTGCGGTTGGTAAAAATGATATTATAAATGATGGTATTTGTGATAATAGGCTCCTTGGTTTTTGAATTAATTCAATTTCATTGCCTTCTGCTACCTTTTGTTGTACTAATTCCATAAAACTTTCTGTGTTTGGAATAATTGTTGTTTTTTCTTCTTCTACATCTTTTTGTTTTACTTTTAATGTTGTACTTCCAACTGTCATTTCAATTTTTTCAATGTTTCCATATGATAATTCTTTAATTAAATCTGTATAGGCTAATGTGTTTTTGTCTTCTTTTTCTTTATTGTTCATATAAAATATAATTAATCCTACAATAAGTACAATTAATACCACTGACAAAATTAATATTAGCCATAGTTTTTCTTGTTCCTTTTCATCTTTTGATTTGTCTTTATTTGTATTCATATTTTCCTCCTTGTAAATTGTATATTTTAAGCTTTTGAACCTTCTGGTTCTCCTCCTACGTTATTGTCTTTTTCCTTTTTTTCTTCTTTTCTATCCTTTTTTTGTCTTTCCTTCTTTTCTCTTTCTTCTTTTTCTTCTTGCTCTTTTTGTTCTAATTCTTTTCTTACTATTTCTTGTGCTTCTGCAATTTTCATTAATTCAGCTTGTCTTTTTAAAAATTCCGTTTTTAGTATAAAAATTGCTGCTACTAAATAAATTGCTGCTACTGATACATACATAATTTGGAAATATTCCATATCAAAGTTAATGAATATATTAACTGCAATATATAAAATATTTAGTATAGTGGATAATGTAAGCGCATATATCCCCATATTAAATATTGCAACAAATCTCATTTTTATTCTTGCTATCCAAGCAGCTAAATATCCAAATATGCTCAAGAATAGTGCATTTGATAGTGTTGTTACTAAATACATCATAAAACTGTAAATAAATATTGTAATGAATATGCTTACATATAAACTGATTACTTGTGTACTATTTGCATAGTCAATAACTTCCTGTTTTGTAAATTCTTTTATTTCCATCTGTCCTAAAATTTCACTATAGTTATAACTAATTGTTCCTGTTATTGCACCATTTTTTAAAATTACTTTATCTTTTAGTATAATCATTCCACTTCCTGCTTGCTCAACTTCTTTAATGTAATTATTTATGGTTTCTTCATCTCCGCGCTTTTGTATCAATTATAGTTCTTCCTACATAAGAATCATCTTCTGAAATTATAATTTTTTCATCTGAAGAAACATCTAAAATTCCATTACTATATGAAAATTCAGGAAATTCATTTTTTAAATAAGTAATTCCTTCTTGAAGCATTTGATAAGTTTGATACATAATTCCTAGGCAAAGTACAATTGCTAGAATAGCAACTAATTTGCTAATATAAATAAATGCTCGTCCTAATCCTTCTGCTGCCATGTCTGGATATTTTTCGATTTTTACAATTGAATTCCATACTTTTTTGAAAAATCCTTGTTTTAATTCTTTTTCTTGCTTTTGTTCTTCCATTTTACCTGTACTCCCTTCTAATAGGCACATTAATTTTATAATTGTTTGAAATTGGAACCATTATTTTTTCTCCTATTTTTATGTTTTTTGTTCCAATATCACATATAATGTTATTTTCTATATTTCCTAATATTTTGCATTTATTATTTTGAATTATAATTTGATCTTGTTGTATTTTTTCTTCACTTATATATGGTATAATAGCAACTCTTATATCTTTTTTTATTTTATTTTTTCCTAGGTAAAATCCTTTTGTTAGTTCTTTTATTTCTGATATTCCGAGTTTCTAAATATTTTACTTTTCTAAATGGAATTACGGTTTTGTTTTCTACTTCCCCTAGAAATGCTTTTCCAATTCTTATTGCATTTAGGTTCATATTGGTATATCGCAAAAATGCTGAATCATCACATATATGAAGCTTTCCTGTTTGTATATTGTTCATTTGCAAAATTTCTATTACATCTAAGAACCTTTGAAATTGAAGTTTTGTATATTTATCGTCATTTGTGCTATTTACAAATTCGGAAAAAGTTCCTTCTATTTTTATATTTTGCGCATTTTTTAATGCAATTATCATTTCTTCTCTATTTTGATAAGACCAGCCTCTTATTCCTATTCCTGTGTCTATGTTAAGATGTGCTTTTACTTGTTTTTTTTGTTCTTTTCCGACTTCGTTTGCTATTTCTACATCTTCTTTAGAAGCTAGTGAAAGTATTATGTCGTTTTCTACTAAAAGTTTAATGTCTTCTTTTATAGCAGTTGGAAAAAGCATTAGTATTTGTTCTTTTATTCCTGATTTTCTTAATGTTATTCCTTCTTCTATTGTTTCCACAGTAAAAAAAGAAATTCCATTTTCTATTAAAAATTTTACATATTCGATTAATCCTAATCCATATGCATCTTCTTTTAGTTTTGCTATTATTTGAACTGGGTTTCCTTTGTCGTCTTTTCCGATTTTATCTACAAGTTCTTTTATTTGTTTGATGTTATATCTTAAATCTTCTTTTTTGATTATTAAAGTTTTCAAAACTTTTCTCTTCTTTCTTTTTTAAGATAATTTCTCTTGTTTTAATTATTTACATTATATTGCTATTTTACACTATTTTTTTTATTTTTACAAGTGTATTGTTTATATTACAAAAAAATCCTAAGTAATTGATTATTAATAAATTATTACTTAGAATTTTATGTTTTATGTATTTGTAATTTTTAAGATGAAAGGTTTTTTTCCTTCTTCACCATTTCTAATTTATCCTCCCTCCCCGCAATTAACCATAACCACTGCTCTAGTTTGGTTTTTGCTTCTGGATTTTTCTTTACAAATTTTGCACTAATTTATCTATTTCTTTTTCTGACATATTGGTTGCTTTTGAAATAACTTCTTTTTTTACTCCTGCTTTTAACATTTGAATAATTGTTTCTTTTCTTCCCTCTTTGCGTCCTTCTCTTCTTTGCTTTTCATTTTCCTTCCTAATTACTTCTAGTATCATATCGTTTCCCTCCTTTTTCAATTTTTTTAACAATTTTTCTTGATTTTCTATACTTATTCTTTCTTTTAATATAAGTTTTATTATTCTTCTTAATATATTTCTTTTTTCTTCTTGCTTTTCTTTTTTTATTACTCTTTCTAATATTTCTATTAATTCTTCTTCTGTTTTTATTTTTTCTAACAACATCATTGTTGATAAAAAGAATTTGTCTTTCTCTAATTCTTCTTTTGTATAATCATTTACATCTAGTACATAATAGCTACCTAATTTTATTTGTTCTGACTTTGTTAATTTTTCTTGACATTCTTCTATGTATTTTTCTACATCCCATTTTCTACTTCCTGTATATATTACTATTGGTATTACTCTTGGCAGTTTATGGTCTTTTTTAGTCATTTTCTTCCCTACTATTGCCTTACTTATTATGCCTGTTTCATATTCCAATATTCTCTTGGGCATTGCATAATCTATTTTACTTTGATGCTCTATCAAAAAGTATATTTGCTTTGTTTTCATTTTATATACAATATCAGATTCACTGTCTTGAAACATATAATTTATATATTCATTATCATATTTTTCTATTTCTTCTTCTTTTATTTTTTCTTTTATTTGTAAAATTCTATTTAATAACCCTACTACTTCCTTCTTTTCTTCTAATACTATTTTAAATATTTTATCATGTGGTTGATGTACTTTATATTGATATGTTTTATTTTTTGTACTAGCTCCTAATGCTCCTTTTGGTTCTTTTGTTTTTAGTTTTTCATATTTTAGATAATCTTGATAGTTGAATTCTTTCAAATTTTTTTCTTCCTCCTTATTATAATTCTTTTTTATTCGTTTGTCAATGTTTATTTTTTAGTAAAGTGACGAATATTTTTCATTTGTGCCTTGCTCCTTGCTTTTCCTTTAGTATTTAATTTGAATTTTTTTGGATTTTTTGGATTTTGAATAAAAAATTAAATCTTTGATTAAAAAATTTTTGAATCTTTTTTTGATTGTATTTTTATGTTAATACTTTTTTATAAAATTGTCAATAGTTTTTTTGGAAATATTTTACATTTTGTTACTAGTTAATGGTTTTATAAAAAAAAATGAGCTTTCCTTTAAATAGGAAGGCTCGCTCAACTTCAAAATGCAAATATTTTTTTATTTCCAATAAATATATTTTTTATGCTTTCTCCAATATTCATATTTTGTTTCTTACATGTATCTATTATACTTATTGCATCACAATTTTCTTGCTTGAGTGGTCTATTGCCACTCAAGCCTCTCCTATTCAATTATAGCATATTAAATCTACTTTTTCTATTGTTTGAATTTTGGTTTTCACAGAGTTCAGTCCTACTTGTACGGAAAATCCAGTATTTTCAGTACAAAGCTGGGCGAAACGAATAGCGGTCGTTAGCACTGGTCGTATAGCCGTCGTAGCGGTAAGAAGCTGGAAAGTAAGAACTGTCATAAAAGAAATAGCCTCCCCTACTGATACAAGGACCGTTAGTGCCCGCGGTAGCATGATCTAAGGTCCACTCAGATTCGTTTCCTGCAAAATCATAAATATTTGACTTCTTTGTATTATCTGATGCTCCTGTTGAAAGTAATGTGTAATCTTTATTGTCATCATATGATAATTTATTTTCTGATATTTTACTCCAAGTTTTATCATTATAAGTATATCCTTTTGCATTTGGGCTTGTTATTAGTAAAGTTACATTTTTATAATTTCCCCATTTTTCACTATTTGAATTAATATCTGATACATTTAATTCATTACTTTTTACTTCTAGATATTTACATACTAAATCCCATTGAATTCCAAATAATAAACTACTTGTTTTATTACTATCTGGTGTCATTTTACTTGCTAATTTTTGTGCTTCACTACAATATACATAATTATATGGTATTGCATCTTTTTGACTTATTGCTTTTGGTGAACCATCTGTTATATCTGTATGTGTTGTTCTTGCATTACTTAAATCTGTTTCTGTTGTTCCTTCTATTCCTGCTTCATATCTTCCTAGCCAAAATCCTCCATTTTTATATACACTTTTTATCATTTTTTGATATGTTTCTTTATATTCACTTAGTGTTAATCCACATCCTGTATTTAATCCTTGTTCTTCGGACTTTGCAGTATTTTCCGTTACTATATCATTTGTTCCTCTGTCTGCATACCATTCATCTGCCCAACTTTCAGTTTGTGATGCACTTCCTTTTGTATATGGGTCTGCATATGCTTTTAGTGCTGCTGTTATGGAATCACACTTTTCTTGGTCATCTTCAGAATAACCGGTTTCATTTGTAAATTCTATATCTGCTGGCATTTTTGACTGTAATTTTGGCACTTCTATCCATACCCATTCATTATCGTTTGTATCTTTTATTACAATGCCTTCATTTGCATCATTTAATTCTTTACCATTTTCTTCTACTACTGTTGCTCCTGTTGGCATACTTCCTGCTGGATTTGTTTCTGCAGTATTTACATTTTTTAATGTAGGTGTTTTTGGTGGGTCTGTTGGATTTTCTGCTACTTCTCCCTCTACCGTTACTTTTCCGTTACTATCAATTTTTACTTTGCATCCATCTACTGTTAATTCTGCTGGCAAGCTTTCTATTGGTGTTCCTTGTGTTATTCCTTCTACATGTTCTAAATTTTTATTTAATACACTTAAGTCTATATCTCCACTATTGTCTAAACTTCCTAATACCTCTACTTGTACTTTTTCTTTTGCATTTTCTTGTTTTGTCAAGACTTGTGCAGTTTGCGCCTTCGTTAATATTCCATTATCCCCTGTTAAAGTTGCAATTGACACTGCAGCTAAAATTAAAAGTACAATGATAGTAATTACTAACGCAATTAGTGTTATTCCACTAGCTCCTTTCAATCGTTTTTGCTTCAATTTTTCTTTTTGCCCTTTCATTTTCTTTTTCCTCACTTGTATAATAAATTTAGGTTTTTACAAGGATGCCTATAAACCTTTTAAAAGAATTATGTTGTATTTGTATTAACTGTTTATACTGAAATTTTAGCACAGAAAAATTTCCTTGTAAACAATTTTTTTCAAAATCAAAAATTTATAATAAACCTGTAACAAATTTGTAACCAAAATGTAATATAAGCATTGACAGAAAATCCAATAAAATATATAATAAATGCGTATTAGGAGAGTAAAAAATGAACAAAGTACAAGTATTATTATCCACATACAATGGAGAAAAATATCTTCAAGAGCAAATTGAAAGCATCTTAAAACAAGAAGATGTAGAAATATCTTTACTTATACGAGATGATGGCTCTTGTGATAATACAATTGAAATAATAGAAAATTTAAAGAAAAAAAATTTCAATATAGCCTATTATTCTGGAAACAATTTAGGTCCTGCAAAAAGTTTTATGGATTTAGTTAATAAATCTGGAAATAATTTTGACTATTATGCCTTTTCTGACCAAGATGATGTATGGAAACCTAAAAAAATAATTTCAGCAATTACTAAGCTAAAACAAACAAATAAACCTTCTTTATATATGTCTGCCTTAGAAATTGTAGACGAAAATTTAAATTTTATTGAAACAAAACAAGTAGATGGAAATTTTAGTTTTGAAGGCGAAATGATTAAAAATTTTGCAACTGGTTGTACTCAAGTTTTTAATAAAGATTTAATGAAAATTATAAAAAGTTATATGCCAAACTACATTATTATGCATGATTCGTGGATTACAAGAGTATGTTATGCAATTGGTGGAGACGTTATAATAGATAGCAATAGTAATATTTTGTATCGCCAGCATCAAGGTAATGTACTTGGATATCAAGATGAAGGTTTTCAAAAATTAAAGAGACAATTTAAAATTGCTTTTCTAAATAAAGTATGTATGAGAGTAAATATTGCAAAAGAGTTAAAAAATGGATACGAAAATCTTTTAACTTCTAATGCAAGAGAAGTTATAGACAATTTAATTTCTTATCCACATGATAAAAAAGCCAAAAAATGGCTATTAAAAAATAAAAATTTTAGAACTAAAGACCCAAAAATTAATCGAAAAATGAAATTATCTATTTACTTAAATAGATTTTAAAATAAAAAAGGAGTGGCGAAAATAAATTGGAAGAAAAACATATTTTTATTGTAGGTTCTAATGGAATTCCTGCTAAATATGGAGGCTTTGAAACCTTTGTCGAAAACTTGACAGCAAAAAAAGTAAGTTCTAGCATTAAATATCATGTAGCTTGTTTAGGAAAAGATAATAATGAATTCATATACAATAATTCTAGATGTTTTTCTATAAAAGTTCCAAACATTGGTCCTGCTAAGGCTATATATTACGACCTAGCAGCATTAAATAGAACTATTAAATATATAAAGCAAAATAATATAAAAAAGCCTATTATTTACCTTTTAGGCACTACAATAGGTGGATTTATAGGATTGTATAAAGCAAAACTAAAAAAAATGGACATTTTGCTATTTGTAAACCCAGATGGTTGTGAATGGAAAAGAGAAAAATGGAATTATTTTGTTAGAAAATATTTAAAATTATCTGAAAGATGTATGGCAAAATATGCAGACCTATTAATTTGTGATTCAATTAATATTGAACAATATATTAAAGAAACATATTCAAAATATCAGCCAAATACTACCTTTATTGCTTATGGTTCAGATTTACCTGAACAAAAAAATACAAGTATAGATGAAAATGCCTTAGAAAATTGGTACAAGGAAAAACAAGTTATAAAAAATGAATATTATTTAATCGTGGGAAGATTTGTACCAGAAAATAATTATGAAATTATGATAAAAGAATTTATGAAATCTAATACAAAAAAAGATTTAGTTATTATAACTAATGTAGAAAAAAATAGATTTTATGAAGAGTTAAACCAAAAAACACATTTTGAAAAAGACAAAAGAATTAAATTTGTAGGAACAGTCTACGATTCTAATTTATTAAATGAAATTCGTAAAAATGCTTATGGATATCTTCATGGGCATGAAGTTGGAGGAACTAATCCATCTCTTTTAGAGGCTCTATCTTCTACAAAATTAAATTTATTATTAGATGTTAATTTTAATAGAGAAGTTGCAGATGATAGTAGTATATATTGGAATAAAGATGAAAATAATTTAAGTAATTTATTAAACTCTTTAGAAAATATAAAACCTGAAGAAATACAACAATATGAAATAAAAGCTAAAGAAAGAATAAAAGATATTTATAATTGGCAAAAAATTGTAAAACAATATGAAACAATTTTTTTAAATTAATTTTATAAAATTACTCGCACCTTTTTCAAGATGCGAGTTTTTATTTTAATTGTTTTGCAGTTACAACATACACATAGACATAGTTACTTACAATAACATACAAATTGCTTTCTTCTTTATTTGGTACTTCATAATGAATAATATTTACTTTATTTTGCTCTGCTACATCAATTAAATCTTCTAAAATAACAAGTTTCATAATTTTTAAATTTGTTAAATCTGGCTTATTAGAAACAGTTACAATTAAATCTCTATAATATTTTAAAATATGAGTAATATTATAATTATACATTTGTTCATGTTCTTTTTTATTTTTAATAATTGCTTCTACAATTATTAAAATTATTGAGCCCAATATAAAGGTTCCTCCAATTATATAATAAATAATTTGTATTTCTTTTATATTATCTATTTTAGGTTTAATACTGTTTTTTGCTATTTTTTCATAATTTTCTTCTACTTGGCTTATTGTATTGGTTATTGGAATTTCTAATTCTATTACATCTTCTATGTTTTTTGTTTCTGCTCCAAATTTAGAAATTTCTACATTATATGAAATATTAAAATTAAGTTTTAATACAGAATCAATAGCAATTCCATATTTTTTTTCATAAGAACGTGCTAAATTATTGTAATATTCATAATCAATATCAATTTGTTCTAAAATGGAAAATTCATTTGAATTTAAATATTGATTAGAAATATTTTCACTTAAAATAAATTGCCTATTCCAAACTTCTTTTTCTCTATTATCATTTTCTTTTACTGTTCCAATTAAATTAGCAACAATATTATAAGTGTAATCAAAATTTGTTTGTTTATCACCTTGGAAAAAATATTCAAAGTTTATTTTATATTTATCAATAGCTTTGGATGCATAATATCCACCAGATGGAAGACTTTCTGTTTCATAAAATTCATTAGGTTTTAATATTACTTCATAATTAGTATTTTTTTCTACTGTATAATTATAAACTGGCTTTATATTTTCTTCATAATATATACCCTGTTTTATACAGATATTTGCTATAAATAGCATTATTATAGCAATAATTATAACAGCATAATTACCTTTATAATTTTTTTCTTTTCCCCTAGTCCAATTTCTGTATCTTCTTTTAGTCTTAGTCATAATATTTCCTCACTTTGTTTTTACTTTTGTTTTTGCCTGATTAAAATAACTATATAGCCATACAGATGGGAAGCCAATATATTTAATATGAAATACATACACACCCTTAATTTGTTCTGTTGTTACTAAATTTATATCAGGCGCATTATTATTATCTCCTTTTGTTTGGTATAATACAGAACCTTTTTCCTTTTTCTTATCTATAACACGGTGTGCAATGTTTTGTTCCCCTATTTTATAAATAATTATTGAATTTTCAGGTATTTTTTTTAATTCTTCTTCATTTACTTTTTTGAAAATAAGAACATCACCTCTGCTATATGTTGGAAACATACTGTCAGAAAGAATTGCAATTGATTCGTATTTAAATAAACCTAACATAAAGCAAATTAAGGTAATGGATAAAATAATGGCTAGCCAAAAGCTAATTTTTGATACCATAGTTTTTTTCTTTTTTCTTATATCTTTTCGTTCTTTTGTAAATTGATATTTAAATAATCCATACACTATTGTTGGTGATAGTATCCCTATTGAGCCAGTTACAAACCAATCTGTATCTGGCAAAATAGGTAATAACAAAATTAATAATTCTTTTGAAATTCTAAATACTAAAGGTAATGCATATGAACCTTTTAAAGTTAAATAGGTGTACAAGATATTACATGAAATTAATGGCACAATTGTACTACAAATATATTTGAATAATTCCTCTTTGTTTGGAAAAATATCTATTATAACATCATATTTTATTTCTATTAATAAAAATATTATTGTTATTATTGATAATATTAATTTATTTTTTTTATTTCTAGTTGCTATTACACATCTCGTAATTTCTATGCCAAGAATTGGAATAATTTGCGTAATTATATTTTTTCCGATTGATAAAATATCATGTTTATAAGGGCTTTTTGTAAATCCTAAAATAAATCCCATATAGAAAAAAATAATAATATGGATGCAAGAAAGAATTACTATATAGATAAAGTATTTTCTGTTTTTGCAAAATCTAATATAATCTTTCTTGCTCTTTAATAACATTAAAATTGTTATAATTCCCCAAAATATTACGTCTTTACTTTTGTACATATTCTACTATTCCTGTCATTTTTCTTATTTTAACTTCTGGCACTTCACTAGTATCTTTAATATATTCTACTTTTATATCAAATGTTGTTTGTTCACCTGCTTTTAGGTCAGTTGCAACTTCTGTTGTAACATAATTAATTGCCGGTGAACCGTCTGTTTGTTCTTGGAAAAGTATATCGCCTAAAGTAGCATCAATTGTACCAGAATTTTCTATTGTTACTTCATATGTGATACTATCCCCTGGTTTTGCTAATTTTGAATAAAATGTTATACTTGTATTTGTAAATTGTGGTTCTCCAGCACTACATCCTTTACTAATTTCTTTTGCTTCTATATTAGTAATTTTTACGTTCCATACACCTATAATTTCGGCTGTTCCATCTACTGTTAGTTGAGTAGCAAATGCTGAATAACCTACTGCCATTGCTAATATTACAATTAACAATGCAATTATTATAATATTCTTGGTACTTTTCATCTGTTTATACACCTCCCTAGGTTAATCATGCATCCCTTATATATTATATGTATTTTATTATTTTATGTTATCTAGAAAAAATATAAAAAACGGAATAAAAAAAATACCACTCTTTTACAAGAATGATATTTTTATATACTTAATAAATTGGAGCAGGTAGTGGGAATCGAACCCACGTCATCAGCTTGGAAGGCTGAGGTTCTACCATTGAACTACACCTGCATATAGTTTATATTGCCATGAACAATATAAATTATAAATGTTTTTCTTTTTTTTGTCAATAGTTTTTTTTAAATTTCTTATCGTTCTAGATTTTTTTGTTACAATTC
>CANQPY010000004.1 GCA_947625835.1 uncultured Clostridia bacterium | reverse complement strand
TCATACCTCCATTATATCATAGGGTGAACTTTTCATAAAATAATTTCATAGGGTGATCTTATCATAAAATAATCACATTTTAGTAAAAAATTCATTGACTTTTTAAGGTTTTCGTTATATTATATAAACATTAGAAAAAGAATTAAAATATAATTCTGAGGAGGAAAAAAATGGGAGAAGTAATTGTAATAACATCAGGAAAAGGTGGAGTAGGAAAAACAACTACAACTGCAAATCTAGGATCAAGTCTAGCAGTAGAAGGCAAAAAAGTAGCTTTAATTGATACAGACATAGGGCTACGCAATTTAGACGTAGTTATGGGGTTAGAAAATAGAATTGTATATGACATTGTAGATGTAGTAGAAGGAAAATGTAAATTAAGACAAGCATTAATAAAAGATAAGAGATTTAAAGAACTATACTTATTGCCAGCAGCGCAAACAAGGGATAAAACAGCTGTCAATGAAGAACAAATGAGAGAGTTAATAGGAAAATTAAAAGAAGAATTCGATTATATATTAATAGACTGTCCTGCAGGAATTGAGCAAGGCTTTAAAAATGCTATAGCTGGAGCAGATCGTGCTATAGTAGTAACAACAGCTGAAATATCTGCAATTCGTGATGCAGACAGAATTATAGGATTATTAGAATCTTCAGAAATAAAAAATCCTGAATTAGTAATAAATAGAATCAGGCCAAACATGGTAAAAAAAGGCGAAATGATGGATGTAGATGATATTGTAGACTTATTATCTATTGATTTAATAGGTGTTGTTCCAGATGATGAATATATTATTACACAAACAAATAAAGGAGAACCAGTTATCCAAAACAAAAAAGCACCTTCAGGTAAAGCATATATAGAAATAGCAAAAAGAGTATTAGGAGAAAAAATAGAAGTAACAATCCCAGGAAGAGAAAAAGGCTTTTGGGCAAAGGTAAAAAGAATCTTTAAAAGACAATGATAATATGGGGGGTAAGAAGAAAAAATGTTTGAAAATATAATAAATTTTTTTAAGAAAATTGCTAAAAAAGATAAAAATGTGTCTAACAATTCAAAAGACACTGCAAAAGAGAGATTACATTTAGTTTTAATGCAAGACAGAGCAAATGTGTCAGTAGACTTTTTAGAGCTTATGAAGCAAGAAATCATTGATGTAATAAAAAAATATATTGACATTGATGAAGCTGCTATTGATGTTAGACTTACAAACAAAGAAAACGAGGATGGTACAAATGGTGCACCAGCATTATATGCAAACATTCCAATTATAAATATAAAAAATGATGTAAGGAAAACAGAAGCAAAAAAAGAGGAAAAAGTTGAAGAAAAAAAAGAAACAAAAAAAATAGAGAAAAGTGAAGAAAAAGACGAAATTATCATAAATAAAGAAAATGATATAGACGTTAATGAAACAGAAATTATTATAGACAGTGAGTTAAATAAAGAAGAAAATAGTAAAAAAGGCGAAGAAGAGAAAAAACAAGAAGATAACCAAGAGAGCAAAGAAGAAAACAAAAAAGAAAACAAGGAAGAAAAGAAGGAGAATAAAGTTTAAAATGACAAAATAAAACATAAGACAAACTTAAATCAAGAAACAAAAACGAGAAAAAGAGTGATTTATGTGAGAAAAAGAGAATTAAAAAACATAGAGTGGAGTATTGTAGTTATTGCTATTATTCTTTGTATTGTAGGATTAGTTGCATTATTCTCTGCTACACAAGAATCTGAATATGATGAATTCAATAAGCAATGTATATGGCTTGTTGCAAGTTTAATTTTTATGATTGTTATTATGCTAATTGATTACGAAACTATGGTAAAATTATCACCTATTTTTTATGGCGCTTGTATCATCCTATTATTAGCGGTATTATTTACTAAACCTGTAAATGGAGCCACAAGTTGGTTTGATATTGGATTTTTTTCATTTCAACCAGGGGAATTTGCAAAGATATTTGTAATTTTATTTTTAGCATATGCAATATCAAAAATTCAAGCAAAAAATAAAAAAGATATTAACAAAATAACAAAATTACTAATTATATTTGGAATTGTATTACTTCCTGTTTTATTAATTGTAAAACAACCAGATTATGGTACAGCTATAGCGTTTTTATCTGCAACAGCATTTATGCTTATAACTGCTGGTATTGATAAAAAATACATTATAGGAACAATTTTACTAATTGTTGTATTAGTTCCATTAATTTATAATTTTATATTACCAGAGCATGCTAAAAGTAGGATTGATATATTTTTACATCCGGAATCTGATCCACGTGGTGCAGGATACAACATTATACAATCTAAACTAGCAATTGGTGCAGGACGGATTAACAGGAATGGGAGTTTTAAAAGGAAATCAGACACAACTTCGGATTTTTATATCCAAAAACAACAGACTTTATATTTGCAGTTATAGGTGAAGAAATGGGATTTATAATAGCAGGTGCAGTAATAATCCTCTATGTTGTACTTATAACAAAATGCTTGTATGTTGCAAAAACTGCAAAAGATGAAATAGGGTCGTTAATAGCATCTGGAATAACAGGTATATTTGTATTTCATATGATAGAAAATATAGGAATGGTTATGGGATTACTTCCAATTACTGGAGTACCACTTCCATTTATAAGTTATGGAGGAAGCTCATTAATTACAAACTTTATTTGCATTGCGTTATTATTAAATATTAGTAGTAAAAGACAAAAAACAATATTTGTAAAATAGGTGTTTTTTGGGACGGAGTAAAAAAACACCTTTTAGAGGTAAAAATGTTTATAAAAAAATTAAAAATAGGAAATGTAGAATTAGAAAATAATTTAATATTAGCTCCAATGGCTGGTGTAACAAACCAGCCTTTTCGAATTATTTGCAAAGAATTTGGAGCAGGACTTGTATGCACAGAAATGGTAAGTTCAAGGGCAATATTTCATGATGATACAAAAACAAAGAAACTATTAAACATTCAAGGTGAAAAAAAACCAATTAGCATGCAAATTTTTGGAAGTGATGAAGAAACTTTTGCATATTCTGCAAAGTACATAAGCAAAATAGCTGATATAATAGATATTAATATGGGATGTCCAGCCCCTAAAGTTGTAAAAAATGGAGATGGAAGCCGACTTTTATTAGATTTAGAAAAAGCAGAAAAAATAATAAAAACAGTTGTAAAAAATTCTACTGTTCCTGTAACATTAAAATGTAGAAAAGGATGGGATAAGGAAAATATAGTAGCAGTTGAACTTGCAAAAATCGCAGAAAAAGCTGGAGTTTCTGCAATTACAATACATGGAAGAACAAGAACAGAATTTTATTTAGGAAAAGTCGATTTAGAAATAATAAAACAAGTAAAGCAAGCAGTAAAAATTCCTGTAATCGGCAATGGAGATATAGTAGATGAAGAATCTGCTTTACAAATGTTTGAAAAAACTGGTGTAGATGGAATTATGATAGGCAGAGGTAGCTTTGGAAATCCATGGATTTTTAGCAAAATTAAATATTTTTTAGAAACGGGCAAAAAACTACCTGAGCCGACAAATCAAGAAAAATTAAATATAATAAAAAAGCATATCAACTTAGCGATAGAAGAAAAAGGCGAAATAGCTATTAAAGAATTAAGAAAACATATTAGTTGGTATACAAAAAACCTAAAAAATTCTAGTCAATTTAGAGACCAAATAAATAAAATAGAAACAAAAGAAGAATTAATAAGCAAAATAGAAGAATATTTCAAAACTCTTTAAAATAAAATTATAATGAATTTATTTTATGGAGGCAAAAACTTTGAAAAAGAAAGCTATATTTATTTTAATACTGATATTAATTATTATAGGAATTATATTTTTAATATTTTTTAAAACAAATATGTCTAAAAATTCAAAAATTGGTAACAATACTAGTAGTCAAGAAATTATAGATTATATTTTAAATATTAATTCTTATGAAACTGAAATAAAAGTAGAAGTTAAAAGTAATAAAAATATTAATAAATATAGAATCAAGCAAACATATAAAAATTCTAATGAATCTTCACAAGAAATATTAGAACCTAATAATATTTCTGGAATTAAAATTACAAAAAGTAATGGAAAATTAAAAGTAGAAAATACTAATTTAAATCTTAGTTCTCTTTATGAAAATTATGAATACGTATCTGACAATAGTTTAGATTTAAATAGTTTTATAAAAGATTATAAAGAAAGTAAAAAATCAAATTGGAATGAAGAACAAAATGCAGTTATTATGCAAACAGAAAAAGATGGAAAAGAAAAAACACTATATGTAGATAAAACAACTAAAAATCCAACTAAATTAGAAGTAAAGGATATGAACAAAAAAACAGAGGTTTACATATCATATAATGAGATAAATATAAAATAGATTATATTTAAAATAGCATGAAATATACTTGACAATATAGCAATAATTAGGAGTGAATGATATGCAAATCAAAAGAGGAGATATGTTTTATGCAGATTTAAGTCCAGTAGTTGGTTCAGAACAAGGTGGTATTAGACCAGTTCTTATTATACAAAATGACTTAGGCAATAAGTATAGTCCTACTGTAATTGCAGCAGCAATAACTTCTCAAACAGGAAAAAATAAATTACCAACACATATAGAAATTGATTCAGACTCTTGTGGATTAAAAAGCAATTCAGTGGTACTTGCAGAACAAATAAGAACTATAGATAAAAGTAGATTAAAAGAAAGAATAGGTCATATTGATGATGAAAAAATAATTGATCAAGTAAATAATGCTTTAGGAATAAGCTTTGGACTAGGTGAATAATAAAAGGTTGCAAATTTCTTGCAACCTTTTTAAAACCTTTTTACACTTTTAATTTTTTAATAATTTTAATTTCATGATAAAGATTATCAATAATCTTTTTTCTATTTTCATAAGCTGTTTTATATTGCTCATACATATCCATATAATTATCAAGAGTTTCATGCTCTTTTAACAATACTTTTATGCCTTCCAAATAGTAATTTTTGTCTTTTTCTTTTTTTGCTTTTTCCATTTTTTCTTTATATTTTAAAATTTCTTTAAATCTATCTAATTCTGCAACAAGTCCATCAATATAATTTTGAGTAGCATATATTTCATATTCAATATCTTCAATTACTACTTTAAATAAAGCTTTTACAATAATGGGATTGTTTTTACCAAGATGAGTATCTATAGCTATTTTATTAAGAGCATTTGATTTTTTTAATTCTTCAGATGGATGAGTATTTTCAATCAAAATTTTTAATGTATCAGAAATTCCAACATGTGATTTATATTGTCTTTTACTAACAATAGCATCATATTCGTCAGCAACACGAATAATTTGACCTTCGTAAGGAATATCTTTTTTTGTTAATCCTTTAGGATATCCAGTGCCATTTAAAGCTTCATGATGATATAAAGCACCGAGCTGCGTAAGGCCTCAATTTCAAGTCCTTCATGCAAATATTATAACCAATTGTAGTATGTGTTTTCATAATTTCATATTCTTCATCTGTTAATCTTTCTGGTTTTTGAAGAATACTAGGTGGAATGAAAAGTTTTCCAATATCATGCAAATAAGCACAAATAGTGCAATATTCTGTAAAACCCTTTGTACAGTGAAGTTGCTCGCAAAGCCTACAAGTTAAACTTGCAACATTTTCACAATGCTTTCTTGTAAAAACATCTAAATTATCTAACATATTTAATTGATAACGCATACTTTCATCTAAATTGTAAGACTTTAAATTTGTATTATCATAAAAATCAATTTCGTTTTTCATACTATTCTCCTTTGCTACTATAATTTTATCATAGCATGAAAAGAAAAAAACTGCAAGATATAAAATTAAATTAATTTACAAAAACATTGAAAAATACTAGAATTTATGGTAATATAAGGGAAGATAAAAATATATGGAGGAAACAATATGTATAGAACGAAAACATGTGGGGAGTTAAATTTAAAAAATACTGAAGAAAATGTAGAATTAGCAGGATGGGTTCAAAAAATCAGAAACTTAGGTGGAATGATATTTATAGATTTAAGAGATGAATTTGGAATTACACAAATTGTTGTTCAAGACGAAAAATTACAAGAGCAAGTTAAAGAAATAAATAGTGAAAGTTGTATTCACATTTTGCGGAAAAGTTGTGGAAAGAAGCAATAAAAATCCAAATATGAAAACAGGAAATATTGAAGTAATTGCAAGCAAAATAGAAGTACTTGGAAAATGTAAAAATGTACTTCCATTTGAGATAAATACAAATCAAGAAGTAAGAGAAGATTTAAGATTAGAATATAGATTTTTAGATTTAAGAAATGAAAAATTACACAATAATATTTTGCTTCGCTCAAAAATATTAAAAACATTAAGAGATAGAATGGACGAACTAGGATTTACAGAAATTCAAACACCAATCTTAGCAAATTCTTCTCCAGAAGGGGCAAGAGATTATTTAGTGCCAAGTAGACTAAATCCAGGCGAATTTTATGCACTTCCACAAGCACCACAACAATTTAAACAATTATTAATGGTAGCTGGATTTAATAAATATTATCAAATTGCACCATGTTTTAGAGATGAGGATCCAAGAGCAGATCGTGCACCAGGAGAATTTTATCAATTAGATTTTGAAATGAGCTTCGCAACTCAAGAAGACGTATTTAAAGTAATGGAAGATGTTGTACCATATACTTTTAAAAAATTTACAAATTGGAAGGTAGAAGAAGGACCATTTGTAAGGATACCTTATAAAGAAGCAATAGAGAAATATGGAATAGATAAACCAGACTTAAGAAATCCACTTATAATTCAAGATGTAACAGAAGTATTTAAAAACTCAGAATTTAAGGCATTTGAAAATAAAGCAATAAAAGCAATTGTCGTTCCAAATGGAGCAGAGCAAGGCAGAAAATTCTTTGATAAAATGACTGAATTTGCAACATCTGATGAAGTGGGAGCAAAAGGATTAGCATGGGCAAAATGTGAAAATTCAGGAGAATTAACAGGCGGAATTTCTAAATTTATAACAGAGGATATGAAAAAAGAACTAGAAAAAAATTATGAATTAAATAATAACTCTGCTGTATTTTTCATAGCAGATGAATTTGAAAAAGCACAAAAAATAGCAGGTCTAGTTAGAATAGAGCTAGGAAAGAGATTAGATTTAATAGAAAAAGGTGTATATAAATTCTGCTTTATAGTAGATTTTCCTATGTATGAATTATCAGATGAAGGAACAATAGACTTTAGTCATAATCCATTTTCAATGCCACAGGGAGGATTAGAAGCACTTCAAAATAAAAATCCACTGGAAATTCTTGCATATCAGTATGATTTAGTATGTAATGGATATGAAATGGCATCTGGAGCCGTAAGAAATCATAGCCCAGAGATTATGGTAAAAGCTTTTGAAATAGCAGGATATTCAGAAGAAGATGTAAAAAATCGATTTGGAGCATTGTATAATGCTTTTCAATATGGAACACCACCACATGCAGGAGCAGCACCAGGGGTAGATAGAATGATTATGCTAATTGCAGATTCACAAAATATAAGAGAAATTATAGCATTTCCAAAAAATAAAAGAGCAAGAGACCTACTTATGAATGCTCCATCAAAAGTTACAAAACAGCAATTAGATGATGTACATATTAGTTGCAGTTCAGACTAAAATTAATTATATATAAAAAGTTCAATATATTTTTTATTAATAACAAATCGGGGGGACCAGCAAATTACAGACTGTTAAAAAGCATTTATAATATTTTTTATAAATTTGTCTGTCGCAACTTCCGTAAATAAAAAAATTAAATGTAAGTTGCTCCAATCGCACTTCGCTTTGCTTCGTTTGGTCGCTTACGCATTTATAAAAAATATTATAAATGCTTTTTATTATAGTCTGTTATGTAGCTGGGAGTTATAAATAAAAAATATATTGAACTTTTTACAGTAGCAAGTTAAAGTCGAAACAGTAACACATATTGAACTAAAAAATGAGAAAATATGAAAAAAAACTTGTATAATAAATTTAAATATGATATAAATATGATATAAAAATAAAGCTACTAGAAAGGCGGTATTTTTGTGGAAGAAGAAATGTATAAAGATGCAAAAACAATTTTAATTGTTGATGATGAACCACCAATTGTTGATATATTAATGTATAATCTAAAAAAAGAAGGATATAAAACGATCGAAGCAGGAGACGGCATAACTGCTGTTAATATGGCTTTAGAGCAAAAGCCAGACTTAATATTATTAGATATAATGCTACCAAAATTAGATGGTTTGTCTGTATGCAAAAGAATAAAAAACTCTTTAAATGTGCCAATTATAATGCTAACAGCAAAAGATGGTGAAATTGACAAAATATTAGGTTTAGAATTGGGAGCAGATGACTATATTACAAAGCCATTTAGTGTGAGAGAACTTGTAGCAAGGGTAAAAGCTAACTTAAGGAAAGTAGATGCAGGTTCTGACTTATTAATAACTGAACCAGAAAATAATAATCTAAAGAAAGATAACAAACTCGTAGTTGGTGAATTAGAATTAGACTTAGAAAAATTTGAAGTAAAAGTTAGAGGAGAAGTTATAGACTTAACCTTAAGAGAATTTGAAGTTTTAAAATTCTTAGCATCTCAACCAGGACAAGTTGTAACAAGAGAGACATTATTAGAAAAAGTATGGGGATATGAATATTTTGGAGACATTAGAACAGTTGATGTAACAGTTAGAAGAATAAGAGAAAAAATAGAAAGAGATACTTCTATGCCAAAAATATTAATTACAAAAAGAGGTGTAGGTTACTATATATCTACAAAATAGAGATTTTAATTATGCGGGATTAAGATATTCTTAGTAGTATAATACTGCCAAGAAAAATCTTTATTCCGTTTTTTATATTCTAAAAAAGTCAAAATAATGCTGCAAAACTCAAAAAATGTCGAAAATCGCGATGAAAAGTGAAAAAAAATAAAGAAAACATCTTGACAAAATTATTAAATAGAAATTATACTATTTAATAAATTATATAATTTAAAAATCACATGAGGAGGGAAAACATTAGTGCACTAAAACAAAATCATGAATAGAAAATTTATATCAAAAAGCAATAGAGTATTACGAAAAATTTTAAATTCAAAAGACAATTTAGATATATTACAAGATTTTATAGAAACATTTTTAGAAATGGAAATCAAGGAAATAAAATTAAATCCATATTTAGAATCTAAATCTAACTATTTACCTTCAGAAGAAAACTTTGGTATAGCAGATCTAAGGATAAAATTAGAAAATCAAGAAGAATTGAATATAGGAATTCAAATAATAGACGGGTATTACATTTTAAATAAAATGTTATTATACTATGCTCAAATTCATTCAAACCAATTAGAATATAGCGATAGTAGAAAATTTACAAAAACGATTACAATAAATATATTAGATTTCAAATATTTGAAATCAGATAATTATTTTAGCAAAATTACTATACCATCTAAACTAGAAAACAAAATTGAATTATATATATTAGAATTACCTAAATTTAAAATAAAAGATTATAATAATATAACAAAAAAAGAAGCTTGGATGTGCTACTTATGCGGAGAAAATAATATTTTTTTTTCAAAAGTATTTCAAAGATTTAGTAAAATAAAAAAATTGGACAACTTATTAGAAAAATTTTGGAATAATGAAGTTATGGAATAAAAATAAAGACTGTTGAAAATATTTAATCAACAATCTTTATAAAACTACTTTTTAATTAATGTCCATTTGACAAAGTTGGTTTTAAATTTACTTTTATAATAGTACCTTCTGGAACTTGTTCATCTGGTGAATAATCTTGTGAAATTACATTACCAGAACCTTCAACACTAATATTTAGGTTTTTAGATTTTAGTATGCTAGTTGCCTGAGAGACATTCATACCTTTCAAATCTGGAACAGATACAGAAGTTGAGGTTGTACTTCCCTGACCATAAAGAACAACAATAGAGCTTTTTGGAAGAGAATTTCCAGGCTTTGGGTTTTGATCTTGAACAAGTAATGTATTTGAATCCCCATTAGTATAGTTTTTAGTATCAAATCCATTAGCTTGTAAGATTTTTTCTGCTTCTGCAACAGTTTTATTTCTAACATCAGGAACAATTATACTATTTGCAGGATTAGTATTACTAGAAGAATCTTGGTCAGAAGGAACTCCTAAATAAGGTAATACTTCAGATAATATTTGAGATACAACAGGACCTGCAATAGTTCCACCTTGATGACCGTTTTTCCCTTGAGGATTATATAATGTAACAAGAACAACAATTCCGAGTATCTTCTACTGGAGAAATTGCTATATAAGAAGCAACATAGCCTTCTTCGCTTTTTCCTACAGGAGGTTCAGATGTACCAGTTTTTCCACCTATAGAATATCCGAGATACAGCTCCGTTTCTTCCTGTACCATTTGTAGTAACAGATTCCATCATATTTTTTACTTGTTCAGCCGTTTGAGATGATATTACTTGTCTTACTTGCGTAATAGGAACTTCTGTAACAGTAGAAGTATCAGTGTTAGTTATTTCTTTAACAATACGAGGTTTCATAAGAATACCATCATTTGCAATGCAAGATACTGCAGTAATTAGTTGAAGTGGAGTAATATTAATTCTTTGTCCAAATGACATTGTTGCAAGTTCAACTGCTCCTACATTATCTAAATCGTGGAAAAGACCAGCTTGTTCTCCATAAAGACTAGAATTAGTAGAATCAAATAATCCAAATGCATTATAATATTTGTATAAAGTTGGAGCTCCAATTCGTTGTCCTAATTGAATAAAAGCAGGGTTACAAGAATTCATTAATGCTTTTCTTAAAGTTTGATATCCATGACCTGTACTGCTAGAGCAGTTAATTCTTCTATCAGCAACAGTTTCATAAGATTTGCAATAAAAATCGTTAGCTTTATCTGTTGTAGTGATATTTTCTTCTAAAGCAACGGCTGTAGTAATAAGCTTAAAAGTAGAGCCAGGTTCATAAGTTTCTGCTACAGACTTGTTTGTCCACATTTTATATAATGCTTCACTTTTTTGTTCTAATGTAAGAGAATCATAAGTTTTAGCAAGTGTCTCATTTGGAGTATAAGGTGAATTTAAATCATAATCTGGGTATGATGCCATAGCAAGAATATCACCAGTTTTAGGATTCATGGCAATTACATTTCCACCTCTTAGGCAATTATTATTTTCAACAGCTTGTTTTAAATATTTTTCAACAGTTGTTTGTATGTTTAAATCAATAGTAAGAGTTAAATCACTTCCATTTTCAGCAGAAATATATGTTTTTTCGCTATTTGGAATTTCTTGCTGATTACTACCTTTTGAACTAACAATTTTTCCGTGGAGTACCAGTTAAAACAGATTCCCAAGTTGCTTCAATACCACTTAAACCTTGGTTATCACTTCCACAAAAACCAATAACACTTGATGCAACATTACCATATGGATAATATCTTTTAGTATCTTCGTCAATATTTATTCCTACAGTAATTTCGTTTGCCTTCATCCATTCTTTTAATTTGTCAACCTTTTCTTGCTCAACTTTTTTAATAATAGTTTCTACTTGTGAATCACTATTTACTTTTTCTAATACTTCATCATAATTTAACTCAAAAATTTCAGATAAGCCTTTTGCTACCTTTTCCTTATAATCTTTAGTATCAACATCTGTATCTTTTATAATTTTTGTAGGATTAATAGTTATGGTATCTACTTGTGCGCCAATAGCAATAGCTTTTCCCGTAGAATCATAAATATTACCACGTTTTGGACTAATAATTTGGTTAATTGTCTGTTGTTGATAGGCTTGTTCTTTTAGAAAATTTCCTTGTGCAAATTGAATAAATCCAATTCTAATAATTAGAGCAATAAAAATAAGAACAATAAAAACCATTAAAACTTTTAATTTAGTAACATGAATTAAATTTTTTGATTCAATAGATTTTTTCATTTTGACAACTTTATTATTTTTCATATTTAACCTCTTTTGCTATCATTTTGTAAGTATATTGTATATTAAAAACATTTAAAAATCAATAAAAGTTGAAAAATTAAAGAAATTGTTATATATTAATATTGTATATACTAAAAATTACTAATGAAAGGGGAAAAACAAGTGGATAATATTTTAGAAGAAACTAAATTTATAATGAATAAATATCATATTAGGGCAAATAAATCATTAGGACAAAATTTTTTGATTAGTGAAGATATAGTAAATACGATAGTAGATTCTAGTGAAATAACAAAGGAAGATTTAGTAATCGAAATTGGTCCAGGGCTAGGTACTCTAACAAAATATTTATTAGAAAAAGCTTCAAAGGTAATTTGTATAGAATTAGATAGAAAAATGATAAAAATTTTATTAGACAGATTTTCTGGATATAACAATTTTGACCTTTTAAACCAAGACATATTACAAGTAAACCTAAAAGAATTAATTAAATATGAAAAAAATGATGATTCTATCAAACATGTAAAAGTAGTAGCAAATTTACCATATTACATTACAACACCTATTATTATGAAATTATTAGAAGAAGAAATAGAATTAGAAAGTATAACTGTTATGGTACAAAAAGAAGTAGCAAATAGATTAATTGCTATTCCAGGCGACAAAGAAACTGGAGCAATTAGTTATAGTGTTTATTATTATGCAGAAGCAGAAAGTATTATAGAAGTACCAAATAGCTCTTTTTTACCAAAGCCTGATGTAACATCAAAAGTCATAAAATTAAAAATAAGGAAAGAACCACCTGTAAATGTAGAGAAAAAAGAAATTTTATTTCGCATTATAAAATGTGCATTTATGCAAAGAAGAAAAACTTTATTAAATGCATTAGTAAATGCAAAAGTATTTGAAAATAAGGAAAAAGGAGAAGAAATTTTACGAAAATTAAACCTTAATTTAACAATAAGACCAGAAAATTTAAGCTTGCAAGATTATGCAAATATTACCAAATTAGCTTTTCCATCAAAATAATAAAAAACTATTTTCAATAATATATTTTTGTGTTATAATAAAATAGAAGTGTAAATAGGGAGATAAAAATGAATCAGATTTTAGTGACAAAAAAACTTTATATAACACCTGAACTGAAGAGAAAAAAGAAAATGTATAAATTTGAATTTTTCTTATCAGTTTTTGTACTATGCATTTTAGTTTCTGCTTATATTTACGCAGAATATGATAGAAATAAAAGTGAAGAAGTATCACAAGAAATTTTAGAAGATTTAGACATTCCCGAAGAAGATACAACAGTAGCAGATAATAATGTTCTAGTTGTCATACTAAATGATGAACCAGTACAAGAAGGGCAGGAAGAAGAACAAGAGGTAGAAGTAGAAAATACACCTCAAAATACACCAATAGTAGTAAATAGAGATGTAAGAAAAACAAATGCAGGATATAACTATACAACTGTTGCAACAATAAGTATACCAAAACTTAATATTAAATATCCTATTCTAGATGGACAGACACATTCAGCAGAAGAAACAGAAGCACTATTAAAAATTTCACTTACAAAGTTTTGGGGACCACAACCAAACGAAGTTGGAAATTTTTGTATAGTAGGTCATAATTATAGAAACACTAAATTTTTTAGCAAATTATCAACTTTAGTAATAGGAGATACAATCAACATTACAGATTTATCTGGAAAGACAATCAAATATATGGTTTATGATCAATATGTTGTAGACCCAACAGATGTTAATTGCACATCACAATTAACAGAAGGAAGAAAAGAGATAACTTTAATAACATGTACATTAGATAGTAAACATAGAACAATTATAAAAGCAAGGGAAGCAAATTAAAAAATAATATAGAAAAAGCCTAATTAAGAAACAATTAGGCCTTTTTTATATTATTTTTTTCTTGAACTCGAATTAATTCATTTGTAAGTATGGATACTACCATTTTATTATAATCATCTAATTTTAAATAATTTTCTAAGAATTTATCATCTGTAATGTTATCTAAAATATTGTTACTATTATTAATTACATCAGCAAATAAAAAGTTAGAATCTATTTGCAAAGTTTTACAAACATTAGTAATAGTTGTAGCACTTCCAAAAGCAATTCCTCTTTCTAATTGACTAATATATCTAGGAGATAGTGATAGCTTTTCAGCTAATTCTTCTTGTGTATAATTTGCTTTTGCTCTAGCAAGTTTAATTTTTTTGCCAATACTTTTTCTTAAAACTCTTTCTTGATCTTTCATAAGGACCCTCCTTACATGTTATAAAAAGTATAGCAATATAAGAAGAAAAAAAGAACGAACTATTAATAAGAAAAAATAAATCAAATAACAGTGATAGTTCTACAAACAAGGATATTTTCGTATAAAAAAAGTTACAGTTCAGAGACTTTAACTTGCTTGCTATAAAAAGTTCAATATATTTTTTACATAGAATTAATTTTTTTTTGAACTGTAGCTAAAAAAATAAAAAAAATAAAAAAAATTCAAAAAAGGCTTGCAAAATAAAAAAAGTTGTATTAAAATTGAATTGAAGTGGAGCAAAGTGGAGCAAAGTGGTAAAAAGTGAAAAAGGGGTGAAACTTATTGCTAATTGGTGAATACGAGCATTCCATTGATGCTAAAGGCAGATTAATAATGCCTGCAAAATTACGAATAGACATGGGAGATAAATTCATTGTAACAAAAGGGTTAGATGGATGTTTATTTGCGTTTTCACAAAATGAGTGGTTAAACTTCGAAACAAAATTAAAAACACTTCCACTTTCTGATAAGAATGCAAGAAATTTTGTAAGATTCTTCTTATCTGGTGCAACAGAATGTGAAATAGATAAGCAAGGAAGATTTTTATTACCAAATAATTTAAGATTAGCAGCCAATTTAGAAAAAGAAGCAGTAATTATCCGGAGTAGGAACAAGACTAGAAATTTGGGATAAGCAAACTTGGGAAAAATGTGATGAAAACATTTCAGTTGATGAAATTGCTGAAAACATGACAATGTTAGGTATATAACTTGAAAAAGTTTATATAAACTTACAAAAGAATAAAATGCTAAAGATAAATAATTAACAAAAGACAAATTTACAAAAGATAAAAGTACAAAAGATGAAAGTACAAAAGATGAATCATACTTAAGAAAAGTATGCAAAAGAAATAAAATTACATTAGAAAAAATTTGATAAACGAAAGATGGTTTCAACCTAAGACGTTTGAAATACCAAAAGATAAAACAAAAATAATTTCCAGCTGGTAGTTTAGTAAATTACCAGCTGATTTTAAATAATACAAAATAATAGAGGTGCAAAATTGGAATTTAAACATAAACCAGTTATGTTAAAACAATGTATAGAAGGATTAAAAATCAAACCAGACGGTATTTATGTAGATGGAACTTTAGGTGGAGCAGGACATAGCATAGAAATACTAAGAAAACTATCAAAATCAGGAATGCTAATTGGAATTGATAGAGATACAGAAGCAATAGAAGCTGCAAAAAACAAGTTAAAAGAATTTTCTAATGTGAAATACATACATGGTAATCATGATGATATAAAAAAAATATTGAAAGAATTAAATATCAATAAAGTAGATGGAATTTTGCTAGATTTAGGTGTTTCATCATATCAATTAGATGAAAAAAATAGAGGATTTAGTTATTTAGGCGAAAACATTTTAGATATGAGGATGGATAAAACGCAGAAATTAACTGCTAAAGATGTTGTAAATAACTATGATGAAAACATTTTAGCGCAAATAATCTATGAGTACGGAGAAGAAAGATTTTCTAAGCAAATAGCAAAAAATATTTGTTTAGAAAGAAAAGAACATCAAATCGAAACAACAAAACAATTAGTAGATATAATAGAAAAATCCATACCAAAATCAAAACAAAATGATGGACATCCTGCAAAAAGAACTTTCCAAGCAATTAGAATAGAAGTAAACAATGAAATAAAGCCATTATATCATACAATAGAAGAATGTATAGATGTTTTAGCCGAAGGAGGAAGACTTTGTGTAATAACATTTCATTCATTAGAAGATAGAGCAGTAAAAAATGCATTCATAGAATCAAAAGGTAAATGTACTTGCCCAGCGGATTTACCATATTGTGTATGTGGTGCAAAATCACTCGGAAAAATTATTACAAAAAAGCCAATAACAGCAGAAAACGAAGAAATAAAGCAAAATTCAAGAAGCAAAAGTGCAAAATTAAGAATATTTGAAAAGGCAGAATTAATCTTGAGGCATTAGTCATGTGGCATTAGTGCCTGTCCCCACATTGACGAAAATGTAGGATTAGTGCCTGTCCCCACATCGGCAAAAAGGTGGGACTAGTGCCTGTCCCCACATCGGCATAGGCATAGGTATTGAAGAAAAGGAGGTGAATAACTTATGGCAAGAAGTAGATATGAATATGGAACAACACCACGAAAATTAGAGCCAAATGTAAGAAAAAAACAACAACCACAAAATCGAAAATTAAAAGTAGTGGAAGATTTGCCAAAACAAGATGTAAAAATATCAAAAGCTGAGCAAAAAAAGCAAATGAAATCAATATTAATTGTGCTAGGAATATTTGTACTACTGTTTGCAATAAGTTATAGAAACTCTGAAATTAATGAAAAATTTAATCAAGTGCAAACCTTAAAAAAAGAATTATCTGATGTTCAAAAGGAAAATGAACAATTAAAAGTAAATATTGAAAATAATTTGAACTTGAGTGTTATAAAAAAACAAGCAAAAGAAAAATTAGGAATGCAAGAATTAACAAATAAACAAACTGTATATGTAAATTTACCAAAAAAAGATTACGTTGAGTCTGCAACAGAAGAAATTATTGAAAAGCAAGAAAAAAATTGGTTTCAAAAAATAATAGATAAGATTTTTAATAAATAAATCAAGAGTAATAAACGAAGAACTTTCTAATAAAATGGATTAGGAGGTTCTTTTATGATTGGGATGAAACTTTCAAGTAAGAAAAAATTAAGAAATATTCTTTTTATAGCTTTTTTAATTATTGTAGGGCTAATTATAAGAATTGGTTGCATTCAATTTTTGCAAGGAGAGGAACTATCTAGTATGGCATACCAACAACAAACCTTAGATAGAAAGATAAATCCTAAAAGAGGAGTTATTTATGATGCAACAGGAAAAAATGTATTAGCTATAAGCAGTACTGTGGAAACTGTAAGTATAAATCCTGGAAATATTGCAAAAGAAAATAAGGAAAAGGTAGCAAAAATATTGTCTGATATTTTTGAATTAGATTATGATAAGACTCTAAAAAAAGTTACTAAAAGAAGTTCAATTGAAACAATTGCTAAAAAAGTTGATAAAGAAAAAACAGACAAACTAAGAGTTTGGATGGAAGAAAATAATATAGATACAGGAATTAATATTGATGAAGATACAAAAAGATATTATCCGTATAGTACAGTAGCATCTCAAATTATTGGATTTTGCGGAAGCGATAATCAGGGTCTAGATGGAATTGAAGCAAAATATGATGAAGAATTAAAGGGCTCACAAGGTTATATTAAACGTCATACAGATGCAAAAGGCGGAGAAATAGGTGAAGAAGGAGAGAATTATGTATCTGCAATTGACGGTAATGATTTAGTTTTAACAATCGATTTAAGTGTACAGTCAATTGTAGAAAAGTATTTAGAAGAAGCGTGTATTGATAATGTGTGTACAGATGGTGGAAATGTTGTAGTTATGAATCCTCAAAATGGAGATATTTTAGCAATGGCAACATATCCAAATTATGATTTAAATAATCCATATGATGCGTATACAGAAGAATTAAAAGGAATTTGGGAAACAATGCGGGCAATCTGATAAAACTAAAAGTTTGCAAGCAGTATGGAGGAATAAAGCAATTGCAGATACATATGAGCCAGGTTCTGTATTTAAATTAATAACTACATCAGCAGCTCTGGAAGAAGGAATTGTTACTGATATAGATAAGCAAGGAGAGTTTTGTTGTACTGGTTCTATTGAAGTTGCAGGTGTTAGAATTAAATGTTGGAGATATTATAGACCACATGGTTCAGAAAGTTTAAGAATGGCATTAATGAATTCTTGCAATCCTGTTTTTATAGGTTTAGGTCAAAAATTAGGGGTAAAGACATATTACTCTTATTTAAATAAGTTTAGATTATTGAGTAAAACTGGAATTGACCTTCCAGGAGAAGCAAATAGTATTTTTTTAGCAGAAGAAAAGGCAGGACCTGTGGAACTTGCAACAATTAGCTTCGGACAGAGATTTGAAATTACACCAATTCAATTAGCTACAGCAGTATCTAGTATTGCAAATGGAGGAACAAGCATTACTCCTAGAATTGTAAAACAAATTATTAATAGTAAAACAAAAGAAATTAAAGATGTTCCAGTCAAAAAAAATGGAACAGTAATTTCAAAGGAAACTTCAGAAAAAGTTTTAAGCATGATGGAAACTGTTGTATCAGAAGGAACTGGAAAAAATGCAAAAGTTGCAGGGTATAGAATTGGAGGAAAAACAGGAACTTCAGAAGATGGTGTAAATACTAATAAATATGTTACATCTTTTTGCCGGAGTGGCGCCAATTGAAAATCCACAAGTTGTAGTTTTAGTTACTTTATATAATCCAACACGGAGAAGGAGGACACCAAGGAGGTGGAGTTGCAGCACCTGTTGGAGGACAAATTTTTTCAGAAATTTTGCCATATTTAGAAGTAAGTCAAGGTAACAAAGATGAATTAGAAATTGTAGAAGAAGTAAGTGTACCGAATATAACTGGGGTATCAGTAAAAGAAGCAGAAAAAATATTGAAAGAAATAGGATTAGAATTGAGTATAGAAGGAATCAAAGAGGAAAATGAAAAAACATTAGATAAAGAAAATACAATAATTAAGAAACAAATACCAACTGAAGGAATTAAAATAAATAAAGGGAATAAGATTTTTATAGAGTATTAAAATTTATAAATGCATATATTTGAAAAACAAAGTGAAAGATTTGCAAAAAAAACGCAAATCTTTCACTTTGACTGAAAAATAATATTGACAAAATTAAAAGTTTTCACTATTATATGATATAATAAGGCTAATAGAAAAAATGAAGAAAAGAATGGAACAAAAAATGAAAAATTTAGATAAAGCAAAAAGAATTTTAAAAAAAGTAATAGTAAAGCCAACAGAAGAATTTTTTAAGAATAATATTATTTTTTTAATTGGAATAATACTATTAATTTATAAAGGAATATTTATAAATTGCATTTTAGGAATAGAAGTCAATATAGATACGTTTTCATATATATTAGTTGCTTCCTTATTAATTATGTGTCCAATAATTAATTACAAAAATAAATTTTCATTAATCTATTTAAATATTATCTATGCAATTATCACATTAATTATATATGCTGATTTCCTTTATTATAGTTATTCTACCAATTTTTTATCTTGCTATCAAATTGAAAATTTAAGATATGCAAAAGAAATAGGAAGTGGTGTATTAACACTTATTGATATTAAAAATATCTTACTGTTCTGGTTTGATAATATAATGCTTTTAATATTTAGTATAATTTCAAATAAGAAAATAAAAAAGACAATTTATAAAAATAAAATATTAAAAGCATTTATAATTGTAATTATAGTAGGATTAAATATTTTTATAGTAAATAAAAACATTAATGGAATATATGACTTTAGAAAATATAATAAATCTTTAATTTTGCAAGATGCTTCAATTTATTATTATCACTATAAAGATGCAGAAGAGTACATTTGTAGCTTATTTGTAAAAGAAAAAGTAGATGAAGAAAGAATTAAAAATATTTACAACGAAAATTTAAAAGAAAAATCAAAAGAAACCAAATGTTTTGGGATAGCAAAAGATAAAAATGTTATCATATTGCAATTAGAAAGTTTAAATGAATATATAATAGGAAAAAAAGTAAATGGAAAAGAAATTACGCCAAATTTGAACCGCTTTTTTAAAGAAAACATTTATTGCAGTGATATGTATAATCAAGGACTTGGAACTACAGCCGATTCTGAGTTTGAAATGGAAAACTCTATGTATCCATTAGAAAACGGATATATATTCCAAAAATATTACAATAATACATGGCTAGATATTTATTCTGCTCTTAGAAAAGAAGGATATTATACCTCATTTATGCATCCAAATAGCAGTTCTTTTTGGAATAGAAATGAAGTATATAATACAGGCTATCATATTGATGAATATAACGATATCAATGAATTTCCAAATATTGAAAAAGCAGGAGAATTTTATTCAGATGAATCGTTCTTTAAACAAGCAGTAGATAAAATAAATAATTATAAAGGAAATTTTTGCACTACATTAGTTAGTGTTACAACACATATACCATTTGAATTGGAAGGAGTTTCAAACTTGGAAAATAAAGTAACATTAACAAAAGAAGATGTGAAAAAATATAAAGATGAAACATTTCAAAATTATCTAATATCATGCAATTTTGTGGACTATGCCTTTGGTCAATTGATAAAAGATTTAGAAGAAACTGGTTTAATGGACAAAAGTATTTTTATTGTATATGGTGACCATGGCTCTGGTCTTAATTGTATTGAAGATATAAAAAGTTTATATGAAGAAAATGAAATAGAATATACAGAATTTGAAAATAGCATAAAAGAGGTTCATATTCCATTTGGAATAAAAATACCTAAATTAAATATTAATTCTACAGATAGTATAATAAATCGTGCAGTTGCAAAAATAGATATAAAGCCAACCATTTTAGATTTGTTAGGATTAGAAAATAATTTTTCATTAGGAGAAAGCATATTTTCAGATAAAGATTACTCTTTTGTTAAAGGACTAGGGTATATAACAAGTAAATATTATAATATTAATGATAAATATTATGATAGAAGAACTTTAGAGGAAGTAGACCAAACAGAAGAAATGAAAAAATTGCAACAAAAAATGGAAGATGAAATTTATTTGTCTGATAGTATTATAAAAAATAATTTGTTGGTTCCTCCCGATTTGTTATAAATAAAAAATATATTGAACTTTTTACTTCATATTTTAACAAAATATTAATTTTAAATTGACAAATCCTTCTTTTTTTGATAAAACTATATAAATAAAAAAAGAAGGAGAAGAAAAATGAAACATTTAATTGATATTAAAGATTTATCAGTAGAAGAAATCGATGAATTAATAAAAGTAGCTAAAGATATCATTGCAAATAAAGAGAAATATTCTCATAAATGTGATGGTAAAACAATAGCTACTTTATTTTTTGAACCAAGTACAAGGACAAGGCTTAGTTTTGAAGCTGCAATGATTGGGCTAGGCGGACAAGTATTAGGGTTTTCAGAAGCGGCATCTAGTTCTGTATCAAAGGGAGAAAGTGTAGCAGACACAACAAGAATAGTAGGAGTATATAGTGACATTATAGCAATGAGACATCCAAAAGAAGGAGCACCTTTAGTTGCATCATTAAAATCAGTAGTACCAATTATCAATGCTGGAGATGGAGGACATAACCATCCAACCCAAACCTTAACAGACTTATTAACTATACAATGTGAAAAAGGAAGATTAGATAATTTAACAATCGGACTATGTGGAGACTTAAAATTTGGAAGAACAGTACACTCATTAGTTACTGCAATGTCAAGATATAAAAATATCAAATTTATTTTAATATCACCAAAAGAATTAGTAATGCCAGAATATATAAAAAAGGACGTCCTAGAAAAAAACAATATAGAATATTGCGAAACAACAGACATAGAAGAATATATGGATAAATTAGATGTGTTATATATGACAAGAGTGCAAAAAGAAAGATTTTTTAATGAAGCGGATTATGTAAGACTAAAAGATTATTATATTCTAAATAAGGAAAAACTAAAAAAAGCAAAAGAAGATTTATGTATTATGCATCCATTACCAAGAGTAAATGAAATATCAACAGATGTAGATGATGATAAAAGGGCATGCTATTTTAAACAAGCAGAATATGGAAAATATATTAGAATGGCACTTATTTTAAAATTGTTAGAAATAAAATAAAGAAGGGAAGAAATTTAATATGAACATAGATAGTATAAAAAATGGAATTGTTATTGATCATATTAGTGCAAAAAAAGGCATGGAGCTATATGAGGCATTAGATTTAACAAGCTTAGACTGTTCAGTTGCAATTATAACAAATGCAAAAAGCCAAAAAATGGGGAAAAAAGATATCATAAAAATTGATAAAGAAATAAATATTGATTTAGACAAAATTGGTTTTATCGAGCCAAATGCAACTATAAACATAGTAAAAAATGGTGAACTTATAAAAAAATTCAAAGTAAACTTACCAGAAAAAATAGTAAATGTAGCAAAATGTCAAAATCCAAGATGCATTACTTCAGTTGAAAAGGATTTAGACCAAATATTTATTTTAACAGATAAAGAAAAACAAGTTTATCGTTGCAAATATTGTGAAATGAGCTTAAAATAATTGAATAAAAATAAAATCTTCTAATAAGATATATTAGGAGATTTTTTTATAAAAAATCTATACAAAATGGTAATTTAGTTATATAATGTAGACAATATTAGATATAAAATTTATAAATTTGAAGGGATGGATAGAAATGAAATTAAAAGAAATGTTAGTTGGTATAGAAGGGCTAAAAGTAAAAGGAGATTTAGAAATAGAAATAAATGACATAGAAAACAATTCAGAAAAAGTAAAAAGTGGTTATTTATTTATAGCAATTACAGGTTTTAAAATAGATGGTCATCAATTCATAGGGAAAGCAATTGAAAATGGTGCAACAGCCATTATGGTTCAAGAAGGATGCAATTTAAAAGAACTTAACATACCAGAAAATATCACAATAATTATGGCAAAAGACACAAGAGCTGCAATGGCTATTTGTGCATCTAATTTTTATGGAAATCCATCAAAAAAATTTAAATTAATAGGAATAACAGGAACAAAGGGAAAAACAACTACAACATTTATGATAAGAAAAATTTTAGAAAAGGCAGGAAAAAAAGTAGGATTAATTGGTACAATTGCAACATATATAGGTGAAGAAAAATTGAAAGATAGTAGTATGACAACACCAGAAAGCTTAGAATTGCAAAGACAATTTGCTAAAATGGTAGAAGCAGGAGTAGAAGTTGTTGTTATGGAAGTATCTTCACAAAGCTTGAAATTGCATAGAGTTGATGGATGCGATTTTGACATTGTGTTATTTACAAACTTTTCACAAGACCACATCAGTGAAAAAGAACATCCAAATATGGAAGATTACTTTAACTCAAAATTAAAATTATTCAAAATGTGCAAAACTGGAATTGTAAATGCAGATGACTTGCATGCTGCAAAAATACCTAGCCTATTTCCAGAAAGCAATATAACAACATATGGAATTGACAACTTTGCAAATTTATTAGCAAAAGATATTACAATTACAAATTCATATGCTGATTTTAAGGTAAAAATAACAGATAAAAACGAAAGGGTAAAAGTATGCATACCAGGAAGATTTAGTGTATATAATTGTTTAGCAGCTATTTGCGTTGCACAAAAATTTGGAATAGATGCAGAAACTGTAAAAGAAGCACTATTAGAAGTTAGAGTGCCAGGAAGATCAGAAATGGTTGATAATAAAAAAGAATTACCAATTATGATAGACTATGCACATTCTCCAGAAAGTCTAGAAAGAATATTAAGAGCAGTAAAATCTTATACAAAAGGAAAACTTATTTGTGTATTTGGTTGTGGAGGAGACAGAGATAAAACTAAAAGACCGATAATGGGAGAAATATCAGGAACAATTGCAGATTATACATTTATTACATCAGATAATCCAAGAACAGAAGAACCAGAAGAAATAACAAAAGAAATTGAAGAGGGAATGAAAAGAACAAAAGGAAAATACACTGTAATTGTAAATAGAACAGATGCAATAAGAGAAGCCATTAAAATGGCAACCAAAAGAGATATAGTTGTTATTGCAGGAAAAGGACATGAAACATATCAAGATATAAAAGGAACAAAATATCCATATGATGAAAGAGTAATTATAAAAGAAATCATGGATGAATTAAAATAAAAGATACAATACTAAAGCATAAGAAAGGTTTGGTACAATGAAAACAGAAATTACTATGTTAATTATAGCATTTATAACAACTGTTATATTAAGTTTTATAATTATACCAATATTAAAAAAATTAAAAGTAGGTCAAATAGAAAGAGATGATGGACCTAAATCACACTTAAAAAAGCAAGGAACACCAACAATGGGTGGAATTATTATGATAATTGCAATGATTATCTTAATAGCCGGAACTTATATCTTTTTAAATTTGCAAGGACAAAATGAAACAGCCAAAAGATTGATTCCAATGCTTATTTTGACAATAGGATTTGGAATAATAGGCTTTATAGATGATTCCACAAAGCTATTTTTCAAAAATACAAAAGGCTTGAAACCAAGTTATAAAATGTTTGGACTTTTAATTATATCTGTTTTTTATGTTATTTACTTAATTAGTGGATTACATATAGGAACAGAAATTTATATTCCTATAATAAAAACATATATAGAATTACCAATATATATCTATGTACCATTTGCAATTTTTGTTATTTTAGGAGCAACAAACAGTGTAAATTTAACAGATGGAATAGATGGACTTTCTTCTAGTGTATCTGCTATAATTATTACTTGTTTAACAATTATAGGAATGATGGCAGGAATGCAAGAAATATTAGTATTTGGAAGTGTAGTAATTGGTGTAATATTAGGATTTTTAATGTTTAATTTACATCCTGCAAAAGTGTTTATGGGTGATACAGGGTCTTTATTTTTAGGAGGAGTTATTTCAGCAATGGCTTTATACTTAAAAATGCCATTACTACTAATAGTAATTGCACTTATTCCTATATTAGAAACTATTTCAGTTATTATACAAGTAGTATATTACAAAAAGACAGGAAAAAGATTTTTCAAAATGGCACCATTACACCATCATTTTGAATTATCTGGTTGGAAAGAAAGTAAAATAGTAATTGTGTTTAGTTTAGTTACTTTAGCACTATGTATTATAGGTTTAAAAATTGTCTGAGAAAGGAAAGATAGATTGATGGCAAAAAAGAAAAAAGAAAAAACATTTTCACGTTTTTTAAATAACCCAATTGATTTTACACTAGTGATTACTATATTGCTATTGCTTTCAATTGGGCTTGTTATGGTGCTATCAGCAAGTTCTCCATCTGCATTAGCAGAAAGCCGGAGATAGTTATTCCTATTTTTCTAAGCAATTATTTTTTGCAGTTTTAGGAGTAATTGCTATGGCATTTATATCAAAAATTGACTATCGTTTTTATCAAAAATTTTTTGGTCGCTGTTGGCTTATTGCATTTGCCTTGTTAGCTTTAGTATTAATTGCAGGAAAAACGGTTAATGGAGCCAAAAGATGGATTTATATTACAGAAACATTATCATTTCAACCATCCGAAATAGTAAAATTATTAATGATTATTTTTTATGCAGGTGTTTTAACAAAAAATAGAGATTTTTTAGGAAAATATGGAAAAGGCTTTATTTTGCATATGCTTGCATTAGCACCAATTATTTTACTTTTACTATTAGAACCACACTTTAGTAGTTCTATAGTTATTATAGGTATTTGCTCAATTATGATGATTGTAGCAGGTTGCAAATTTTGGCATTTTTTAGCAACAGGAGCGGTAGTACGGAATTCCAGGAATTATTGGATTAGTTATTTTAGAGCCATATCGTCTGCAAAGAGTAGTAACATTTTTAGACCCATGGAAAGATAAACTAAATGAAGGATGGCAAGTTATTCAAAGCTTATATGCAATTGGATCACGGAGGATTATTTGGAGTAGGATTAGGAGAAAGCAAGCAAAAATTCTTATACATACCAGAGCCACATAATGACTTTATTTTTTCAATATTAGGAGAAGAATTAGGATTTATAGGTTGTAGCCTTGTTTTAATTTTATTTGCCATATTTATATGGAGAGGGATACTTATTGCAATAAAAGCACCAGATATGTTTGGAAGTTTATTAGCAGTAGGAATAACTGCATTAGTTGCAATCCAAGTAATAATAAATGTAGCAGTAGTAACATCATCAATGCCAGCAACAGGAATGCCATTACCATTTTTTAGTTACCGGAGGAACAGCCCTATTTATTCTACTGTGTGAAATGGGAATTCTATTAAATATATCCAGAGCAGGAGCGAAAACTTAGGAGGGAAATATATGAGAGTAATTATAGCAGCAGCTGGAACAGCTGGACATATTAATCCAGGAATTGCAATTGCCAACAAAATAAAAGAGGAGCAAAAAGATTCAAAAATTATATTTATTGGAACTACAAGAGGGCTAGAAAATGACCTAGTGCCACGTGCAGGGTATGAGTTAAAAACTATAAATGCATATGGATTAAGCAAAAAGATTTCATTTGACACAATAAAAAAAATGTATTTAACATTAAAAGGATATAAAGAAGCAGATAAAATAGTTAAAGAATTTAAGCCAGATATTGTAATTGGTACAGGTGGCTATATATGTGGAGCAGTAATAACTGCAGCAAGCAAACAAAAAATTCCAACAATGCTTCATGAAAGTAATAGTTTTCCTGGGGTAGCAGTTAAAATGCTTGCAAAAAAAACAAATACGATTTTAGTATCTTTTGAAGAAACTAAAAATAAAATAAAAAAAGCAAAAAATATAGTTCATACAGGAACACCTGTAAAAATAAAAAAAAGAGGATATGGAGTACAAGAAAAAAGTGAAATTATAAGACAATTAGGATTAAATCAAATAAAGCCAATTGTTTTAGTATCAGGAGGAAGCCAAGGGGCTCAAAAAATTAATGAGGCAATTATTGAAATTATAAAAAATGGGCAAAATAAAAATTATCAAATAATGTGGGCAACTGGTCCAAAACAGTTTGATATAATAAAAGAAGAATTAGAAAAACATCAAATTAATATTAATAATATTAATAACGTAAAAATAACACCATACATTTATAATATGGAGGAGGCTTTAAATGTAGCAGATGTTGCTATTGGAAGAGCTGGTGCAATGACTGTAACTGAAATTACAAATCTTGGAAAGCCATCAATTTTAGTCCCACTTCCAAATGTAAGTCATAATCACCAATATTATAATGCAAAAGTTTTAGAGAACATCGGAGCAGCGAAAATAATATTAAATGATGAATTAACAGGAGAAAAATTGAACAAAACAATAGAAGAAATTATTTTGAATCCATCAGAGATGAAAAAGATGGGAGAAAATGCTTTAAAAATTTCTACGCAAGACGCAGAGAATAAAATCTATCAAGAAATAAAAAAATTAGTAAAATAGAGGTAATAAAATGCTTAAGAAAATACAATTTAACAAAATAATATTGGTATTGTTTTTAGTAGGAATACTTATAATTAGTGGAATAGGAATATTTTTTCTTGTTTCACTAAATAATTTAAATATGCAAATTCAAGAAGGACAAGCTTTAGATTTGCAAACCCTACAAGAAAAAACAATTTGGGTGTTAGCAATAGCAGGGAGTGCATTTACACTTGCAGCAATTTTAATAGCAATATTTTTGTCTCAATTCATAATTTATCCAATCAATAAATTAATAAAAAGTGCTGAAAAAATTACTGGAGAAGATACAACAATAGAAAAATTGAAAAAAGGCAAAAAAACTGAAGCAAAAAATTTAGAAAATGTATTAGGAATTATGACGACAGAACTAAAAGAAAAATTAAGTGAAGTATCAACTCAAAAAAATCAAATAGAAACAATTTTACTTCACATGACAGATGGAATTATAGCATTTAACATGAAAGGACAAATTATTTTAATAAATCCAGCTGCTAAAAAGTTTTTGAGCATTGGTCCAGAAGATAGTACATTTGATGATATTTTTGCAAAATTCAAATTAAATATAAATATGGAAAAAATAATTTACTTGGAAAACTGGACATCAACAGAACAACGAATTCAAGTAGAAGACAAATTTATGAATGTATTTTTTGCACCATTTAGAAATGAAAATGATAGACCAGATGGAGTTATCGCAGTAATACAAGACATTACAGAACATGTTAAACTTGATAATATGCAAAAAGAATTTGTTGCAGATGTATCACATGAATTAAAAACACCAATTACTTCTATTATGGGATATGCAGACACTTTGCTAGAGGGAGAATATGACAAAGAAACTCAAGAAAAGTTTTTAAATGTAATTGCAACAGAAGCAAGGCGAATGGCAAAATTGGTAACAGATTTATTAACTTTGTCTAGATATGATAATAAAAACAAAAATATACAAAAAGAAACTTTTGACTTAGGTGATTTAGTAAAAAAATGTCAAGACAAATTAGCAATAGAAATCAAAAAGAAAAATCATAAAGTTGATTGTTTTGTAACAGCAGATGTACCACCAGTATATGCCGATAAATATGATATTGAAAGAGTAGTATTAAATATTTTGACAAATAGTATTAAATACACAAAAGACGGAGGAGAAATTAAAATTTATGTTGGATTTGTGTATAATGATGCTTATATCAAGGTATTTGACAATGGAATTGGAATTCCAGAAGAAGATTTAAACAGAATCTTTGAAAGATTTTATAGAGTAGATAAAGCACGTACAAGAGAAATGGGAGGAACAGGACTTCGGACTTTCTATTGCAAAAGAAATTTTAGATAAAAATGGTGGAAGCATTGATATAAAAAGTGTTGTTGGGCAAGGCACAGAAGTAGTAATTAGAATTCCAACAAAACAATAAAAAAACAATTTTTCATTGATAAGTTAGAAAAAATAATGTATAATAGTAGAAGCAAAAGGAGAGATTTAAATTGAGTGAAAGAGCAAAAGATATATTTGAATGGATATATTGCATTATAATAGCATTAGTACTTGCAATGTTATTTCGTTATTTTATTGGTACACCTACAATTGTGCAAATGAGGTCAATGTATCCAACATTAATTCAAGACGAAAGATTATGGTTAAATAGATGGACTAGAACAACTCATACTTTACCAAAAAGAGGTCAAATAATTACATTTGAAGAACCAGATAAACTATCATATCTAGAAGATGAAATTGATTTAAATAATCCAGTTGCTAAATATGATAAAATATCTGGATTTGGATGGTTTATAAATAACTTTCTAGAAATTGGAAAGAAAAGTTATATAAAAAGAGTAATAGCAGTGCCTGGAGACTATGTAGAAATAAAAGAAGGAAAAGTATATATTAATAATGAACAACTAGAAGAGCCATATCTGCAAGAAGGAGTTATGACAGAAACAAAATATACTGGATTTAACAATTTTACTGTTCCTGAAAACTGCGTATTTGCAATGGGAGACAATAGAACTCAAAGTACAGATTGTAGAGAATTTGGTTGCATACCATTAGAAAAAATAGAAAGTACGGTTGCAATTAGAATTTGGCCACTTGATAAATTTGGAAAAGTAGATTAGATTGAGGTAAAAGGATGTTTGAAAAAGTAATTGGAAATACTCAAATAAAGGAAATATTGTCAAATTCAGTAAAAAATAAAACATTATCTCATAGTTATTTATTTTTAGGAATAAATGGCATAGGAAAAAAACTTTTAGCAAATGAACTTGCAGAAAAAATACTTAATAAAGAAATAGAAAATCATCCAGACATAATTACTATAGAACCAGACGGAAATAGTGTAAAAATAGAACAAATTAGATGGTTACAAAAAAAAATACAAGAAAAGCCAATATTATCTGACAAAAAAGTATGTATTATAGATGATGCACAGACCATGACTGTAGAAGCACAAAATTGTTTATTAAAAACATTAGAAGAGCCACCAGAATTTGCAACTATAATTCTAATTGGCACAAATGAAAGTGCATTTTTAGCTACAATAAAATCAAGATGCATGATACTACGATTTCAACCAATCGAAGAAGAAAAAATAAAAGAATATATGCAAAAAAATTATCAAATGAATAGTATAACAAACCAATATTTATCAATATGCCAAGGAAGTATTGGAAAAGCAATTTTTCTAAAAGATAAGCAAAATCAATATGATGACATAGTAAATATAATAGAAAATTTAGAAAAAAAGGATCTTGTTGAAGTTGTAAAATTATCTGAAATATTATATAAATCAAAAGAAGAAATATATGAAATATTAGAATATATTAACATATTATTACTAAAAAAAGCAAAAGAGAACTCATTATACACAAATTGTATAGAAATTGTGGAAAACACAAAAAAAAGATTGCAACAAAATGCAAACTATGATATGTGTATAGATAATATGGTATTTAATATGTGGGAGGAACTAAATTGAAAAATATAATAGGAGTTAGATTTAAAAAACTAGGTAAAATATATTTCTTTAATCCAAAAGGCTTACGTGTAAGAAAAGGTGATAAAGTAATTGTAGAAACAGCACAAGGCGATGAATATGGAGAGGTAATGATACCTAACCGTTGGGTTGAAGACGAAAAGATTGTAACACCTTTAAAAAAAGTCGTTAGAATTGCAAATTATAGAGATCATAAACAATATGAAGAATGCAGAAGAAAAGAAAAAGAAGCATTTGAATTAGCGCAAAAAAAGATAAAAGAACATAAATTAAACATGACATTAACAGATGTTGAATATAAATTTGATAATAGCAAAATATTATTTTATTTCACAGCAGATGGAAGAATAGACTTTAGAGATTTAGTAAAAGATTTAGCAGCAGTATATAGAACTCGTATTGAATTAAGACAAATAGGTGTTAGGGACGAAGTAAAAAGAATTGGTGGAAATGGTGTATGTGGTAGAGAGCTTTGTTGTTGTTCATTTTTAAGTGATTTTGAAACAGTATCTATAAAAATGGCAAAAGAACAAAATATGTCACTTAATCCATCAAAAATATCAGGAAATTGCGGCAGATTAATGTGTTGTTTAAAATATGAAAATGATGTATATGAAGAAAAATTAAAAAAACTTCCAGGAATAGGAGCAATTGTAAAAACTGCAGATGGTGAAGGAGAAGTAGATTCTATTGAGACATTAAAAGAAAGAGTAAGAGTCAAAATAAAAGATAACGAAGGTGATGGCTATTTCTATAAAAGATATGATGCAAAAGATGTTAAAATAATAAAAGATGCAACATCTGAAAAAATGGATAAAGAAGAAATAGAAAATAAAAAAGAATTAGAGGAATTAGAAGAATTAGAAAAACAGGATATAATTTTAGGAGGTGAAAAAAATGGCATATAAAATTACAGATAAATGTATCTCTTGTGGTGCATGTGCAGCTGAATGTCCAGTAGGATGCATATCTCAAGGAGATGAAAGATTCGTAATAGATCAATCTGCTTGCATTGGTTGCGGTACTTGTGCAGGTGTTTGTCCAGTTGAAGCACCATGCGAAGACTAGAAAATACATATTAATAGGCTTTAATATAAAAGGCTTTAATAATTATAAATTTTATAACTGCGTAAGCGACCAAACGGAGCAAAGCGAAGTGCGATTGGAGCAACTTACATTAAAAATTTAAATTTTGTAAGTTGCGACACACAAAGTTATAAAATTTATAATTACTTAAAGCCTTTAATTTATTATTAAACTATTGATTTTTTGTATAATATAGTATATAAAGTATATAATTATAAAAATAATAGTGCTTTAAAGAAAAGCTAGAAAGGAACGAAAAATTAATATGCCAGATGGACTTGAAAAAAACGAAGAGATAGAAAACTTAAAAGAAGATGTAAAGCCAGCTAATAAAAAAGTAGTTATATTTAATTTTGTTTTAATAATTGTAATTTTTATTGGTTTATTTCTTTATATGGTAAATGTAGATGGAATTGAAAATATTATTCAACTACTAAACCAAGTAGATTATAAATGGGTATTTGTAGGAATTATTTGTTTAGCTATACATTGGATGTGTGAAGCAATAAACTTACATATTCCAATAAAAAAGATGTACCCAGAGCAAAAATTCACAAATTCATTTAAAGTATCAATGATAGGACAATTATTTAATAACATTACACCATTTTCTTCAGGTGGTCAGCCAATGCAAGCATATGAACTAACAAAAACAGGCAAAAGAGTTAGCAATTCATTATCTGCTATGGCAATAAAATTTATAATTACTCAAACTGCTTTAGTTGTTTCAACTTTAATAGTAGTAATATTTGAATTTTCATTTTTTGCAAGTTTAATGAAAGATTATTTATGGATTGCAATCTTAGGTTTTTTACTTAATATTTTTGCAATTATTATAGTTATTTTAGCAGGAATAAAAAAAAGAATAATTACTTTTTTTACAACACCAATTATCAAATTATTAGGAAAGATTCATATTTTTAAAAATCCAGAAAAAACAATTGAAAAATTAGATAAAAGTATAGATAATTTTAAAGAACAATTTATATATATGAAGTCTGAAAAAAAGATGGTATTAAAAATGTTTATAGTAGCTATTATACAAAGTTTTGCATATTATTCTATTACATACATGGTATACCGCGCATTTGGAAATACAGGAGTAAGCTTCTTTCAAATTATACCTACACAAGCATTTTTATTGTTAATTATGACATTTATACCAACACCTGGTTCAGGGCTTGGAGCAGAAGGAGGATTCTATTTATTGTTCCAATCTATATTTAAATATGGAACAATTAATATGTCAATTTTATTTTGGAGATTGTACACTTTTTATTTGCCAATTATAGTGGGAGCACTATTTTTAATACCAACTAGAAGGGAAAAATAGAAAAATGGAAACACTTATCATATCAGGACGGAGAAATAAACATAGAAAATGTAAAACAATATGCAAGTAAAGTTAAAAATATAATTGCAGTTGACAAAGGATTAGAAGTACTATATAAATTAAAGATTATGCCAAATCATGTAGTAGGAGACTTTGATTCAATTAATCAAGAAATATTAAAATTTTATAAAAATAATTCTGAAATTACTTTTCATAAGCTTAATTCCAAAAAAGATAATACAGATACAGATATTGCTTTAAATCTTGCAATTAACTTAAATAGTTCTGAAATTTTGATATTAGGAGCATTAGGAAAAAGAATGGATCATGCCTTAGCAAATATTCATATATTAAAAGAACCGCTAGATAAAGAAATTCCATGTTATTTGATAGATGAATATAATAAAATATATTTGACTAAGAAAAATTTGACATTGTATAAAAATAAAACATATGGAAAGTATATTTCTTTAATACCAATGACAACAGAAGTAGAAGGATTAACCTTAGAAGGTTTTAAATATTCTTTAAAAGATGCTATTTTGCCAATTGGAAAAAGTTTAGGAATTAGTAACGAAATAGAAGAAGATGTAGCAAATATTCAGATAAAAAAAGGAATTTTAATTATAATAGAAAGTAGAGATTAGAAAAACTCTAATCTCTATTTTTGTTTGTTATTTCTTCTAAATCTAATAATTCTTGCCACCTAGAATCTACTTCTTTTTGGAATTCTTCAATCATCCATTCATTTCCTGGTTTAAACATATGTTTAAATCTTTTTTGAGGTCTTAAAAATTCTTCAACTGGCAATTTTTTAGCTGGTTTATAAGAAATATGATATACACCATCTACAACTTCATATAAAGGCCAATAGCAAGTTTCAACTGCAAGTTTATTAATTTGCATTAATTCATCAGTTGGGTATCCCCATCCTCTAGGGCAAGGTGCCATTACATTTAAAAATGCAGGACCTTTAGTATAAATTGCTTTTTCAGCTTTTTCATATAAATCTTTAAAATTCATATATCCAAGTGTTTGAGCAACATATGGAAGATGATGTCCTACCATAATTTTTGCTAAATCTTTTCTTGATTGCATTTTTCCAGGAATAACTTTACCTGCTGGAGAAGTTGTTGTATCTGCAAATTTTGGTGTTGCAGAAGAACGTTGAATACCAGTGTTCATATATGCTCCGTTATCGTAACATACATATACCATATCATGACCACGTTCCATAGCGCCTGATAAACTTTGAAGTCCTATATCATAAGTTCCACCATCTCCACCAAATGCAATAAATTTTGTATCTCCATCTTGTGGAAGTTTTCCTTGTTTTTTCATAGAAACATATGCTGCTTCTGCACCTGCTAAAGTTGCACCTGCACACTCAAAAGCAGTATGTATAAAAGAATCAGTCCATGCAGTATAAGGATAAATAAAAGTAGAAACTTCCATACATCCTGTTGCATTAGCGACTACTGCGTGGTCTTCTGGTTTTAAAGCTCTCATTATATGTCTTGCAATAGGGGGAGCTCCACAACCTGCACACATTCTATGTCCACTTGTAAATCTAGAAGGTTTATTTCCTACAATTTCTTTTACATTATAAGCCATATTATTCTTCTGCCTCCTTTCTTAATCCTAAATAGCGATAAGGATTTTTTACTTTGCCAGATTTTATAATATCAAATAAGTCATTATAAACAGATTCAATATCTTCAGCTTTTGTATCTCTACCACCAATACCATAAATATAATTTACAGCAGGTACATGAACATCATTTACATACATAGCAGATGTTGTATCTTCAAACAAAGCACCACCTGCAGCATTTAAAGAATCTGCTCTATCTAAAATTGCAACTGCTTTTACATGTGCTAAAGCTTTTGCTATTTCTTCTCCTGGGAAAGGTCTAAATACACGAACTTTTAAAAGTCCAGCTTTTATTCCTTTAGTTCGTAAATTATCTACAACAAATTTTGTAGTTCCTGCAGTTGAGTTCATACAAACAATAGCAACTTCTGCGTCATCTAATTTATATTCTTCAAATAATCCATATTTTCTACCAGTCATTTTTTCAAAATCTTTAGATACATCTAAAATAACTTGTTTTGCATTTTTCATAGCAATTGCTTGTTGAGCTTTGTGTTCAAATAAATAGCTTTGTAAATCTAATGGTCCAACTGCTATAGGTTCATCTCTATTTAATAAATAGTGTTCAGGTTTATATGTTCCAACAAACTCTTTTACTTTATCATCTTCCACTAATTCAATATTTTCAATAGCATGTGAAGTAATAAATCCATCTTGGCAAACCATTAAAGGTAGCATTACGTCCTTATTTTCAGCAATTCTATGTGCCATTAAAGTATTATCATAAGCTTCTTGGTTTGTTTCTGAAAATAGCATAATCCATCCACTATCACGAACACCCATTGCGTCTGAATGGTCACAGTGAATGTTTAAAGGTCCAGATACGGCTCTATTAACAAGTGATAAAACAATTGGCAACCTTAAACTAGATGCAATGTAAATCATTTCCCACATTAAAGATAATCCATTTGCAGATGTAGCTGTCATTGCTCTAGCACCGAGCTGCTTCTGCACCAATACATGCAGACATAGCACTATGTTCACTTTCTACTGCAACAAATTCGGTATCTACAACACCATTTGCAACGAAAGTTGAAAAATATTGTGGTATTTCAGTTGAAGGTGTAATAGGGAATGCTGCTACAACATCTGGATTAATTTGTTTCATAGCAGTTGCTGCTGCTTCGTTACCACTTAATCTTTCTCTTATACTCATATTTTATCCCTCCTCCTTCATTTCAATTGCATTAAATGGACATACCTTTGCACATACGCCACATCCTTTGCAATAATCGTAATTAAAATCAGATCTTAATCCTTCTTTACTTACTGGAATAGCATCATCTGGACAAACTGGAAAACACAATCCGCATTGTTTGCATTTTTCTGAAATGTAAATAGGTTTTACACTTCTCCAGTCACCAGTTTTAAAATCTCTTGCATTTCCAGAAGTATATATATCACCACCTGGAGTTAGTTTCTCCATAGGAGTTTTATTATTTATATTTGTCATATCTTTTTAACCTCCTTTAATGCTAATTCTAAAGCTTTCATATTGCCGTCTATTACTTCAGGTTTCTTTGCAAATTTATGCTTGAAAGAACCCTTCATATCTTCTAAAAGAGCTTCATCTGTCATAATACCACTTACTTTTACAATAGCAGCAAGCATTGGTGTATTTGGAAAATAACGTCCTAAAGCTTCTTCTGAAATTTTTCTTGCATCAATTGTGTAGATATTACCTGAATATCCTTTTAAAACACTTTTTAGGTAATCACTTGATTTTGTAGTGTTTATTACAATTGCCCCTGTTTCTTTTAAACCTGCTGTAACATCAACTGTTTCTAAAAGTGTATCATCTACAACAACTACATAATCAGGCTCATAAATATTGCTATGGATGGTAATTGGGTTACTACTAATTCTGTTATATGCAGTAATTGGTGCTCCCATTCTTTCAGGTCCATATTCTGGAAAACCTTGAATGTATTTTCCTGTGTTAAAAGCAGCATCTGCTAAAAGTAAAGAAGCTGTTTTTGCACCTTGACCACCTCTACCATGCCAGCGAATTTCAATTAAATCGTCCATTTTTGACCTTCCTCCTTTTCATACTTTTTTATGATTTTAGTATATGACTAAATTGGGTTTGTGTCAAGAGAAAATTATCGATAGTTATTTACAAATACAAAATTTTTGTTATAATATATATATAATTTAGGAGGTCAAAAATGAAAGATATAAATATAACAGATTCAGTTATTTACATAGGAGCAGATGACAAGGATATTAGGTTGTTTGAGGGACAATATGAAGTGCCAAATGGAATGACATACAATTCTTACTTAATAAAAGATGAAAAAAATGTAGTATTAGACACTTGTGATAGAAGAGTAACAAACACATGGCTTGAAAACTTAGAAAAAGCATTAAATGGTGAAAAAGTAGATTACTTAGTAATTTCTCACTTAGAGCCAGATCATGCATATAATATAGGACTATTAGTAGATAAATATCCAAGTATGAAATTAATCGGAAATGCAACTACATTTAATATGTTGCCAAACTTTTTTGATATCGATTTAACAGATAAAAAAATAGTTGTAAAAGAGGGAGAAGAATTAAACTTTGGCTTACATACATTACAATTTTTCATGGCACCAATGGTTCATTGGCCAGAAGTAATGGTGACTTATGATAAAAAAGACAAAATTTTATTTACAGCAGATGGATTTGGAAAATTTGGAACTTTAGACACAGAAGAAGATTGGGACTGTGAAGCACGTAGATATTATTTTGGAATTGTAGGAAAATATGGTAGCCAAGTTCAAGCACTATTAAAAAAAGCACAAACTTTAGATATTAAAGTAATTTGTCCTTTACATGGTCCAATATTAAAAGAAAATCTATCACATTATATAGAAAGATATAACACTTGGAGTAGTTATACTCCAGAAGAAGAAGGAATATTTATTGCTTGCGCATCAATTCATGGAAATACTTTAAAAGCAGCAGAAAATTTAAAAGAAATTTTAGAAAAAAAAGGTGCAAAAAAAGTAGTTTTATCTGATTTAACAAAAGAAGATATGCATGAAGCAATTGAAGATGCATTTCGTTATTCTAAACTTGTTTTAGCAGCATCAAGTTATAACGCAGGGGTATTTGTACCAATGGAGCAATTTTTAAATCATTTAAAAGCAAGAAATTATCAAAATAGAAAAATAGCAATTATTCAAAATGGTTCTTGGGCACCATCTGCTGAAAAGACTATAAGAAGCATGTTAGAGGGTATGAAAGATATCACAATAATAGAAAAAACAGTTACTATTAAATCAACAGTAAAAGCTGATACAATAAATGATTTAGAAGAATTAGCAGATAATTTGATAGGAGGTGAATAGAAAATGAAATATAAATGCACAGTTTGCGGATATGTTTATGATGATGAAAAAGAAGGAGTAAAATTTGAAGATTTACCAGCTGATTGGACTTGTCCTTTATGTGGAGTTGGAAAAGAAATGTTTGAAAAAGTAGAAGAGTAAGGAAAATAGAAATCATACAATAAAAAAATAAAGTTAAGAAATAAAAAACAATTTCTTAGCTTTATTTTTTTTGGATGTGAATAGTAACAAATATCAAAAGCAAACTGTAAAATATTTCCAAAAAAGGATTGACTTTTTACATAAAATGTAATATTATATAAAACAATAATAAAAAATTTTTTCAAAACAAATTTAATTCGAAAAAAATTCCAAAAAATAAAAAAATAGAAGAAAATACGTGGAAAAACGAGTATTTTGTCAATTTTACTTAATAATCAAAATTGACTTTGGAAGAAATAAATATTATACTAAAAGGAGAAAGATATATATGAGAATATTTACAATAGAAGATTATAAAAAAACGGAATAAAGATTTTCTATGCAATAAAATTGCTTAGAAAATCTAAATTCCGCATAATTATCTTCTACGGAAAGTCTATCATTTTCTAATTCAGACTTTCCTAGAATATAAAAAATACAATAAAATGTTTCCAGAAGTAAATGGAGTAATGGAAGAAAGTGAAGACTATGAATTAGAAACAACACATCAGTATCATGATAAAATTTTTAAATACATATTAGATAACAAAAAGGAATTTATTGATTTTATGAAACAATACATAGGATTTCCAAAAGAAAATATTTTAAAAGAAGAAAACATAGAAAAATACAATAGAAAATTTGTTACATCCAAATTTCAAATTAGGGAATCTGACATAATATATAAAATAAAAAATAAAAACATATTTATTTTGATAGAACATCAAAGTACAATTGATTATAAAATGCCAGAAAGAATTTTAGAATATTGCTTAGAATTAATAAGAAGTGTAAAAACAAAAAGTGATAAAAATTATCCATTAATATGTCCAATAGTTTTATATACTGGGAATAAAAAATGGGATGCACCACTAACTATTAGTGAAAATCAAGAAAGTGGTTATGGCTTTAAAAAATTAGATTATCCAAAATATAATTTAATGGACATCAATAATTACACAAAGGAAGAATTATTAGAACAAAAAAATGGAGTATCCAAAATAATATTATTTGAAAAACTAAAAACTAATAAAGAAATAGAAGAGACAATAAGAGAATTAATCAAAAGGAAAATAACAGAAGAAGAAAGAAAAGCAATAAACCCAATATTTCAATATTCTAATTTAATAAAAAAACTTTTAAACCAAGAAGAATTAGAAAAATGTAAAAAATTAATACAAGGAGGAGAAGAAACGATGGAAAATTTTGAAAAATTTATAGTAGAACTTTTAGAAAACAAAATAAGAGAAGTTAGAAGAATAAAAAAAGCAGAAGAAAAAGCACTAACAAGAGGAGTAACAGAAGGAATTTTACAGGTAGCAAAAAATATGATAAAAAATAATATGGAAAAAAAGCAAATAGAAGAATTAACAGGTTTAACACGGAGAAGAAATAGAAAAATTAGTAAAAAATGAAGGATAGAATTATAAGTAAGAAAAAGTAATAAAAAAGAGGCTACTTTTCTAGCAGTCTCTTAATTTCCTTATTTTTTTTCATCATCTTTTTTGTCATCATCATTTTTTTTCTTTGGAATAACAATATTTGTAGGTTTACTTTCGGCAGACTTGGGCTTACCAGCATTTAAATGTTCATAAACTGGTGAAATATCTAAATTTTTACCATCCCCAGAAACGACTTCTAAATTTTTCTTTTCTTCCATAAAGTACCTCCGTAAAAAATTAAAATTATTATTTTTTTAATATTACCATATCAAATTAAAAAGTGCAAGAAAATTTTAAAAATATTGACAAATTCGTACTTTCATGACATAATAATAAATATTATAATAGGAGGATACTTAGCACAAAATGGAAATTAATAAAGCAAAATCAATAATAGAAGCAATTCTTTTTTCTGCGGGGAGATCAGTTAATAAAAAAGAACTAGTTTTAAGCTTAGAAATGTCAGAAGAAGATATAGAAAATATAATATCAAGTATGCAAGAAGAATATAAAGAAGAAAAAAGAGGAATTGAAATAATAAAATTAGAAGATTCGTATCAATTAGGAACAAAAAAAGAATTATATGATTATATATGTACTGTATTAGACAAAAGAAGTCAACCCAACTTATCAAATGCAGCATTAGAAACATTAGCAATTATTGCGTATAATCCAAAAATAACAAGAGCAGAAATAGAATCAATACGTGGAGTTTCAGCAGATGCATGTGTTTATAAATTATTAGAATATGGCTTGATAGAAGAAGCAGGAAAAATAGATTTACCAGGGAAACCAATGTCATACAAAACAACACAAGACTTTTTAAGAAAATTTGGATATAGTTCTTTAGAAGAACTTCCAGAATTGCCGAGATATAAAATGGATGAAAACAAACAAATAGTAATAGATGAATTAGTAGAGCAAAATCAAGAAAAATGCACAAACACTCAAAATAGCGAAAATGAACTACTAATTTAATCAGAAAATATAATAGGAAAAGAGGAAGAAAAAGATGAAATTATCACGGAACAGGATTTGGAAGTACAAAATTAAACAATGTAGATGAAATGTACCCAGGTCAAAGTATATTAATACAAACAGGACAATTAGTTCAATATGGAGCAGGTTTATTTGGTTATAATACAGTTCCTTTACTAGTAAGGAGAAAGGTAGAACAAATAATTGTAGAAACTTTAAATAAATATGGATGTATCGAAGTATTACTTCCAACATTGCAACCAGACACAATATGGAAAAACTCAGGAAGATATGACCATTATGTACAAGATGGAACTATGTTAGTTACACAGTCAAACAAAGGAACATTTTGTTTAGCACCAACAGGTGAAGAGGCAATGCTTGAATTTGCAAGAGAAAAGCTAAAATCTTATAAAAACTTACCAGTAACGTATTATCAAATTGGAGAAAAATTTAGAAATGAAATAAGAACAAGAGGATATTTATTAAGAGGAAAAGCCTTTCCAATGCTAGATGCATACAGTTTTGATGCAAATGAAGAAGCAATGGCAAAATCTTATGAAAATGTAAAAAAAGCATTTACAGAAATTTTTGAAAAAATTGGTATGGAAGTTATTCCAATTGTTGCAGACAATGGAGCAATGGGAGGAAAAAAATCAGAAGAATTTATGCTAATATCAGAGCAAGGAGAAGATAAAATTCTATATGATGAAAAAACAGGAGTAGGGCTAAACACAGAAATATTAGAAAAAGAAAATTACCAAGAATATCTAAAAGAAGAATATGGAATAGAAGACATTTCAAACTTCAAAGAAATAAGGACAATGGAATTAGGTCATATTTTCCAACTAGGAACAAGATATTCTGAAATGATGAATGGCAAATACATAAATCAAGAAGGAAAAGAAGCATTATATTATATGGGATGTTATGGAATAGGTGTTAGTAGAACAGTAGCTGCTTTATATGAACAATGTTTAATAAAAGATGAAAAATGGGGTCCATGTGGATTTTCATTGCCAGAAAATATAGCACCATACAAACTTCAAATTATTCCAAAAATAGATGATGAAGAAAAATTAAAACAAGCAAACGAGCTATATGAAAAATTACAAAAAGAAGGAGTTAGCAGCATTCTTGATGACAGAAAAAACATAAACATAGGAGCAAAAATAAGAGATGCAAAAGTATTAGGAACACCATATATAATTGTTTTAGGAGACAAACAAGAAGGCGAAAAATTAGAAATCGAAAATATAAAAACAGGAGAAAAACAAACAATTACACTAGAAGAATTAATAAAAAAATGGGTTTAAATTCACCAAAAAAACACAAATAAAATATAAATTCATAACAATAAAAAGATAATATAAGCATATATTAAATAACAAGAGGTGTATGCTAGTATGATACAAAAAAAGACAAAAGAAAATGGCTTAATTAATCTAGGCGACATTGTTGAGCAAAAAGAAATTTTAGATACTAACGACAAAACATTTGAAAAGTTAATGTTTATTTATTCAATTGCAATAAAAGAGCTAAAAAACAAAATAGAAATTATAAAAGATGAATTTAAAATTTTATATAATTATGAATTAATTGATCACATTGACAGTAGAATAAAAGAGCCACAAAGCATTTTAAATAAAATGGAAAATAGAAATTTAAAACTTACATATCACAATATGATTGAAAATATAAATGATATTGCAGGAATTAGAATTATATGTCCTTTAAAAAAAGACATATTTACAATTAAAGAATTAATACAAAACATAAATGGAATCCATATATTAAAAGAAAAAGACTATGTAACATATCCCAAAAAAAGTGGTTATTCTAGCTATCACTTGATTTTAGAAATACCAGTTATTTTATCTAAAAGCAAAATGCATGTTAAATTAGAACTTCAAATTAGAACAATAGCTATGGATTTTTGGGCAAATTTGGAACATAAAATAAAATATAAACCAGAAAACGAGATAAACGAAAAAGAATCAAAAGAATGGATTAAATGTGCGAAATTAGTAAGAAAATTGGACAATAAAATAATGTTATTAAACTAAATAAATCAGGAGGAAAAATGGCCTCCTGATTTTGCAACTCCGCATAATTATCTTCTACGGAAAGTCTATCATTTTCTAATTCAGGCTTTCCTAAAATATAAAAAAATAAATGTGAAAAAAATGACAAACAAAGAAGGATTTATGTAAAATGCGTCGAATAATATAATTACGTATATTTATTTAAAATATATTAGAAGAAAGTGGTGAAAAAATGCAACGATATAGTGATGAGATTATAGAAGAAGTAAGGCAAACCAACGATATTGTAGATATCATATCACAATATGTGCATTTAAAAAGAAGTGGAAGAAATTTTTTTGGATTATGTCCATTTCACAACGAAAAATCTCCTTCCTTTTCAGTATCACCAGATAGACAAATATTTCATTGCTTTGGTTGTGGAGTAGGAGGAAATGTATTTACTTTTTTAACAAAAATAGAAGGAATCAGTTTTATAGAAGCGGTTCAAACCTTAGCTGAAAGATCTAATATACAATTGCCTACGTTAAATAGTAGTGGGGACGAGGCAAAAGAACTATTAAAATCAAAAGTATACAAAGTAAACGAATATGCAGCAAACTATTATCACAAAAACCTATACAAGCCAGAGTCAAAAATAGCACAAGAATATGTAAAAAAAAGAAAATTAACAAGCGAAACATTAGAATCTTTCAAAATTGGATTTTCTGGAAAATTTGATGAACTCTATAAAGAACTAAAAAATCAAGGATTTGAAGAAAAAGAAATTTTGGAATCAGGTTTAGTAAACAAAAATGATAAAGGTCAGTATATAGATAGATACAGAAACCGTTTAATGTTTCCGATTTGTGACGTAAGAGGAAAAGTAATTGCTTTTGGAGGAAGAGTATTAGACGATTCAAAACCTAAATATATCAATTCACCTGAAAATGTAGTATATAGCAAAGGAAGACATTTATTTCGGATTAAATGTTGCCAAAAAAGGGGATATCAAGCAAATACTTATTGTAGAAGGATATATGGATGTAATATCTCTTCATCAAAGAGGAATTACAAATGTAGTAGCACCACTTGGAACAGCATTAACACAAGGACAAGGTTGGTTACTTAGAAAAAATTCAGAAAAAATAATTTTAAGTTTCGACTCAGATGATGCAGGGTTAAATGCTAAAATTAGGGCAATAGATATTTTGCAAGAAATGGGATGTGACATAAGAATATTGCAAATGGAAGGTGCAAAAGATCCCGACGAATATATTATAAAATATGGAAATAGCAGATTTAAAGCACTAATAGATAAAGCACTTTCTGTAATTGAATTTAAAGTAAAACTTCTAAAACAAAACTTAAACTTAGAAAATGTAAATGACAAAATAAAATTTTTAAATGAAATTGCAAAACTAATATCTAAAGTAGACAACACAATGGAAAGAGAAATTTATATTGAAAAAATTTCAAAACAATATGAAATATCCAAAGAAGCAATTTATGCAGAAGTAAATAAACTTCTATACAAAGAAACAAAAGGAGAAAAAGTTTTAGACAAAGCAAAACCGATAGTACGTCATATTAAACAAGATACAAGCGAAATTTCAAAAGAAATAAAAAAAAGGGAAAACACAATTATATCTATACTATTAATAGGAGAGAATTCAATTTTTCAAACAATAAAGCAAAACATAAAAATAGAAGATTTTAAAGATTTTACCAATCAAAAAATTGCGCAAAAATTGTATGAAGAATTTGAAAAAGGAAATAGTAATATTAATAGCATAATAGACGAATTAGAAGAAGAAGAACAAAATCATATTACAGAAATTATGGCAGATGATTATGAAATAACTAATATAGAAAAAGCAATTGATGATATTTTGCAAAGCTATGAAAAGGACAAGTTAGTAAATCGTAAATTTGAAATACTAAAAATGTTAGAAAGTAGTTTAGAAGCAAGTCGAAAACAAGAGCTAGAGCAAGAATTAAACAACATTATAATTCGACTAGCAAAAATTAAGTAGGGGTGAAATAAAAAATGGCAAATAAAAAAGAAAAAGTAGAGCCAAAAAAACAGAAAAAAGAAACTAAAAAAGCAAAGGAAGAAAAAATAGAAATAAAAGAAGAAACATTAAAAACCAAAAAAGCAAAAAAGGCAGAAAAGCCAGAAGAAAAAGTAGCTCAAGTAAAAAAAGTAAAAGAAGCCAAACCAGAAAAAAAAGTAGCAAAAGCAAAAAAAGTCGAAGAAAAAAAAGCTAAACCAGAAAAAGAAGTAACAAAAACAGAAGAATCAAGTGAAAAGCAAGAAGAAATCAAAGAAGAAAGCAAAGAAGTAACAAAACAAGAAAATTCAGAATTGCCAAAAGAAGATAATAAAATAAAAGAAGAAAAAATGAATAATATCATAAAAAAAGCAAAAGAAAAGGGGCAAATAACATATGGAGACTTAGCAAATGAATTAGATGATGTAAATCCAGACGAAATAGACCAAGTTTTTGATGCTTTTGAAGAACTGGGTGTAGACTTATTATCTGATGATATGGAAGAAGAGCCAGACATAGAAGACTTAAAAGAGGTTGAATATTTAAAATTAGACGAAATAACAGACGAATCTAATTATGAGGGAATCAATGTAGACGATCCAGTAAGAATGTATTTAAGAGAAATAGGAAGAATTCCACTTCTAACATTTGACCAAGAATTAGAATTAGCAAAAAAGATTTTAGAAGGAGACGAAGAAGCAAAGCAAAAGTTAGCAGAATCAAATTTAAGATTAGTTGTAAGCATTGCAAAAAAATATGTAGGTAGAGGAATGTTATTCTTAGATTTAATTCAAGAAGGAAATATGGGGTTAATAAAAGCAGTTGAAAAATTTGATTACACAAAAGGTTTCAAATTTAGTACTTATGCTACTTGGTGGATTAGGCAAGCAATTACAAGAGCAATTGCAGACCAAGCAAGAACAATAAGAATTCCAGTTCACATGGTAGAAACCATAAATAAATTAATTAGAACTTCAAGACATTTATTGCAACAATTAGGAAGAGAGCCAAGCCCAGAAGAAATAGCAGAAGAGATGGAAATACCACTTGAAAGAGTAATGGAAATTCAAAAAATAGCACAAGACCCAGTATCTTTAGAAACACCAATAGGAGAAGAAGATGATAGCCATTTAGGAGATTTTATACAAGATGATGATAGCCCAGCACCACATGATTCAGCAGCATATACTTTACTAAAAGAGCAATTAGAAGAAGTTATGAACACACTTACTCCAAGAGAAGCAAAAGTATTAAAATTAAGATTTGGATTAGAAGATGGAAAAGCAAGAACTTTAGAAGAAGTAGGACGTGAATTTGAAGTAACTCGTGAAAGAATTAGACAAATTGAAGCAAAAGCATTAAGAAAATTAAGACATCCAAGTAGAAGTAAAAAATTACGAGATTACATGGGGTAAATAAGATTTTGGGCATATCATGTATTAACATTATATGCCCAATTTTTGAATTAAAGAATCCTTAATATTAGAGGTTTTAGCGCATTGAAAAGCGCAAAACCTAGCAGTAATATCCAAGCAATTTCCATAATAGCTATAGAGAAAAGCAAGAATACACTTAGGATTCTAGAAGATTCCCGGAGTAGTAAATTTTTCTTATTTGCAATCAAATCAGTTTTTGAAAGCAGAAAACCAAAGAATAAAGCAAATAAACCGGAAATCAGGAAAAGGTAAAATGATTGTAATATGTTCATATGGTGCTCCTTTCATTCTACACTGCCAACTGGTTACATAATTATTATACCACAAAACACCAAAAAAAGAAAGAACTTTCACAAAATAGACACAAATTGTAACTATAATAAAAATAAATTAGAAAGAAAGAGGAAAATAATATGCCAAACGATTGTATTTTAGTTGTAGACGATGAGCAAAGAATGAGAAAACTAATAAAAGATTTTTTAAAGGTAAAAGGTTATAGTATTTTAGAGGCAGAAGATGGCGAAAAAGCTTTGCAAGTATATCAAGAAAATAAAAGTAAAATTGCATTAATTTTACTAGATGTAATGATGCCAAAATTAGATGGCTGGTCTGTTCTTCGTCAAATAAGGCAAGAATCTAAAGTTCCAATTGTTATGCTAACAGCAAGAGGAGAAGAACAAGACGAATTATTTGGTTTTGAATTAGGAGTAGATGAATATATTTCAAAACCATTTAGTCCTAAAATTTTAGTTGCAAGAGTAGAAGCAATTTTAAAAAGAACAACTAAAGATACAACCGAAGTAAAAAATTATGCGGGGATTGAGATAGATAAAGAAGGAAGGACTGTAAAAATAGATGGAAAATCTATTGAACTTAGTTTAAGAGAATATGAACTTTTAATTTATTTAATCGAAAATGAAAATATTGCTTTATCTAGAGATAAAATATTAAATAACGTATGGAATTATGACTATTATGGTGATTCTAGAACAATTGATAGTCACATAAAAAAAATAAGGCATAAGCTAGGCAAAAAAGGAAAATACATAAAAACAATAAGAGGAGTAGGATACAAGTTTGAAATTAAATAAAATTAATATATAAAGTTTAAAATAAAGGAAGGAATAATGGAAAAATTAAAAAATGCATTAAAATCAGTTAGAGTAAAACTTTTTATGACACTGTCTGCAATAATTTTATTAATTATTGCATTTCTAATATTGGTTAATAATATGGTTTTTGGTCAATATGTTTTGTATAATAAAACAAATGCTTTAAAATCAGCTTATGAGCGAATAAACACCTATTATAACGAACCACAAAATACAGATTTAGAAACACAATTAGAAAAAATAGCCATAAATAATAATTTTGATATTTTAATAAAAGACAATAAAAACATTAATGTATATACTTCAAATAAAGACTTCTTTTCAACGTTAGGGCAAATGAATGAAATGACAAAAAGAATTAATATTGATTCTAGTGAAATATTAGAAGATGGAGAAAAATATATAATAAGAAAACTACAAGATAGTAAAAATGGCATTACATATATTTTACTATCTGCATCTTTAGACAATGGATATTTATTATACATAAGAATACCAATTACCGTAATAGAGCAAAGTGTAGAAATATCAAATCACTTTTTATATTTAATGGCAGGACTAACCATTTTAATTTCAGCTGTAATTGTATCTTATGTATCAAGAAAATTTGGTGACCCTATCACAGAATTAAATGACATTGCAAAAAAAATGTCTAACTTAGACTTTAGTAAAAAATATCGAATTACAGATGCAGAAGATGAAATTAACAATTTAGGAAAAAGCATTAATGCAATGTCAGATAAATTAGAAAAGACAATTAAGCAATTAAGAGAGACAAACATTGAACTAGAAAAGGACATTGAAGAAAAATCAAAAATAGATGAAATGAGAAAAAGCTTTATTTCAGATGTATCACACGAACTAAAAACACCAATTGCTTTAATACAAGGATATAGTGAGGGATTACTTGAAAATGTAAATTCTGATGAAGAAAGTAGAAAATTTTATGCAGAAGTTATTTTAGACGAAACAAATAAAATGGATAGATTAGTAAAAGAACTTTTAGAATTAATGAAATTAGAATATGGAAAAAGAGAATTTAAAGATAAAGAATTTAACATAGTAGAATTAGAAAAGGAAGTAGTAAGAAAATCTAAAGTTATGCTTGAAGAAAAACAAGCTCAAATAAAAATAGATACAGAAAATGAAATACAAGTATTAGCAGATGACTTTTATATTGAACAAGTAATAAGCAATTATTTAACAAACGCAATAAAGCATGTAAAAGAAGTAGAAGGAAAAAAATACATACAAATTCAAAATGAAATCAGTGAAGATGGAAAAAAAGTTAGAATAAAAGTATTTAATACAGGTGACCAAATAAAAGAAGAAGACCTTACAAGAATTTGGAATAGATTTTATAAAAGTGATGAATCTAGAAATCGTGAAGATGGTGGAACAGGAATAGGATTATCTTTTGTAAAAGCAATTATGAGTAACTATAGAAATGCATATGGTGCAATAAATAAAGAAAATGGCGTAGAGTTTTACCTAGAACTAGATAGAAAATAGTAAAAATAAAGCCCCATTCTATAGGGGCTTTTGCAAATGTGAAAGGAGGTATGTTATATAAATAATTTTAAGTATACAACTTATTATATAAATAGTTTAAGTCTAATTTTTTCTATTATTATTTTTATTATTGTTAATTTAATTGTCACTAATTTCCCTTTTAAAATAAATCCATTCAGAGTTCAATTTACAGTAAACAATCAAACACAAACAAAGCTATAAAAAATTATTTAATTAAATAAAAAGTTCAATATATTTTTTATTTATAACTCCCAGCTACATAACAGACTATAATAAAAAGCATTTATAATATTTTTTATAAATGCGTAAGCGACCAAACGAAGCAAAGCGAAGTGCGATTGGAGCAACTTACATTTAATTTTTTATTATGGAAGTTGCGACACACAAATTTATAAAAAATATTATAAATGCTTTTTAACAGTCTGTAATTTAAATAAAAAATATATTGAACTTTTATAATAGTAAATTGTGACCAAAGAATAATGACAAAATTTGCAAATACAACAAAATTGGTTGAAAAAAATATAAAAAATGGATATAATAAGAACAACAATAAATAAGGGAGTAGATAACATATGATTTCACAACTAATCATTTTAGTAATACTAATAGCATTAAATGCATTTTTTGCTGCAGCAGAAATAGCATTTATATCACTAAATGATGCAAAAATAGAAAAACAAGCAAAAGAAGGAAATAAAAAGGCAAAACAAATCGAAAAAATGATAAAATCGCCAAGCAAATTTTTATCAACAATACAAATTGGTATTACACTTGCAGGATTTTTATCAAGTGCATTTGCATCAGACACATTTGCAGAGATGTTAGCACCAAAATTATACGAAATAATACCATGGATTAGTTTAGACATATGGAATAGTATTTCAATAGTAATAATTACAATCATATTGTCTTTTTTCACATTAGTATTTGGAGAATTAGTTCCAAAAAGGTTTGCAATGAAAAATTACGAAAAAATATCTTTTGCAACAATTGGAATTATTAGAACAATATCAGTAATTGCATCACCATTTGTAAAACTTTTAACTTTTGTAACAAATACAGTATCAAAAATTTTTGGTGTAAATGAAAACGAAGAAGAATCTGTAACAGAAGAAGAAATTAAAATGATGGTTGATCAAGGAGAAGAAAAAGGAACAATTGAAGAAGAAGAAAAAGAACTAATAAACAATGTATTTGAATTTAATGATATAACCGTCTCAGAAATTATGACACATAGAACAGATATATTTGCCGTAGACATTAACATTAGTACAGATGAGCTATTAGATGAATTATCAGAAGAAAAATACAGATACAGTAGAATTCCTGTATATGATGAAACAATTGATGAAATAAAAGGAATATTATATGTAAAAGATGTACTAAAAAATATTAATAAAAAATCTTTTAAAGTAAAAAATGTTGTCAAAGATGCTTATTTTGTATCACAAAACAGATTAATAAATGAAGTATTTAAAGAGTTACAAAAGAACAAAAAGCAAATAGCAATTATTGTGGATGAATATGGTGGAACAGCAGGTTTAATAACAATGGAAGATATCTTAGAAGAATTAGTTGGAGATATTTTTGATGAATATGACAAAGAAGAAAAGGAATATGAAAAAATTGATGAAAATACGTACATTTTAAGCGGAAACATGACCATTTATGATGTAAATAAATTATTAAATGCAGAAATCCCAGAAGGGGATTATGATACAATTTCAGGATATCTACAAGAAAAATTAGGAAGAATTCCAAAAGATGAAGAAAATCCAATTATAGATACAGAAAAAGTAACATATAAAATTGAAGAATATGAAGACAAAAGAATATTAAAAGTAAAAGCTTGTAAAAATAATGTACAAAATAACATAGAAGAGGAGGACTAGTAGTAATGAAAAAAAGATATATTGTTTTAATTGTAGTAATAATCTTAATTTTAATTGCAGTATTGTCAACAATAGCATATCAAACAATAGTTGAAAAAGATAAAGAATATGAAATAGATGAAGTCAAAGAATATAATTATTTTGTATTAAAAGAAAATAATTTATTTGGTGTAATAAATAAAAAAGGAGATATCATAATAAATCCAGAATATGATGAAGTTATTATACCAAATCCAGAAAAAGCAATATTTTTATGTAGCAAATCAGATCAAGTAAAAGTATTTAATGAGAAAAATGAGCAAATTCTTGTAGAATACAATAACATAGAACCAATTAGATTTAAAAATATTTCAAGCGATTTAATGTATGAAAAAAGTATTTTAAAATACCAAAAAGACGGCAAATATGGGTTAGTAGATTTTCAGGGAAAAGAACTAACCAAAGCAGTATATGATGAAATAGATAGCTTACAATATAAAGAGGGAGAACTATTAGTAAAGCAGAATGAAAAACTAGGAGTTATTAATATTAAAGGAAATGAATTGCTAAAAATAAAGTATGACGAAATTTTAATTGATGACTATTACACAGAAAATGACAACTATAAATATTCAGGCTATATTGTAGGCATACGTACAGAAGAAGGATATAGATATGGATATTTAAATTCAAAAGGAAAAGAGATTTTAAAAGAGGAATATAACAAAATTTCAAGAGTTACTAATAAAACAGATGACAAAGAAAATGCATATTTAATTTGTGCAAAAAATGGACAATATGGTGTAAATAAAAATCAAGATATAATAATAAGCAATGAATATCAATCAATTTCATATGATGAAAATAATGAAGTATTTGTACTAGAAAAAAGTGGAAAGCATGGTATAGCTAATATAGAAGGAAATATAATAATACCAGTAGAATATAATGAAATTGACATTAATGGAATTTATTTATATGCACAAAATGAACAAGGAGTAACAGTATATAATAAAAGCGGAAATCAAGTTAATATTAATGCTAATGTAGCAATATTAAATACAGAAAATGAAAAATATAAAATAAGAATTAATAATGAAAATGGAACAAAATATGGTGTTATTAATGGTGAGGGAAAGCAATTAATAGAAGAAAAATATAATTATATAAAATATTTATATGATGATTACTTTATAGCAAGTTATGAGAACGGAAAATTAGGAATTTTAGACAATAAGGGAAATACAAAAATAGAATTAAACAATGATTCTTTGCAATTAATACAAGGAACAGACTTAATACAAACCTTAAAAGATAATGTAACACGGAATTTACTCAAAAACATTAGAGAAAATCTGTGAAATGGGAAATGCAAGTGTATTAATAGAAAAAGAATATATAAAAGTATATAATGATACAGAAACGAAGTATTTTGATAAACAAGGAAAAGAATTGCAAAATACAGAAGTGTATCCAAATAACAAGCTATTTGTAAAATTAGATGGAAATCAATATGGATTTGTAGACAGTAAAGGAAATACTATAGTCGAATATAAATATGATAAGGCTTATGAATTAAATGAATATGGCTTTGCAGCTATAACTAAAGATGGAAAATGGGGAGTAATAAACGAAGACGGAGAAGAAATTTTAGCTCCAACTTATACATTCGAAGGACAAGAAGAACCTAATTTTATTGGGCAATATTATAGAGTTGTTTATGGATTTGGAGAAGTTTATTACACAAATGAAAATAATTAATAATTCCTATTGAAATTTTTAGAATAATATATTATAATAATTTGTTGTAATAACAATATATAGTACTATAACAAAAAAGGAGAGAGCAAAAATGAAAAAGCAGAAAAAAGTTAAATTTCAAATTCAGAATGAGCAAATTTTTGCATTAACAATTTTGATTTTCATGTTAATATTTATTATACTTAGTATAATACTTTGTAATTTTGATTAATAGGAAAAAGTAGTACAAAATATCCTTCAGGCAATTTGAAGGATATTTTTTTTGGCACATTACTTATTTAGAGAAAATGTGCCAATTTTTGTTTAAACTCATATCTTATAGTAAATACTAAATATATAAAAAAATTGAAAGGAGACACAAAAATTTGAAATTAGGAATAGCTTTATCAGGTGGAGGAATTAGAGGAATTGCACATGCTGGAGCATTAAAAGCCATGGAAGAAAACGGAATAAAAATAGATGTAATAGGAGGTACTAGTTCAGGTAGTTTAGTAGCAGCTTTATATGCGATAGGATATTCACCATATTATATATATATATTATTTAAAAGATATGCCAAAGACATTGTAGCAATAAACTCAGGTCCAATAATATCTGGGATTGGAAACTTTATGATGAATAAAAAAGTATGTATATCAGGCTTAAAGACAGGAGAAAGTTTAGAAAGAGCCTATGATAATGTAGCAATAAAAAAGGGAATAAAAAAAATTAAAGATATTACAAAAATGTCATTAGTTATACCAAGTGTAGATATTAAACATTCAAAAGAATATGTATTTACAAACAACATACCAAAAAATTGTGAAAATGAAGATCGATATATAACAGATATAACAATAGGAAGAGCAGTTAGAGCAAGCAGTTGCTTTCCAGCAGTTTTTTGCCCATGTGATTTTATGGGGCATAAATTTTTAGATGGTGCAATTTTAGATAATATTCCTGTATTAGAAGTAAAAAAACAAGGAGCAGATAAAGTTATAGCAGTTAATTTTAAAGCAGATGAAATAGACGAAAACAGCAATGTTATGGATATAGCTATGAAAACAATAGATATTATGGGAAATAAAATTTCAGAAAAAAGCTTAAAAGAAAGTGACTTTATTTTAACAATTCCGACTGATAAAGCAGGACTTTTAGACATAGAAAAATTAGATAAGTGCTATGAATATGGATATAAAACAACAATGGAAAATTTAAAATATTTAAAAGAAATATAAATGCTATATACTGAATATAAATTAAAAAGGGGGATAAAAAAGTAATGACTAAAATTAGATATTTTGATAATGCAGCAACTACAAAGGTTAAACCAGAAGTATTAGAAGCAATGCTACCATATTTAAAAGAAAATTACGGAAATCCATCTTCTTTATATAGTATAGGAAGAAATTCCAAAAAAGCAATAGAAGAAGCAAGAAAAAAAGTGGCAAATTTAATTAATTGCAATCCAAATGAAATTTATTTTACAGCAGGTGGAAGTGAAAGTGACAATACAGCAATCAAAGGAATTGCCTATGGTAACCAAAAAAAAGGCAGACATATTATTACTTCAAAAATAGAGCATCCTGCAGTACTTCATACTTGCCAAACATTAGAAAGAAAAGGCTTTCAAGTAACATATTTAAAAGTAAATTCTAAAGGTTTTATTGACTTAGAAGAATTAAGAAATTCAATTAGAAATGATACAATATTAATTACAATTATGTTTGCAAATAATGAAATTGGAACAATTGAACCAATTGAAATGATTTCAAAAATTGCGAAAATGTATAATATCATATTTCATACAGATAGTGTTCAAGCATGTGGAAATGTTCCTATTGATGTTCAAAAAATGGGAATTGATAGCCTTTCTTTATCAGGGCATAAGCTATATGCTCCAAAAGGTATAGGGGCTTTATATGTAAAAAATGGAATCAAGTTTGAAAAATTTATGGATGGAGGACATCAAGAAAGAGATAAAAGGGCTGGAACAGAAAATGTAGCAGGAATTGTAGCCTTAGGAAAAGCATGTGAATTAGCAAATAACAATTTAAAAGAGCACATAACACATCTAAAAGAATTAAGAGATTATTATATAAAAAAAATACAAGAAAAAATTCCAAATGCAATTTTAAATGGAGATATAGAAAATAGATTACCAGGTAACACTAATTTTTCATTTCCAGATGTAGATGGAGAAGAATTATTATTTTCTTTAGATGCAAAAGGAATTTGTGCATCTGCTGGTTCAGCTTGTACATCTGGTTCAGATAAACCTTCACACGTTTTGTCAAGTATTGGATTATCAAATGATTTAGCAAGTAAAGCATTAAGAGTAACATTTGGAGAAGATAATACAAAAGAAGATGTAGATTATTTAGTAGATAGTATATATGAAATTGTTGAAAAATCAAAGAAATAAAATCTTTGATTTTTTCATTTTTATATTCTAGGAAAGTCTGAATTAGAAAATGATAGACTTTCCGTAGAAGATAATTATGCGGAATTTAGATTTTCTAAGCAATTTTATTGCATAGAAAATCTTTATTCCGTTTTTTTATGATATAATAGATAGAAAAAAGGGAGAAAAATATGTTAGAAAAAAAACAAAAAATATTGTTAATCGTACTATGTGTTCTATTTATTATTCTTGCTATTTTTGTTAATTACGGATTAACAAAACAAATAGACAATATAGTTTATTCTTTAATTCAAAATATACAAACTAATCAAATTACTGAAATATTAAAAATAATTACCAATATTGGTGGAATTCCTAGCTTATTTTTTATAGCACTTTTTTTGTCAATTATTTTATTTATTTGCCAAAAAAGAAAACAGGGAATAGCTATTTTACTTAATTTATTAATGAGTTCTAGCATGTACATAATACTAAAAAACATATTTCAGCGACCTAGGCCAGAAGCGGTAGAACAATTAATTAGCGAAACAGGTCATAGTTTTCCATCAGGTCATACTACAAACAATGTAGCTTTTTATGGATTTGCAATTTATCTAATATACGAAAATGTAAAAAACAAAAAAGTTAGAAACTTATTAATTATATTACTTAGCATTATGCCAATTTTGATAGGATTTAGTAGAATTTATTTAAGAGTACATTATTTTAGTGATGTATTAGCAGGAATTATTGTAGGAATTATAAGTATTACGATATTTGTATCATTTATTTACAAAAAAATAAAATGAAGATTTTATGAATTATAAAAAGATGCTTTTATTTTTATTTAAATTAGTATATAATTGAAATAGAAAAATAAATGGGGAAAAATATGGGAAAAAAGATTTTAATTTATATTGTTAAAATATTTTGGATTTTTGTTATAGGCAGTGTTTTTGGATTTTTTGCCGAAATGTTATATGCATTAGTATATACTAGAGCTTTGGAAATAAGACAAGGCTTAGTTTATGGACCATTTATACAAATTTATGGAATCGGTGCAGTTGCATATTATATATTAACTTTAAATGTACAAGAGCCCAAAAAAGCATTTATATCAGGAATGATTATGGGTGGAGCATTAGAATATCTTTGTTCATTTTTTCAAGAGATATTCTTTGGAACAATATCATGGGACTATTCTAATTTATTTATGAATTTAAATGGCAGAACAAGCTTACTTTACTGTGTATATTGGGGAATTATAGCAGTTTTATATTTAAAATTAGTATATCCTTTACTGCTTAAAATAGAACCATTAATTTATAAAAAAGGAGCTAAAATTATTACTGTATTTATGATGTTATTTATGACTTTTGATATTACAATATCTTGTATGGCAGGAAACAGACAAAAAGAAAGACACAAAAATATACCACCAGGTGGACCAATAGAAGAATTTATTGATAAAGCTTATCCAGATGAATTATTAGATAGAATTTATAATAATAAAAAGGAGATATAATGAAATTAAAATTATTATGGAAAAGCAAAGAAGGAAATATATTCAAATTAGGGACTTTAGAATATGCAAATGAACAGTATGTTTTTAAAATTAACAGAGAAGAACTAGAAAAAGCAATTCAAAGTGGATGTTATGGAATTGGAAATTTCAAATTAGAAAAAGATATATATATGGATACAAAGTTATTCGATTTTTTTGAAAATAGATTACCATCACAAGAAAAAATTGAAATTATAAAAAAAATATCTAAATTAGAAAATTTAGATAAGATGAAAATGTTAGAAATTACTAAAGCAAAAGCATTTAAAGATAATTATTGGGTTGAAAGGGATTTGTCATAATGAAAGTAGAAAATAGTAACAATACTAATGGGTTTAAACTTTCCGAAATTCCATCAGATATATTTAAAAAACTAGAATTGTGTTTTACTGGTCGTCATACAATTGGATGGGGAGAATTTAATTTTGGAAAATATAATAATCAAAAAGTACTAGTTAAAAATATACCAAGCAAAGATGTTTTTGGCAAAAATGACAATGTTGATATACCTTATTCTGCTTTAAACTCTCAAGTTGCAGAATTGATTTTTAAACATGGCGATTCACAAGGTAAAGTAGCAGAATATATATTAATGGAATATGGTTCTAATATACTTGTTTGCTCGCCATCTTTTATAAAAGAGGGTGAAGAATTAATAGAAGGAGTGGATATTTTAGATTCTGAGCATCAAGGTTTATTAAGAATTGCTCCAAATGATGTAATAATAATGATAGAAGATATAAAAAAAGAATTAACCAAAAGGAATGTTCCATTAGAAGACATATTAAATATAGAAAAACAATTTATAAAAGATTGCTTTAAAAATAATTTTATTGGAATGTGGGATCCTAAAAATTCTAATTGGGGAATTTTATATGGAGGAAAATTAAAAACTAGACTAGCACCTAGTTATGACTTTGACTTAAGTTTTAATATTCCTGTAAAATTTGCTCCAACGGAACCTAAGAGAGTGGTAGATTACTACGAAAATTACAAAAATAAATTTGAAAGTGGTAAAATTTTGACTGACTTTGTAGATGTAATGAATAAAAAATATGATTGGTTTCTAGCATTTTTAGATGATTTTTCACATAAAATGGATAGTTTTGATTTAGTTAAAGAATTGAAAGAAAATAAAGGAATTACAATATGCCAAGAGCAAAAGGAATATTATTTTAATTTTATAAAATCGCAAAATCAACTATTAAAAATGTTAATTACACAAATTAATGAACAAAATATGGATGAAAAAATTCATGAGTAGCGTATTCATATGGGGGTGCTTTAACTATTCTGTACCACTTTATGCAGTATTTTTAATTTAAAAAATAAATTATACAAAAGATGCTTTTAGATTAAAATATAGTAATGAAGGAGCAAATAAAACATGATAATTGATGTAATAGATTTGGAATTAAAAACGCTTAATTTTAATAGAAGATATGATTCAGCTAGATATAGAAGAGGAAGAGGTATATACGACAGAGGGTTAGTTGAAGTACAAAATGTTAATAAAATTGATGAAAAAAATTATTCTATAGAAGCATCTGTTGATGGAAATTATGATACTTATACTACATATTTAGAAATATGTGGAAATATGATTAACAAAAGCACATGTACATGCGAAGACTACTACAGTGGAAATTTGTGTAAACATATAATAGCTACGTCTATGGAAGTAATAGATCCACATTATGCAAGTACATCAGAAGGAAAAATAAAAATGGAAGCCAAGAAGAAAGAAGAAGAGAGGAAAAGATTAGAAGAAATTAAAAGAAGACAGGAAGAAGAAAGAAAAGAATATGAATATCAACAAAAATATTATAATGGGCTTCATATGATAAATTTATATAAAACTGGTAATGAATTTATAGGAAATTCAGATAGGCTTGATGTATTAGAATTATATCATCAAACTCAAGCAATGAAAGATGTAAAATTATCAGAACTTTCAACTAATGTAAAATTGGAATTTATATTAGAACTATATGATAGCGAAACTTTAGCCATTACGTTTAAAATAGGCGAAAATCGTATGTATGTTTTAAATAGTATTAGTAACTTATATGATGCATATAAAAATGAAACAGAAATATATTATGGAAAACAATTAAGATTTATTCCTAAAAGAGAAAACTTTAGCGAAGACTCAAGATGGTTATTTGATTATATTATTGAATATGCTGAAATGTTCAAATATTATGATTCCTTTGACAGATATAATATGTCAACTGTGATAGGAAAAGAAATGTATATAAAAGGTAACAAAATAGATGAATTTTTTAATATGCTTCCAGATAAAAATGTATTATTTCATTGTTATGAATATAGTGGTAAGCAAGGGATTGAATTATGCAATATTACAGAAGAAGAATTAAAAATAACATGTAATATTCAAAAAGAAAAAGTAAAAACCTATAATAATTATTATTGGGAAGTTGAATATGAAAAAGTATCAGAAGAATATGTATTAAGAATGAATATTTCTAACTATCTTGTCTTCTATTCAGATAAACATATTTACATTTTATATAACAAAAAAATATATAAAAAAGACAAAGATGAAAATCTTGTTAGGTTATTTGAAATATTAAGAAAAAATGATTATGTACTTATCCCAGAAGATAGGTTAAATGACTTTAGTAAATTTGTTATACCTAACATAAACATAAATGTTGACGGCTTACCACAAGAAATAGCAAAGGAAGTAGAAGTTGTAAGCAAATTAGCATCAAAAATTTTATTAGATGTTGATGACAAAGGCAATATTTTATTAGAATTAAAATTTTGTTATAAGGATTATGAATTTAATATACTGGAAAATAATTATCAAAACTATGTTAAAGAACATAATATTGTTAGAAATGTGCCAGCTGAAAAAGAAGTTATTAAAAGAATATTTATGGATGGATTTGAACTTTTAACTGCAAGAAAACAATTTGTTATGAAAAATACAGATAATATCTATGAATTTTTATTATATAAAATTGAAGGATATATGAATGACTTTGAAGTTTTAGCAACGGATAAATTTAAAAATAAACAAATAAAACAGCCTAAAATTTCAAACATAGGAATAAAGATAGACAATGGCTTATTAGAATTAGATATTTCAAAAATAAATATAGATATTAGTGAAATAAAGGACATTTTAAGAAATTATACTATTAAGAAAAAATATTATAAATTAAAAAATGGAGATTTTCTTAATTTAACTAATAATGAAGATTTGAATTTATTAGAAGAAATGTCAGAAACACTTGACGTAGATTACAATAAAGTAGAAAAAGGAGTTATTAATCTACCAATAAATAGAAGTTTATATTTAGAAAAACTAATAGATTCTAAAAAACAAATTAATGTATCAAAAAATGAAAAATTTACAGAATTAATAGATAATATAGGAAATTCCGAAATTTCAAATGATATTGAAATAGATAAAGAATTTGAAGAAAAGCTAAGAGATTATCAAAAGGTAGGATATAGATGGTTAAAAACTCTAGAAAAGTATAAATTTGGTGGAATTTTAGCAGACGATATGGGACTAGGAAAAACTTTACAAATTATAGCATTATTAAGTACACAGTTAAAATGTAAAAATAAGGCAACATCAATAGTAGTATGCCCAAGTACATTAGTCCTTAATTGGAAGGCAGAAGTAGAAAAATGGTGTAATTCAATAAAAGTATTAATTATTAATGGAACAGCAGAGGAAAGAAATAAAAAATTAAATAATTATCAAGATTATGATTTAATTATTACATCATATGATTTACTAAAAAGGGATGTTGAAAATTATGAAGATAAGGATTTTAAATATATAATAGCAGATGAAGCACAATACATAAAAAATGCATTAACTCAAAATGCAACATCACTTAAAGCATTAAAAGGTGAAGTGAAATTTGCACTAACTGGTACTCCAATAGAAAATTCAATTGCTGAACTTTGGTCTATATTTGATTTTATAATGCCAGGATATTTATATAATTACAACAAATTTAAGAAAAAATTTGAGGAACCAATATTAAAATACGAAGATAAAGAAGCATTAAATAGACTAAAAAAATTAATTAGTCCATTCATTTTAAGAAGAGTAAAAAAAGATGTTTTAACAGAGTTACCAGAGAAAAACATAACAGTAATGAAAAATGAAATGGAAAAAGAACAAGAAAAAATATATTTATCATATTTTGCTCAAACTAGAAAAGAAGTAGCAAAAGAATTAAATGATAACAGCTTTGAAAAAAGTAAGTTTAAAATTCTTATGTTACTAACAAGATTGAGACAAATTTGTTGTCATCCAAGTTTATTTATTAAAAATTATGAAGGCGAAAGTGGAAAATTAAAACAATGTTTAGATTTAATAGTAGATGCAATAGAATCTGGTCATAAAATATTGCTATTTTCAAGCTATACATCAATGTTTGAAATAATAGAAAAAGAATTAAATAAACTAAATATCGAGTATTTTAAATTAATAGGAAATACACCAGTTAATAAAAGAATTGAAATGGTAGATGAATTTAACAATAGCGAATCAGTAAAAGTATTTTTAATTTCCCTAAAAGCAGGTGGTACAGGTCTTAATTTAACTTCAGCAGATGTTGTAATTCATTATGATCCATGGTGGAATGTATCAAGTGAAAATCAAGCAACAGATAGAGCATATAGAATTGGACAAAAAAACAGTGTTCAAGTGTATAAACTTATCACTAATAATTCTATTGAAGAAAAAATAAATAAGATGCAAGAAAGAAAAGAAAAGCTTTCAAAAGATGTGCTTTCTACAGAAGAAACTTTTATAAATAAAATGTCAAAAGAAGATATTTTAGATTTATTTGAGTAAATTTAATATAAATATATAATAATGACAAGAATTTTATTTACAAGTCACATAGTTCTAATTACCCTCATATAGGAATACAATTAAACAAAAGTATTCATATGGGGGTTTGCTTTATGAAGAGTATATCAATTGAAGATCGTGCAATTAATTTAGCACACTATATAATAGATTCAAAAGATACTGTAAGAGGAGCAGCAAAAAAATTTGGAATATCAAAATCAACAGTACACACGGATGTAACACTAAAGAACGGTAAAAGAAATGGACAAGTTGTTCCAGAAAATATTGAAATAAAGAAGGTTTTTCTAGCAGAAAAGAATCCAGTTGTAAAGTTGGGATTGGTAATTAAATAATAAAATTAGTAAAGCTTTAAAAGTAAAATTTTAGGGCTTTATTTTTTTGACCTAAAATTATATAAAAATAAATTTAAAAAGCCACAAAATTGATTGTGAAGCAAATTAAAATCAAATGAAAGGAGGATTACATGAACAAACAAAAATTAAAAGGTTTATGGATACCAGTAGAAATTTTATTAGATGAACAATTATCAGATAAAGAAAAATTAATATTATCAATGATTTTATATTTAAGTGATGAAACAGGAAGTTGCTTTGCGAGTAATAAATATATAGCAAGTATTGTGAATGTAACCTCCGACAGAGTTTCAAAGATTATAAGTTCATTGAAGAAAAAGCAATATATAGAAGTGAAATTAAAATATAAATTAGATAGTAAAGAAGTAGAAAATAGGCAAATAGTTCCTAATAGAGAAAAGATAAATATGTATAGTCAAAAACACCTATACCCTGTAGATGAAAACAACCATAGTACAAGTTTAAATGAACTATATCCTATAGGCAGAAACGACAAAGATATAATAAATAATATAAAAAATAAAAAGATATATAATAATGATTTAAGCCACAATAAGAAATATAAATCAAACTATAATGGAAGAGATTATACTAACTTTGACTTTACTAAATTATATGCAAATGCAGAAGTGTTTATATAAACTACATCATTTGCATAGATAAAATCAGTTACTAAAGTAGAGAAACTACACAGGTAACTGATTTTTTTAGCCTAAAGTTGTAAGAAAACAAATTTAGGCTAAAACATAAAAAATACGAAAAAGTATTTTTTATGAAATGGGGTGTGGGGTGTCCCTGCCACACAGACACTTTTAGCGAGTAGCGTAAAAAAGTGTCGTAGTGTGTTACAATACAATGTAAAAATACAATGGTAGCAGAGGTGTTTTCTATATGTGAGTTATTACTAAATAGCTACCAAAGTATTTTTGCTTGTATTACATCTTACGATAGCCAAGCTATCGACCATTATATGAGCCGAAAAATCGGTAAAAAATTTAAAAGGAGGTTATTAAATATGAGTTTTACAATTATTAGAAACACAAAATACAAAAGAGAAAATCTAAAAGGAATATATAGACACAATGAAAGGAAGAATAAAAATTATTCAAATAAAAATATAGAAAAAGAAAGATCATATTTGAATTATTCACTTAAAGACCCTAAATATAGATATGATAAGGAATTTGACAGGCTTAAAGAAAGATATAATCTCAAAGGACAGATAAAAACAGTTAGTAATATTGCTTGTGAATATATTATCACTTCTGATAAACAATTTTTTGAAGAAATAGGCGAAGAAGAAACAAAGAGATATTTTGCAACAGCATATCAATTTGTAGTTGAATATAAAAATCTAGGCGAACAATATATAATGTCTGCAAAAGTGCATATGGATGAAGAAACTCCACATATGTACTTAATTTTTTTGCCTGTTGTTCACACAAAAGATAAAAAAGGAAATGACATTGATAAACTTGCTTGTAGTGAATTTTGGAAAGAAAAAGATAGTTATAGAAGATTACAAAATGCTTTTCATAAATATATGGTAGATCATAATTTTAAATTAGAACGAGGTGTTGCAGTAGAGGAATCTGGGAGAAAACATTTAGATTTGAAAGAATATAAAGATATAACTAATTTTGAAAAAACAAAAGAAAAACTACAAAATAGATAATATGATATTAAGGCAAGAATTATTGAGAAAGTCAAAAATATTTGAAAAAGCAGAAAAATATCAAAAAGAACGAGATAAAATTATGGAAGATAACGAAAACTTGCATAATGAAGT
>CANQPY010000003.1 GCA_947625835.1 uncultured Clostridia bacterium | reverse complement strand
GAATTAATATTTTAATTTTATTATCATGATTAAATTAAAATGTATTGCAATTTTAAAATTGTAAAAGTAATATATCATATTTTCCATTTTTTTACAATAGTTTTTTTAATTTTTATAATAAATTTTTTATAAGTATTTTTTCTTTACATATTATATAGACACATAATTAAACTACTATTTCAATAATAAGCTTAATTATGTGTCTTTTTAATTTTTATCTACCAATTGAATAATATTCAATCCCCTCATCTTTCATATCATTCAAATCATAAACATTTCTTCCATCATATAATAATGGAGTTTTCATTAACTCTTTATATTGTTTTGGTTTTAGATTCTTTATTTCTTTCCACTCTGTGAAAATAAAACATACACTAGCATCTTCTAAAGCTTCTTCTGGTGTTTTTACATAAATTATTTTTTCTCCGATATTTTTTCTCTAAATTTTCTTTCGCTACTGGGTCATATGCATAAATTTTTGCGCCTTGTTTTAATAATAATTCTATGTTGTCTATTGATGGTGCTTCTCTTAAATCATCTGTTCCTGGTTTAAACGCTAATCCTAATATCGCTACTTTTAACCCATTAAATGTTATTAATCTATCACATGCTTTTTTATATAATTTTGTTTTTTGCTCTACATTAACATCTACTGCTGCCTCTACTGTTCTTAATTTATATCCATTTTGTTTTGCTAAATATTTAAGTGCTTTTGTATCTTTTGGAAAACAAGACCCCCCATATCCTATTCCTGCATTTAAAAACTTTTCTCCAATTCTTGGATCATAACTCATTCCTTTTGCTACATCTTCTATATTTGCTCCTACTAATTCACAAAGGTTTGCTATATCGTTCATATATGATATTTTTAATGCTAAAAAGTCATTTGATGCATATTTTATCATTTCAGCGCTTCTTCTACTTACTGAAACTATTGGTAAATTGAATGGTTCATAAATTTCCATTAATATTTTTTCTGCTTCTTTACTTTCGGTTCCAATTATAATTCTTTTTGCCTCTAAAGTGTCTTTTACTGCTCTTCCTTGTGATAAAAATTCTGGATTACTTGCTACTCCCACTTTAACATTATGTACTAATGAGTCTTTTATAAATTGTTCTACTTTATCATTGGTTCCTACTGGCACAGTTGACTTTACAACTACTAAACAATCTTTTTCTATGCTTTCGGCAATTTGCCTAGATACTGTTGCAACATAACTTAAATTTGCTGAACCATCTGGTTGTTCCGGTGTTCCTACACCTATAAATATTGCATCTACATCTTTATATGCAGATTTATAATCTGTTGTATAATCAATTCTTCCTACTTTATAATTTTTTTGCATTAATTCTTGCAATCCCTCTTCATAAATTGGGCATATTCCTTCTTTCATTTTTTGTACTTTGTTTTCATCTACATCTACGCAAATTACTTGATGTCCCTTTTCTGCAAGACATACCCCTGCTACTAATCCTACATATCCTGTTCCTGCTATAGCTATTTTATATTGTTTCATAATTACCTTTTCCTCTATTTTATATTTTCTTTATACCAATTAATAAATTTCTTTATTCCTTCTTCAAATGTCATTTTTGGTTCATATCCTATTAATTTTTTTGCTTTTGAAATATCCGCATAAGTTATTTCTACATCTCCTAATTGCATCGGTAATTGCTTTATTTTAGGTTCTATACCGTAAAGCTTGTCCTATTTTATTTATCATCTCTTTTAGTGATATTGGAGATGAATTTCCTAAATTTAAAATTTCATACACATTGCTATTTTCCATACAATATTTACAAGATTTTATTATTCCATCTACAATGTCATCAATATAAGTATAATCCCTTGAAGTTGTTCCATCTCCATACATTGGTATTTCTTCATCATTTAACATTAATCTTGTAAATTTACTTATTGCCAAGTCTGGTCTTTGTTTTGGTCCATATACTGTAAAAAATCTAAGCATCATAACATTTATATCAAATAATTTATGATATACATGAGTCATTACTTCGTTTGCTTTTTTAGTTGCTGCATATGGGCTAATTGCAAAATCTACAATCATATTTTCTTTAAAAGGTACTTCTTTACAATTTCCATATACACTACTTGATGATGCCATAACTAAATTTTTAATATCATGTAATTTCATCTCTTCTAATATATTTTGTGTTCCCATACAATTTACTTCTTGATATAACACAGGATTTTCAATTGATGGTCTTACTCCTGCCATAGCTGCCAAATGAATTACTATGTCGATTTTGTTTTTAGCAAATATATTTTTTATTGCTTGCTTATTTCGTATATCTGCCCTATATATTTTAAAATCTTTATAGTTTTCTGATTCTTTAATGTTATTTTCTTTTATTTTTGGATCATAAAAATTGCAAAAATTATCTATTGCAATAACTTTATTTCCTTCTTTTAATAATTTTTCACTTAGAGTTGAGCCTATAAATCCTGCTCCTCCTGTTACTAAATATGAAATCATTTTTTTCCTTCTTATCATTTATATCACTTAAAAATATTTTATTAGTTTTTTTTATATTTGTCAATGCATTTTGTTGAATATACTAAAACGAGATAATGCTATAATTGACATTATCTCGTTTAAATTAAACTTTATTTACTTTATTATTTCATCTATTTCTTCCTTTGTTAGCTCTGTTATTTGTTCTATTTTATCGATTGGAATTTTTAATTCTATAAGTTTTTTTACTGTTTCTTTTTTATTTTGCATTATTCCGCTCCTTTATTCCGCTCCTTTATTCCGTTGCTCTAATCCGCTCCTTTCTTCCGCTCTTTTATTGCTATTTCTTTTTCTACTTTTAATCTTGTATTATAATCTTTTTTTGTTTTGTCTACTAAATATGCAATTCTTCTATCTCTTGCTTCTCCTGTTAGGTATTCATATTCTTCATTAGCTTTTTTTATTTCATTATTTTTTTCCATAACTAATGCTACCTCCTTATTATTTTTTTGACATAGAAATTGCATCCATTGGTCTAGTTTTGTTTTGCTTCCTCTTTTTTCTTTTATGAATTTTGGCATTTGTATGTAATGTATTTCTAATTTGTCTGTTACTAATTTATTATTGTATTCTCTTTTAAGTCTTGCTATTTCGTGATATGGTCCTTCTTTAAATATTTCATAATTTAAAATATTTATTCCTATTGTTTTTCTCGTTTCTGTATAATCTTCTCCTGCTTTTAAGTCATTATAATAACTTCCTGACCAATAGTACAAACTTCTGTCTATAAAATTATATTGATTTTCTACTTGGACTTCTATATTTACTATTGTATTGTCGTTTAGTATTGCTAAAATATCTAGTTTTCCAAGTTTATTTTCTTCTAATTCTTTTTCTAAACTTACTTCAGACTGCACTTTTATTTTTTCTATTGGTATTTCTAATACTCCAATTAGAAAATCTTTTAATATACTTTCATTTCCTCTTTTTGAAAATATTTGCTTAAATATATAATCATTAGTTATTGCTGGTTTTTTATTTTCCATATTACTATTCCTTTCTATTTTACCATAAAGGCATGACAAAATCAACCCTTTGGGTAAAAATTTATTGTTTTATTCTAGTTTGATACGTGAATTTTAATTTTGATAAAAATTTTTGATTTAATTTTTTTGAAATTTAATTTTAATGATTTTAATTTTTTTCCTTGATTTTTAATGTTTTGGAATTTTTTCGAAAAAATTTTTTGAATTTAGATTTTTTTATAAATCTTTTTTGAATTAATATTTTAATTTTATTATCATGATTAAATTAAAATGTATTGCAATTTTAAAATTGTAAAAGTAATATATCATATTTTCCATTTTTTTACAATAGTTTTTTTAATTTTTATAATAAATTTTTTATAAGTATTTTTTCTTTACATATTATATAGACACATAATTAAACTACTATTTCAATAATAAGCTTAATTATGTGTCTTTTCACTTTTCAAAATTTGGTAATTTTTTTAATATTTTTCGTTTATAACATTATTCTGTCCATTTATATAGTATCTTTTTCTTTATAAATTCTTTATATTTATTATCATTTATTAATATATTTCTAGCAATTATATCTGCTCTTTCTTCTCTATCTGTGTACTCAATATAATAATCAATTCTATTTGTTTTGATATCGTCATTAATAATATGTGCAATTTCATGAAATAATGTAAACCAAAATATATCTGCATAAGATTGCCTCAATGTCATACACAATATTATATTATCATTTTTCTTTTCTATAAATCCTTGCACTGGTGCACCTTGAAAATGTTTTACTAGTTCAAATATAATACCACATTCTTTCAATGTATTTTTTATTTTATTAATCATGATATTAGGATTTTCTTCCAACATTAATGACTTAATGTTTTCTATATTATTTATTAAAGTTTGTTTATTATATTTTACATCTATTTCTTCTTTGTTTGCTAATAGTTCACATATTCTTTGCCATGCATATAATATGTAGTCATCCACTTTTTGTTTGGTGGATGTTCTATATGCTACTTCTAATTTTAATATTTTTTCTATATTAACCAAATTATTTATTTTGCAAAAGTTTCTAGCTGCAATTACCTTTTCAATATCATTATTAAATTTACCATCAATTAATTTTAATCTATATGCATATTCTAAAATTGGCTCTATTTTTTTTGATATTTCTATCTCTTGTTTTGTTATATTATTTTTTTCTTCAAATTCTAATAATTCTTTATCATAAATAGACTGTAAATTTAGCCAAAATGTAGTATTTATTCCAAATACATATTCTAATCCTTTAGCAAAATTAGCAGAAATCCTTTTTTTGCCATTTACTACTTCACTTACATGTTTAGGGGAAAAACTTGTTCTTTCTGCTAATTCTTCTTGTGACATATTATTTTCTTCTAATAATTCTTTAATTGTCTCACCTGGATGTATAATAAACTCAAGGGATAATCCAGTTATATTTGTCTCCATGATAATCAATCACTCCTTTCACTACAATAATTTTATTTTCTTTTTCTTGTACTACTAATCTATAATTTCTTGTTAACCTTATTCCATAATAATCTTTTAAGTCTCCTTTAAGCGGATGAGGATGCCCTAAATTGTTTTTCATTAGTTCTTGAAAATCATTTGTTGCTTCTATTTCATTATATCTCTTTTTTACTGCTTTAGTCATTTGTGTTCCAATTGTTTCATTTAATATTTGCATATCGCTCATTATTTTTGCTAATTTATTATTGCAATATTCTATTTTCAATATACATCCTCCTTTCTCAATATTACCATTTAGGTAATTTCATTTTACATCTTTTTACATTGTTTGTCAATACAAAATACGAAATAATGTTATATTATAAAGTATAAAAATTTACAACTTTCGAGAAAAAATAAGGCTTTTTACAGCCTTTATTGAATTTCTTAAACTTTTATGAATCTTTTAAATCTTTTGTAATTTCTATAAAGAATTTTTCATTCCATAACTCTAAAGAACTTACATCTTCTATAAAAGACTTAACATCTTCTTTTGCATCATTGTAATCTATTTCCTTAAATTTATTAATAAGAATTTCTTTTAAAACATCTAAATTAAATTTTTCATCTTTTGAAATAAAATTAGAGTCTATTAGTTTTTCTCTAATTAACCTAATATTTACACTTACATTTTTTGATAAGTAAAATATATAGTCATACAAGTCTCTTCCTTTAGTTCTTGATTGCCAATTTCTACATATAATAGCATGAATTTTTCCAGCAAACAATGAAGATTCATCATATAATCTTACTTGATGTGGTGATGGCAATAATTTATATCTAAATTGATAATTTGCCCCTTGTGGAGGATTTATATCTACTTCAAATTTTATTTTTATGTTTTTAATTGAATTAGTACTTTGAATGCTAGCATCTTCGAAGAATATTAAAATATGTTCTTTAGTATCTCCTTTTAAAAATGCAGACATTGTATTAGATTTTTTGGTTTTTTCCTTTGTTTCGATTTTTAGATTCAATCCGTAAGCTTGAACTTCTTTTTCAATGTAAGAAAAATATTTTGATAAATTAAAATTTTTATTAGGCTTTAACAATGCAAAATCTAAGTCTTCCGAAAATCTATTTAACCCATAAAAAATTCTTAATGCCGTACCTCCATAAAAGGCTGCTTCATCAAAAAAGCCACCTCTACTTAAACCACAAATTACAATTTCTTGTATAATTTCTTTAATGGCATTTGTTTCATCTTGAATATTTTTTATTTCATATTTTTCAAGCATTTGACTTAAAATATTGTTCATTACTTAATCCTCCTTACATACTTGCACAGCATTTTAACATTAGTAGAATGATAGATTTTACTTATTTCTTCTATATCCTTTACATTTAGCTTTTTAAATGCATCTACATCAATTCTTAAATCGTTAAATAGCAAATTTATTAATTCTGATATATTTTTTACTGGACTTAATGTATATAATTTATCACACAAAGCCTTTTCAGGAGTTGCTATTTGATAAGAATATCCATTTTCTTCTATTAATTTTATTCCTATTGAATAAACTTTTTTTGGAACATCCCTATAAAAAAAAGTGCCAAAAGGTGTATCATAACACTTTTTCTTCTTCTTATCAAAAGTTGCACTAGTATATGATACTACCTTTTCAGGAATTAATCCATAATAATATAAAGCAAAATCAAATGACAAATATGATGGTCCATAAATGCTTGATGCAAGTAGATATCCAGGAATATTGGAGTTTGTCTCATATAATCCTTTTATTATTTTAATAAGTTTTCCATTTTTTAAATCTCTACTAATTTTATTATTTTTATTGGAATAATTTGCCAAATTATTTTTTATAATATCATTTGTAATTATCATATTTTCACCTCTTAATACCATTTTACAGTATTTACAGGTGAAAATCAAGTGTTTTTTTGATATTTTTGTAAAATTTTAAAAAATTTTTCTCCAATTTTAGGTTTATTTTTGCATTTTTTTGATATCTTTACACATAAATAAAAAAACGGAATTTATATTTCCGTTGCATTTGCCAAATTTTCTGTTTCTACTGTCTCATTTATAATGTCAAATGTATGCTTAACAATTCCATATTTTTCTATATTTTCAGCTTTTTGTAGTTTGCTTGTACAATATACTTTACCATTCTTTTCTTTATATTTATCTATGATACTTTCTCTTGGAAGTTTTTTACTTCTGTATATAGTTGTTACAGAATTTGATAATTTTCTTACATTAGAAAAAATTGTAAACATTTCTTTTGAACCTTCAGAACCATGATGTGGTATTTTTACATAATCAATTACTTTAGCAAAAAATCCATTTTCACTTTTATCTATTTTTTTATTTACTTCTACAACCTCATGTTTTTTCTGTCAATACATTTTTCTAATCCTAAGCAATGGTCTAAATCAGGATGTGTTATACAAATTAAATCTATTGGTTCACCTTTAATAAGTTGTAATATTGGTTTTTCATCTTCTGTTTCATAATAATCAATTACAAAGCAAAACATTGTTATCTTGTCCATTTTTATTTTTACTACAATACTTTCTCCCATAGGCTCAAACCCTACTGTATATACTTCTACTTTTAGTTCATTCATTATTAGATTTTTTTCCATATTATATTCTTATAAATTCTTCATCTCCTGTTCTGTTTTTATATGAAATAATTCTATAAAAATCTTCTTTTGAATTTGTTTTGCTTATTGTATTAATATGTTGATAATTTTTTAATCTTTTTTCATTAAATGATGATTGAGTTATTTTTCCTACTTGTGGTTTGAATTCTAAATTATTTATCATACTTTTAATATCTCCTCATTTTCATAATTTTCTGATTTTAAATTGTTTAAAAATTCTTCTTTTAAATTTGCTTTGTATAATTCAAATAAATTTGCATTCATTTTTTCTATATCTATTTCATTTTCTTGTATTTGATCATCATATATATCTAAATCTAATATAATTCTATATCTTTCTTCTTCTTGCATTGTTAAATTATTTACCAAAATACCTTTTTGAATTTCAGAATTTTGATTTACTTTATAATTATCGTATATATAACTTTCTAATTGTTGTTTAATTGAAATTTTATTCTTTTCTATTAGTTCATTAAAATTAAATATTGTTTCTTCAAAATATTCATTTATATTTTTTAATGTCTTGAATATGTATAAATTAACTTTTCTTATTCCTATTCTATTTAATCTTATGTCTGTTCTTGCACTTTTTATTTCTTCTGCTATTTTATTAAATATTTCTGCTATTACATCAAAATCTACATTTTGAGTATAATTGATAGTCAGACTTGCAAAATTTTTTGTTATATCAATAGTAATATTTTGACTTTTGTTTATAAAAAAAATAAATTCTTCATCGCATATTTTGACTATTTTCGACACTTCTCATGGTTTTATATTTTTCTCCTAATGCTTTATATACTGCTATTATAATTAATACAATAAAAATACCAACTATAACACCTGATGTATCTATTAAAACATCTCGTATTTCAGCAGATCTTCCGTGGAATGAAACTTTGATGAAATTCATCTGATATAGCATAAAGTAAGCCTACAAAAATACTAATTCCAAACTTTTTCCATAAAAGTAATTTATAAGTACTCACAAATGCCATAATTAAAACTCCAACTAGTGCATAAATAGAAAAATGAGCCAATTTTCTAATTATTGGCTGTGATTTTTCTACTATTTTTGTTTTGGTTTTTTCGCTTAAATTTTTTGTGTAAGGGAAAATATTTACTATTTTTCTCATTACTTCTCTACTTCTTGAACTTGACTTTGTAGAATCTTCATTTGAAAATTGAAATATTTGAAAAAATGTTAAACACAATAAAGTAATTAATATTATTCTAAAAATTGTTCTTGCCATTTTCTACTCTCCAAAAAATTTTTATCCTTATATATTTATTTATTTTCTATTGTTTTATTACTATACTTATCTAAGATTTTACATTCTTTATGTTTTTGTGGTAGTTTATTCATAACTACTCCTGTTATCTTTCCACCAACATTTTTTATGCTATTTTCTAACTTAATTAAATCTTGCAATTTAGTTTTATTATATTCAGCTACTATTAAGGTTGCATCTACATAACTTGATAATATTATTGAATCACTAATATTTAAACTTGGTGTACTATCAAATATTATTAAATCAAATTTTTCTTTTAATTTTTCTAATAATTCATTAAATTTATTTGACATTAATAGTTCTGACGAATTTGCTATTTTATTTCCTAACGTCATTATAGATAAATTTTCTGTTTCTGTTTTCTTTATAAATTCTTCTAAATTTATTTTATCTAAATTATTAATATTTTTTAATAAATCAGATAAACCCTTTTTACATTCTACATTGAAATTTTCATGTTGTGTTCCTTCTATCATATCAGCATCTATTATTAGAACACTTTTCCCTGTTTCTGCAAAACTAATAGCTAAATTAGATGCTATGTAACTTTTTCCTTCTTCTTGTGTAAAACTTGTAACCACCAAGCTTTTAGGTCTAGGAGTATTTTTATTAAATTCTATATTTGTTCTTAAATTTTTTATAAAATAGCTAGTAGCTTCTTGCTTTTTATGAACAGGAACAACTCCTAATATGTTCATATCAGTATTATTTTCAATTTCTTCACGACTTTTTATACAATCATTATAAGTATTACTTAAAATAACGTATAAGAATGATAATATTATTCCTGCTAGTAATGAAATGCCAATATCTCTTATATGATTAACATTATACGGATTTTCAGGTAATCTAGGTTGTTCTATTATTTTGCTGTTCTTCATATTATATAATTCATCTAATTTTGTCATTAATATATTACATGCTTCATTTGCTATTTTATAACAATCTTCTTTGCTACTATTTTTAGTATTAATATCTATTGTTCTTGTTTTGCTTGTATATTCTATTGAAAGAATATCGTTTTTAAATTCTTCTATTGTCATATTTGAAATATTTAAATTTGTCATTATATTGTTATATGTGTCATTAGATTCAATAAGTCCTGTAACTGATTCATCTGCTTTTTCGACTAATATTTTACATGTTGCTTCATATTTTGGTTGTATAATTAGAAATGAATATATTATTCCAATTAATATAGATATTAATAATATTGCAATTATAATTTTCTTTTTCTCTCGTATTGCTATAAATATATCTGCTACGTCTATTTCTTCCATTTTGTTTATTTCAACCTCCTAGATTTTTATGTTTATATTATTGCATATTTTAGTTTTTTTGTAAATATATATCTTAAAAATAGCAAAAAATTTAATAATAAATCAAGAAATTTCAGTGCATAATATTCTTTCTAAACTACTTTTTTTAACACTGGAAGTTTGCGGAAAATGGATGTTACTATAAAAGATACTATAAATGCTGTTACAAATGTAATTGGAATTGATATCAGTGCAATATCTAATTTAATACTATTTAAAACTTCATAAGTAAGCTTAACTATCATTACATGCATAGCATAAATACCAAGGCTGTTTTTTGAAATTAACGAAATTACTTTGCTCTCTTTGAAACTGTTTTTTTCAATTTTATCCTTTATAAATACAAATATACACAATGCTTGAAAGAAAATATTTAACATTAAATTACCATACATACGAACTGATTTTCCTAAACTTATAGATAAAATATATGTACCAAAAATTGTAATAATTAAACTAATTATACCTAAATAATACACAATATTTTTTCTTTTTATTTCAAAATTATTTAAGTACCAACCAAGTAAAAAGTATGCAGTATACCCTCCTACATATTTTAAATTTATGTTTTCTATAATTTCATTAATGTGTTCAAATAAATTAGAATAATTACTTCCTATACTAATTATTTGAGGAATTAAAAAAGTGAATATAAGTGCTAATATTATAAAATATTCTATGTACTTCTTATTATCTTTTTTTACCCATAATCTTAATAATGGTAAAATTAAATATAACCCAATTAATAAATATATATACCATAAATGATAGTGTCCTTTAATAAATGTGCCTATTATTTTTATAAATTCATTATGTATACCCCCCGAGAAAATTGGCCATATTATTTTATATATCACACAATATATCAAAGACCAGAAGACAAAAAACAATATCATTCTTGTAATATGTTTAATTAATTTTTCTGTATTGTATTGATAATTTTCATCTAATAATAAAGCTCCTGAAATCATAACGAAGACAGGAACAGCAATTCTTGCTAACCCGTCCAATATGTTTGCTATCCAAAAATTAGAAGAATTAAAATCATGTTCAACAAATGTTGTACATGTATGAATCATAATAACTGACAAACATGCTATAACTCTTAATACTTCTAAATAATATATTCTACTTTTAGTACTTTCCATATAAATATCCTTCCTTTTTTATCCTTTTCCAACAATGTACACATAATTTGTAGTAGCAGATTTACCTATATTTAGCATCACAGAATTTTTAACATTTTTTATTTGATAGTTTCCTGCTGTATTTGTAACTTGCTTGCATAAATCCAACATCATTCTTACTCCAGTTGCTCCTACTGGATGTCCTACACCAATTAGTCCGCTCACTTGGATTTATAAGCTTACTGCCTTTAAAGCATATATCTCCATTCCTTTTCTATGCTCATTTTATCCACGGTAAAATACCATTATTCTTTAGTCTATTAGAGTGCATAACCATAATTTTTTTCTTACAGCACTATACGTAATATACATTTTATTTTCTTAAAAATTTAATTATTTTACGTGCTAAATTTTTAAATCTAGCCAATAAAGTTATTTCTTTTGCTCCATATTTTTCTACAAGTTTATCTATATTCAAATAATTTATATCTCTAAAAAAATTTTCATAATTTTTATTATACTTTACAGATTTTTTTAATGAAGGATTTCCTTTAATAATACTTTCTATATTACATTCTTTAAACTTCAAATTTTTCTTTACAGCGTCAAAATATTCTTTGCCTTTTTTTGTATTTATTATAATTGCAGAAACGCCATTTTCATTATACATTTCATAATAATAATTTTTTATTCCCCAAAAATCTCCTAAAGTGATATCGGCATATTTATTACCTAACTTAAAATTACAATTAAAGCAACTTTTTCTTAAAGCTACATCTGACAAAAATAATTTCATGTAATTATTTTCTGAGTATAATTCAGTTATTTCCTTTTTACTTAATACTGCAGTATTAGAATATGTTTCCCAGCCTGTTGACTTATCTCTAAAATTATATTTTACAAGCTTATCGTTTTCATTTTTCTCTATTTCCTTTACATACTTATCAAACAACTTAGGTGTTGGAACACCATGACATATTAATTCTATGCATAACAAATTATCATAATCACTTTTTAAAAAGGCTTTTAGTCCTGCAACTTGGCAAGGAACTCCTACAAATAAAATTTTATTCTCTTTTAATTTATATTTAACAAATTTAAATATATCTTCCAAATCACTTTGCAAATATTTTGAACCTTTTAATTGTTCTAACTCATCTTTATTAGTAATAGCAATATGCTTCAATTTATTATCAACAAAAGCTGCACCTATTACAATTCCATTATTATCTAAAATATAATTTGCTAATATAGAAAATATTCCTCCGGAAGATGATGTTTTTTGGATATTTTCATTTTTAGCACTTCCCATATAGCACTCATTAATAGACTTATTCTTTTTAGTATTTAATACAGGACATATTTTCTTACACAATTTACAATTAACACATTTCTTTTGATTAATTACTGGATATTTGAATCCTGTATTTTCAGTTTTCATTGTTATTGCATTTTTAGGGCAAATATTTACACAAGCAGTACATCCTGTACACTTATTTCCTATCTTCTTATCTATCATCTTATTGGCCTCTTTTCTTTATTATTTTACAGTTCAAAATATGCAATTGTTTAATTAAATTTTATGAACTTTCCAATAATTCCATTTAACCTTTCTTTTGTCTGTGCAAATTGTTCCGTTTTACAAGTAGCCATTATAAATACTGTTGCAACTATTACTGTTATTACTAATCCATCCACTATGAATCCTAAAATTCCTTCTATTGGTATCATACTTATAACAAATCCACTTATAGCAAATGTTAAAATAGTAACAATGAAATAATAAATATAGGATTTGTAATATCTTGTTGGAGAAGTTTTAAATGCATTTTTATGTATCAAATAAGGTTCATAGGCTGTTAGCATAAATAATTTTGTTATTCCTGTTGCTATTAATACTCCAAATAATCCCACATAATTTACTAATATGACTGATAAAGTAACATTAGCAATTGCAGTTAAAAGTGGCATAAAACTTCCTTTTCTAAATAGACCTAATGTATTCCTATAAGTATAATTAACATATCTCATTCCATCAACATAAAAATTGAATCCCAATGCTAAACTTATACTAAATTCTAAAACATAATTGTCTCCTAGCCATATTTTTATAAATTTATTTATTAACAGTGTTATTGCAATTGATATGTAACCATACACAAAAAATAATATAAACATTATTTGATAAAATACATTTTCTTTTTTTTCTTCTTCTTTTATAGTATTTAAATTACCAATACTTGCAGTTATACCATTAAACATAGCATTTAGTAATGTAGTTAGAGCAATAGTAATTGTTGTATAGTTAGATAATAATCCCACTTGGCTTATACCTAAAAACATAGAAATAATTATATTATCTGTACTATTTGATACTACATGTCCAAATTGATAAAAAACTAAAGATTTAACATCTTTGAAAATGCCAGTTTTTTCTTTTTTCGTCATCTTTTTATAGTTTTTACTTTTTATATATGGATACATATAATTAGCAATTATTGCTGTAATTAAATTGTCCGTCATTGTTGCTCCAATTTGTAAAAGCAAATATATTACATAATTATGAGTTAAGTATAAAAATATAATTTGTAAAATATTTAAAGCTATCATTACAAAGAGATTAACTAAACTACATAAATATTCCTTTTGATGAGCAGTTATTATTGATTTTTTATATGCAAAAAAATATGAAATTGAAGTGTTTGCTAAAAATAATATATATATATATGTTAAATTTTCATTTATATTAGGAGCATCCTTAATAATTTTTCCTAAAAAAGGAATTATACTTAATCCTATAATCAATATAACTATTCCAATTGTTGTATAAGCACCTTTATAAAAATGCATCAAAGTTTTTATTCTCTCATGATTATCTTCAGCAATAGGTTTATACATTTTATATATTATCGCAACACCTATTCCCATTTCTGCTAAAGATAACATTGATAATACATTTGTAAATAAGCCATTTACACCTAAGTATTCCGTACCTAGTATTTTAATAAATATTGTTCTGCAAATAAAACTCATAATTGTATATGAAATTTTTGATATTATTGCAACTCCTGCGTTCCTTGTTGAATTTTTAGTTCTTGAATCAGTCATTTATTCTCCTTAATTATTTTTCTTTAATCTGTCCATCCATCATTTATTTTTGGTGTTTTTATTATTTTATTTTTTATCATTTTTCCAATTTTAGTTTTTGAAATAGAGCTTTTTATTTGTGATTTAGTTGGGAAAATTGCTAAAGCACTTGAAAATACAGGTTTTTTAATATTTCTTTTCTTTAACTCATCATTAATAGCAATACAAAAAGAATCTTTTTCTTTTATTTTTCTATTTAACCACAGAAAATATTTTGATTTGTTTTTATAAAACTTATCTATATCAAATACATTTTTATACAAATCCAACTTTCCTATTGAATATAATTCCATTATAGTTCTCATGCATTTAGTACAAAATCCACAATTATTTTTTTCATATATACAAACATTTAAACTGTTATAACTAGGTTTGTAATTCACTAATTCTTTTACTTTTCCAATTCTATTCCTTTCTATCCCTGCTGGGTAAAATGTTATATCCTCTGTTGATAAACAAGATAGCATTAAAACATCAGCATGTGCTATATCTTCTTCCGCATCAATTCTAGTATCGTTAAAATCATAAGTAGAAGAAAAATAATACTTAGAAAATAGTTTTTGCAATAGTAATATACATGCTGTTGTTCTAAATGTATGAGTTTTTGTATGACTCATCATCAAAAATTCATTCATATTGCTATCAACAGATACAAAATCAAACTCATTCTCTTTTGCAAATTTTTTGCCTTCTTGAACTTTTTGATTGTATAGTTCTCTTGCTTTATCTCCTCCATATTGTCCTGTTGCACCTGCATTAAATAAAGTTAAATGTGTTATGTTAAATTCTTTTGTTTTCAAGTTGGTATGCTTTGCTATTGTATAAAGTGAATCCACTCCTCTTGATATTGCTGTTCCAACAGCTTTTCCTGTATTATATTTTTTATTATCTAATGAATTACATGATATGTCAATTTGTCTCTTTTCAAATTTATCACATAACATAGGTATTAGATAAGTTGTTAATTGATAATATAGTTTAGAAGAAATGCTATTTTCAACATATATATCTAATTCATGTTTTATTGCATATGGAAGAAGTGCAACCAAAAAGGCATCTGCTCTTTCCTCTATAATATATTTTTTGTATTCATTTTCAATCTCAAACCATAATATGTAATCTTCTTTATCTGATTTTATTTTAGAACAAACTTTCACATTATTTTTTGTTTCTTCAATATATATCTTAGAAATTGTTAATCTTGTATTCATATCTATACTCCTTTATATATCATATTTCTAAAGCCTTTTTTAAAAATTCATTAGCTTTCTTTCTTTCTTCTTCTAGAATTTTATAACTCTCTGAATAATTACATTTTAACATTTCATTATTTATATTTCCAGTAAATTTTCTATCTTGCAATTTAAATGTATCTAATAAATTATCTATTCTTGATGACATATCACTTGTTGTATTTTCTCTTTCGAATATTAAAAATGGTCTATTATATAAAATAGCAAAAACACACGAATGAAATGAGTCTGTACATATAAGAAATGCATTTTTCTCTAAATACAAAAATTCACTTGGACCAGTTGTATAAAATTTATTATTTTTGTCCAATAAATTTATGATTTTACAATTGTTTTCTTTTGCTATTCTCTTTATTTCCTTTTTTCTTTTCTTTGACATATTTCCAAGAAAATATGTTAAAATATATTTTTCATTCTTTAATTCTTTTGGTCTTTTGGATATCTTATCCCATTCTTCTGCTGAAAGTAACATAGTTGGATCTACTAATGTTTGAGCATCTTTTCTTCCTGTTAATTTTTTAATTATTTCTTCAGCATTTTTTTCTCTTACTGATATACTTTTAAACTTTTTTATTTCTTTTATAAATATTTTTTGATTTTCTTTTGGAATATCCTTTGCTCCAATACTTGCTGCAAAAGATATTCTTTTTTTGTTTTCTGCAAAACCTAGTAACTCTACTTCCGTTAACCCCCATTTAGGATTCCATATTTGGTCACTACCAGCTACAAAGAAATCATAATCATTATTTAAATTTGGTTTTATGTTGTTTGGCATTATCTTAAAATTTGTATGTTTTATATATGTCTCAGTAAAATTTTCAAATACTTTTTTTCTTTTTTTATTTATAGGTCTTAATTTATTTATACTGCGAATTATCTTTTTTATAGCTTTTTGAAAAAAATTACTTAACTTAATATTTCTCTGTATTTTTTTTTGCCCACACACAATTGTTTCAACATCAAAGTTAAATTTTTTCAAAATTGTTTGAGTAGCATAATTTTGTAATCTATTTCCATAATTATTATTATCAAAAATAGTTACTATTCCAATTTTCATAATTTTTTATTCCCTTCTTCTTTATAATTTAATTTTTCTATATATTACCTAGTTTGTTCTTCATTATTTTTTTTACTAGAAACTCTAATTCCTATTATTAATGCTAGTGGAATAGCAATCGTATGCATAAATGCTGCCTCAGATGTACTAGATATTAGTAGATATATTAAGCATATTAATTTTGATACATACATATTAATATTAATTTTAGAAAAATTTTCTTGTATATTTTTAAAAATAAGAATAATACAACATATATAACAAATTGCACCTAATATACCAAATTGTCCAAAAATTATTGGCCAAAAAGTGTCTGAAACAAATGCAGGTGCATCAGGTGTTAGTCCTTGTATATTAGTCAAATTATATATATAATACACTGGTGAATATGAAATTGATGAATAATATGACCCAAATGTTGCAAACCCTGTTCCAACTGGGAAAAAATCTTTTATAATTTGAATTGATTTCATTACTAATTGTTTTCTCGCACTTTGATCTATATCAATAAAATAATAGAAAATTTGATCATGTGCTATTATTATTGCTAAGGTTCCCAATATAATTATTTTAGATAATGTTATTTTCTTTTTAGTTTTATGTATATACATCATCATAATAATGATTATACAAGTTGCACCTATTGCTTTTAATCTAAGAGTTGATATTAGTACTATAAATATACATATCATAGGCATAATCGCTTTTTTCTCATTTTCTCTTGTTAATTCTAATAATGCTAATAAAAAAATGCTTGCTGCTGCTAAAGATGTTTGATGTCCATAAAATAATTTATTAGCCATTATTCCAAACCTTATACTTTTAGATGTCCATATATTAAATATGTAGTTCAATATTGTACATGTAAATAAGAAATATACTATTAACTTTATGTGTTTGTTTATTTTTGATTTATTATTATTTATAAATTCTTCACTTAGCAGCATATTACCTAAAAAATAAGCCATAAAAAATTTTAAAACCAATATCATATCACTTAACACAAATTTCAACGATTGATATTTAAACATTATATTGGCATATAATCCACTAATTACTAATATACCTAATAATAATATCATTATTAAATGATTTTTTTTGATTTTTAAGTTTTTATTTTTCCTTATTTTTATTATCAACATTGGAAAAACTAATACTGCTAAGAACTCATCAAAATACTTAAAAATTTGTATGTATTGTTGTATAACATCTTGAAAAGTTAACAAATATATAATTAAGATAAATAATAAAATTTTTAAATTTCTCTTTTGAGCACTAGTTTTCATTTTTTCTCCTTTTTTGTGTTTATTTCATTAATTTTTCATATTCTTCTTTTAGTCTTTCTATTGTTCTATCAATTGTAAATTCTTCAGCTTTTTTTCGTATTTCTTTCCTATCTATTCCATTTCCTTCAATTTCTTTATCTATACATTCCTTTATTGTATTTGCAACGTTGTCGCTATTTAGGTTTTTTACAACATATCCGTTTAATTTGTCATCTACTATTTCTGTTAATCCTCCTCTGTCAGATACTATTGGTATGCATTCTCTTGCCATTGCTTCTGCAACAGAAATACCAAATGCTTCTTTCCAAACGGATGGATAGACAGAAATATCTGATTTATCAAGCCAATCTATTACATTTCTTTGTTTTCCAACAAATTGAACTATTTCTCCTATTTCTAATTCTTTTACGAGTCTTTCTAAATTCTCTCTTTCTTCGCCATCCCCTACGATAGTTAATTGAATATTGTAATTTTCATCTTTTAGTTCTTTTATAGCATTTATTAAAATATCAACACCTTTTACCTTTATTAGTCTACCAACATATATTATTTTGCATTTTCTGTTTTTTATATTTTCTCTTTTTCTTATTTCTGTCTTTAAAAACTTATCATTTATTCCATTATATATAACTGTCTTTCTTATTTTTTGAATATCAAATTTCTCTTCAAAAGATTTTTGAACAGCCTTTGAAACGGAAATAAGCAAATCTGCTTCTTTAAAAGCTCTATTGTAACAATACAAACCATACATACTTTTTATTTTATTGTTTGGAAAAAAGTATTTATCTTCGTGACAAGCATGTAAAAGTCTAACAAACTTGACATTTTCTTTATTACTTTTTACTAAATAATGAAAAAGTATATTGCACTGTAGTCCATTATGATGCATAGCTATAATATCAATTTTATTCGTTTCACATATATTGTTAATTTCTTTTATAATTTTTCTCATTGTTGTTTTTTCATTTAATATATATGTTTTATCTGGATTTCTACTTTTTATTTCATCAGCTATTTCTCCTCCTTGATTAAAGAAGCACCAATAATTATTCATGTTATTACGATTATCTATACTGTTGCATAGAGTTTCAATTCCTCCTATTCCGCCTTCAGCAAGTAGATTTAATATTTTCATTTTTTATTTTCTCCTTTTACTTTTTCTATAATTTATTCCATTTTATCTTTTAATAATGCTTTCTTAGATTTTTTTATAACTAATTTTGTATATTGGACTGGAAAAATCCCACAAGCTATGATTTTTAATTTTTCTCGTAAATTTATTTTACTTTTTATTAGTACTTTTGGCATTTTTAGTCTAATATATTTTATACATCTTTTATATTCATCTTTATACTCTTCCTTAGAATTTGTTCCAATAATTTGAAGTAATATAAAAGTATAGTTTTTCCAAATATGCCATTCTATAGCATTTCTTACTTTTGGCGTATTTATATGTAATTCTTTTTTTATTGTATTAATATTATTTCGTGCATTTATTCCTTTTTGTACTTTATATTGAGTAAGTCCACTCTCCGCATTATTTAATCTATAGTTGTATACTTTTCGGTATCCTACTCCTACACAATTTGAATATTGTGCCGCTTTTGTTGAAAAATACAATCCTTCTCCAAACCATGGCACTGAAAAAGTTATGTTGTTATCTTTTAATAACTTCATGCTATAAATTTTATTCCATGGTCCTAATTTCATATAAGGATAAATTAATGTTGCTGTAGCGTCTTCCGGTGACCATTTTTCTATTTTATCATTTTTTATTTGTACCTGATCTCTTGTAGTGAATACATTATATGACATAGCCATTTCAGCATTTGTTTCTTTTATTATTTTCATCATATATTCAACAAAATCTTTTGAAAGCCAATCATCACCATCAACAATTGTCACATATTTTCCTGTTGCATTTTCTAGTCCATAGTTTCTAGCTTCACATGTACCTCCATTTTTTTTGTGAATTACTTTTATTCTTGAATCTTTTTTTGCATATTCATCACATATTTTTCCACTATTATCAGGTGAACCATCATCAACAAGTATTATTTCAATATTTTTATAAGTTTGATTTATAATAGAATTTATTAATTTATCTAAAAATTTTTCAGATTTATAAATTGCTACAATTATAGAAACTTTTTCTATTTCATTCATTATACCTATCTCTCTTTCTTCTTTACATTTATCTTGTTTCAATAATTCCTCTACCGCCTGACATATATAATGTATCACCTATTATTGTATTGCCTAAATCACTGACTAACATTCTAGCATACATTGCAACTTCACTTGGCATAGTATATCTTTCAATTGAATTTTCTTCTGTATATATGCTATCGCCATTTTCGTAAGATTGCATAGATGTTGCAGTTGGACCTGGAGCTATTGCATTTACTACAATACCATATGGTAATAATTTTTGAGCTATACCTTGTGTTAATCCTCTTATACTCCATTTAGATAATCTATATGGACTCCAAGGAACTTCCAAGGCTGATTGTGAACTAATAATTAATATATGTCCTTTTATCTTTTTATTTATCATATATTTTCCAATTTCTTGGCACATGAAATATGTACCTTTTAAATTCAAATTCATTACTGAATCATACTCTTGTTCAGTTACAGTTAAAAAGTCAAAATCTTTCCTTACAGTATGAATTCCAGCACTATTAACTAGTATGTTTATTTCTCCGAAATAATTTATCTGCTTCTTGTATTTTATCTTTAATTTCTTTTACATTAGTTAAATTTATCTTTATATATTTGCAATTTTCTCCTAGTTTTTCTTGATTTTCTTTCAATTTTTGTTCATTAGTTCCACTGATTATGACTTTGCATCCACTCTCAATAAACGTTTTAGCAATAGCAAAACCTATTCCTCCACTTCCACCTGTTATTAATGCAACTTTTCCTTTTAGCAATTGCTCATTATCTGTAATATTAATTATGGGTTCTATTCTTTTTACCTTGGTTACTAAAATAATTTTTTTTATCAACTTTTTTAATTTTTTCATAATATTGCTTGTCCTTTCGCTATTAATTGCCATTTTCTATGGCATTTTTTAACAAACTTATTGATTTTTCTTTCTCTTCCTGTATCTTTTTGTTTACTATATCATAATTTATAGTGTTATCAATTAATTCAAAATTATTATAATTTTTTAAAATTTGTTTTTCTATTCCAAATAATTTTAAAACACTTTCTATTCTTGTTTGAGTATTATTGTTAGGTAATATATCAATAAACTTTTTATTAAAAATTATTGAAAGTGCTGTAGCATGAAAAGAATCTGTTAATACATATTCAGCATTTTTTATATAATTTAAAAATTCATAAGGTGTAGGTAAGAGTATTAGTTTTCCACTTCTGAATATATGATATATTGAATATCCTACTCTAATTAATTTAAGATTTTTTCTTTTTGCTATTTCCTTTGCATATTTATTAAATTCTTTATTTGCATGTAATTGGTAAACTAAAATATATTTTGTTTTTTCTTTTCTTTCTGCTTTTTTTGTAAAGTTTTCTAATTCATTTTTATTAATTAAAAATGTTGGATCCAAAACTTGGTATACATTTTTTATTCCTTTTTTCTCTAAAATTTGTTTTGCTGAGTCTTCTCTTACTAAAATACTTGTATACTTTTCTAATAATTTATTAATATTGTTGTCTAATTGTTCATCAAGTTTAGATGTTCCAAAACTCGCTCCATACGAGATACATTTTTTATTTTTTACAAATTCTAAAAAATATGTTTCATCATAATTTACCGTTCCTATTTTTCCCCATATTTGATCACTACCTGAACAAAATATATCTGCTACGGGCGGATTATTTTCAAGTTCTACTATATTTCCATAATTTATATCACTTTGATTTAATATTTCTTTTCTATAGCCATCAAACTTTTTATACATTCTTGCATAGTTTTTGGTTTGCAATGTTTTATATATAAATCTTGTTAAAAAATTTTTGTCCCACTTTTTTCCTTTTATTAAAGTATTTGATAAATTATTACTTCTTTCTTCATATCTTGTATAATCTATAATTTCGGCTTCGTACCCTAGTTCTTCTATTGTTCGTTGTGTTGCATACGTTTGCAATAAAGAACCATAATTTGGAACGGAGTGTCTTGTTATTATACTAACTTTCATTAATCTTTCCTTTCTATTCTGTGCTTATATTTCAAACCCAAATTCTTTTAAATATTTATGTGCTATTACATTCCAACTATATTCTTGCTCAACAATTTTTCTTGATTTTTCACCTATTTTTACTCTTTCTTCTTCATTCAAAATTTTATTTTTTATTATATCATTAAAAGATTCTTCATCTTCATAAAACAATATTACATCTTTTAGTTTTTCAAGTATTTTTATTATTGATTTATTATTTGTTATTACAGGTAAACCTGCCGACATTGCTTCTAATATTACCATTCCAAATGACTCTTGCTTAGACGGAAACATAAAAGCTTTACTACTACTATAATATTTATTCATTTCCTCTCCAGGAGTTAATTCACCCAAATATGTTACTTGTTTTTCTAACTCATTTTTTTTCACAAAATTATCTATATTTTGTTTGTAATCTGAATCTATAATTCCTCCTGCATATAAAAATTCTATATTTTTATCTTTCTTCATATAGCTGTAGAGTCTTTTTACACATTCCATTTGATTTTTTCGGTCACAAACCGAACCAGAATGGAAAAAAGTTGTATTATTTTTATTTTGTTTTGTTGGTTTATATATATCTGTATTTACCCCATTATCTATTATAACTATTTTTTCTTTGTCAACATTTAATTTTTCTGTAAAATGATTTTCATTTGTTTTATTTAACACAAATATCTTGTCTGCATTTTTAATACTATATATTTCTTGAAAATACTTTTTATTTATAGTTGATTGTATTTCTTCCCATGTATTACTCCAAATATAACTATGGACAGTATAATATGTTTTGACTTTTTTTCTTAATTTTTTTGAAGTTGTTATTAAAAAGAAGAACATATTATATTGGTTATGAAAATGTATTGCTATTTCTTCATTAGAGTTTTTAATTTCTTTTCTTAGTACTTTTGACAAACTTAATGAATAAGCAACTCTTTTAAATTTGTGCATTATACCTAAGGTAGTATCTTTCTTTCTAAATATTTTAGGTACATTAATTTCCTTTATACGTAAATTTGTTTTTTTTCTGTTTTCATCTTTAATATCAAATATTTCATAATTAATATTATCTTTTTCAAAAACTTTTGCTAGTTCTTCTACTACTATTTCTGTAGCTGCCCCCATATTTGCAGGGATTGATGTATATCCTGTTCCTACTTCTATTAATTTCACTTGAATTTACCTCATTCTTCATAAATTTCTAATATTTTTTTTGTATATGTATCCAGTGTTTCAAATTTCATTTCTTTACAATTTTCTGAATATTTTTTTAACTTTTCTTTGTTGTTCCATAGGTTCAAAATTTTGTTTTTTAATTGTTCTATATTTTTTGCTTCAAAAATTTCTCCTGTTTTTCCTATTGAAATTAATTCTGGAATTCCACCCATATTAGATCCTAGTACTGGTGTTCCATACATTTGTGATTCTATTACAGAAAATGGACAATTTTCATAGCATTCTGATGAACATATGCTAAGTCTTGCTGATGATATTAGATTTTGTAATTCACTACCTTTCTTAAAACCTACATATTGTGCATTCTTAATTTTTTCAATTTCGTTTTCTAAAGGTCCATAACCTGCAAAAATGAATTTTATTTCTGGAATTGTTTTTACTACTTCTAATAATGTTTCTATTCCTTTATCTTTGCATAACTTTCCAAAATATATTATATAATCTTTTTTTTCTGTTTGTGTATTTTCTAAATTTGCTTTATTATCTACAAAATTATGTATAACAATTGTTTTATTTTTCAATTCATCATTTGTATCTAATTTTTGTTTCATAAAATTACTAGGACAAATTATTTTATTAACATATTTATATATGTTTCGTTTGTGCCAATAAAATGAATCAATAGTTCCAATTAAACTTTTTAGTCTTGAATTTTTTAAACATTTAGTTCTATAGCAATTCCAATAATTTCCATTTAAGCATCTTTCACATGGTTCTATATTTATATTAAATAACCCATGGCTTGGACATACTAATTGATAGTCATGTGCTACATAAAATAATTTTGCATTTTTATTTATCTTTTTTTTATATTTACCAATTGATATTATAATAGATGGTGTAAGGTGATACTCAATATTGTTTAAAATAATCATATCAGGATTAAATTTTTTAAGTAGTTGATATATTTTCCTTTGAGCCTCACGACAATGAATAATTCTTGCGATTCCAAACATAGTCTTTAAATTTTTCTTTTGAAAATCTATGTCTTTAACATATAAATTAAAATTATTATTTAATATATTATTTTTATTATATAATCCAAAATATTGTACTTCGTGCCCTTGTTCTTCTAAAAATTTTCCTAATTTTATTACATAAGTTTCTGAGCCACCTTTAGGGTATAAAAACTTATTTACTAATAATATTTTCAACTTTTTTACTTCCTTTGCTGTTATATAATTTTTCTGTACTTCTTAAAACTTCATTCCAATTATATTTTTTAAGAATATATTCAGATATTTGTGTTGATTGATATTCATTGCTATTGTTTAGTACTTGCTCTAAAACTTCTTTTAATTTTTTTTCATCGCCTTTTGGAAATTTCCATGCGTAATTTTCTACTACTTGATTGTTTTCTTCAATATCACTTACTAAACATTTACATCCAAAACTCATTGCTTCTAATAAAGATAATGGCATTCCCTCTACATCACTTGGAAGACAATATAAATAGCAATTACTAAATAGTTCTTCTAATTCTTCGCCTTGCACAAAGCCAGTCATTATGATTCTATCATCTTCGAATACTTTGCTTTTTATTTCTTCTAAATAATCGTTTGTGTGACTGGCTCCTCCTGCAATTACTAATCTTTTTTCTGTATCTATTTGTTTATATGCATTTATTAAATAATGTAATCCTTTTTCTGGTACTATTCTAGCTAAGAATAAAATATAATCATCTTTTTTTAAATTGTATTTTTTTTCTATAATGTTTGCTTCTCTTATAGTTGGCATATTAATTCCATTTGGTATAAAATGTGTTTCTCTATTATAAGTCGTTTTAAAATATTGTTGAACATTTTTTGATAAAACTATTATATTATCTGCATATTTTACTGCTAATTTTTCTCCAAATTTTATATATTTAGTTGCAAATCCTCCCCATTTAGCTCTTTGCCAATCTAACCCATGTATTGTTACTACAATCTTTTTTCTAAATAAATGGGGAATCCACAACATTGCACATGAACCTTCTGCATGATAATGCAAAACATCATATTTTCCAAATAGTGCACGTATACTTGCAAAAAACGAATATAATAGTGCATCTACACCCTTTTTATTAATTGTTGGAATTGTTATAATTCTTACTCCCTTATATTCTTTTATTTTTCTTTTGTCTTTGTCTGCGTTTTTATCTTGAACATTTTTTCCTTTTCTATTATACACATCAACTTGGTGTCCACTTTTTACTAGTCTAGTAGAAAGTTCTTCAACAACAACTTCTACTCCACCCTCTCTTGATGGTATACGTTTATGACCTATCATTGCAATTTTCATTTTTTGTTTTATATTCCCTTCTTTTATCTATGGTTTTTAACGGATATAAAATAATATTTCCATATTTTGTTTTTGCTAATATTTTTGCTATAATCATTGGAACAAATACACCTATTATAAAACCTAGTATAAAGTGTATATAGAAATTATTAATTCCAATTTTTAATAAAGCAATTCTTATTCCTGCCGAAAATGTCGTGTGCATTAAATATATTGGAAACGTATATTTTGCTATAGTATTACAAATTTTTATTTTTTCAAATTTTTTATAATATTTTTTGAAAATTTCTATACTAACAATTATTCCATATATAGCTAATACAAAGTTGACGATTCTTAGTAGGTGTGTGTTCAATAAATTATTCTTTTTAATATAGCAATATATTAATGCAAGTAAAACAAAAATTAATATATTCATTTTTGTATTTTTCATTTCTTTTTTGCTATTTACTAGTATGACTCCTATATAAAAATATATTGCATATATCATAAACTGATTTATTACATATATATGAGTATTAAAGAATATTCCTAATACATGTGCAAAAACTAAAAGTAATAATATTTTTCTATGATTTTCTTTTAATATCTTTTGTATTATAGGTATTAATAAAAAAATAAAAAATAGTTCATATAAATACCAAAATGGTGCTATAGGATTAGTTGCTATATTTAAGATATCATCAATTCCTTTTTGAGAATTCACTTGATTAGAAAAAAACATATTTATTAAAACATATGTCACATAAAACACAACATATGGCAATCCTAAGTTAATTGCTTTTTTCTTTATGAATTTTACATACTCATTGCAATTTTTTATTTTTGTATATTTTCCATATAAATATCCACTCAAGCACATAAATAATGGCATATGAAAAATATATATGAAAGTATTTATGTAATAGTATAAGTTTTCATTCCATTGAATATTTGCTCTATCTAATCCTTGTAGTAGATGTCCTATTACTACTAAAATACAAGCAAACATTTTTGTATAATCAATCCATATTTCTCTTTCATGGTTACCTATATTTACATTATCAATGGTTACAAAAATTTTTTTTTCTTTATTTTCCATTTTTGTAATCATACCTTTCTAGAATTTTTTATAAGATTAATTATCTTTGTATCTACAAATTTAATCACTGTTGATATTAAAATTGTTAATATTATGCATAAAATTATCCATAATGTTGATGGGATTGTTACATTTAACATTAAATGAACTACAATTCCATGCATCAAATAAACTTCATAGCTTATATTGCCAATGTATGACAAAATTTTACTTTTTATTTCAAAATTATTTAATATAATTATTAGTAAAAGTATTAAATTCAATGCAAGTAGAGTTCTTAACATCCATGTTCCTAGCATATATATTTCCTTGTATTTTAAATACAAAATTACTAAAATAATTGAACTTATGGCAAACATTATAAATTGATTTAACTTTCTTAAATTCTTAAGATTTGTTGAGTAATAATATATTAATATCCCATATATAAATCCAATGCTTTCTACCATCCATCCTGTCGAAAAATTTAATATTTTTCCTAATGCACTATACAAAAAAACAATCAAACATATAATCAAATCTGCAACATTTTTATTTTTTATTAATTTATACATTGTCCAAAATATAATATAGTATGATATTAAAATTGTGATAAATGAAATATTTTTTATTCCTAAAATTATTAATATATTATTTAATATTGTATTCGAATTATTATAACAGCAGACATTTATTATATTAGCAATCCAAAACGGTATTAAAAGTACTAATATTCTATTTTTCCAAAATCCATGTAGATAATTTTTCTTATTATCAACACTATACTTTAAACCATAGGCAGAAAACATAAAAAATAGTGTTACAGCAATATAGCCAAAAGAACCTATTGCATTTTGAATAATGTTTCCATGTGTTTTAGGTATATGTACTAAAATAACAACTATGCAACAAATTGCTCTTATTATAATTGTTTGTTCTTTATCTACTATACCTAATACTTGATTATTTTTTCTTCTTTTTATACCATAAGTACCATTAATGTACTTCATGTCTATTTTAATTTCCTCCATTCTTTACCTTTTATAATTATTGTTTCGTAAACCATCACTTGCAACACAATTCATATCACATGTTGAACATTTGTCTAACTCTTCTTTAGTAACTTTACCATCTTTATAATCTTGAACTATCTTGTTTTCAAACATTGAATATTTTTGTTTTTTATAAAACCTTAAGAATTTATGTTTAATAACCCACCAAGTAGGAACCCAAATATATTTATGCATTGCTGGACTAACTGAACCTATCATCCAGCATTGTCTATCACAATGCCTTACTTTTTTTCTAACTTCTTCAGCTTGTGTAGAGTTCCATAATTCATCCCATGTTTGTTCGTTTAGATTTCCCATTACTTCTTTTTCTTTTGTTCCGTTACATGGCATAACATCCCCATATGGATCTATAAAAAATGTATCAAATGCCATATCACATGGAAGAAGTCTTTTTTGTCCGAATATGTAATTAATTAATCCATGATTGAAGTATGCTCTAAACCACTTTTTAGGTGAATTTGATTTTAATAGTTCATTAATTAGTTTTTCAAATTCTTTACTTACCATTAATCTATCTTTTATAATATTTTTTGATTCAACAAAATAAAAACTGTTATGTAATGATGCTGTTGCAAATTCCATATTCAATTCATTGGATTTTTCATATAAAGGAACTAAATCTTTTGCATTTGCATCTTGTACTGTCATACCAAATCCTACATCAGGATGTTTCATTTCTACTAATTTCTTTAATGTAGAATAGCCCTTATTGTATCCATCTTCTAATCCTCTAATTTTATTATTTGTTTCTTCTAAACCTTCTATTGAAATTCTAATTCCTATATTAGGAAACTCTTCGCAAAGTTTTATTATTCTATCGGTAAAAAAACCATTTGTAGAAATAACTATTCTGTCTGATTTTTTGTATAATTCTCTTACAATGTCAGATAAGTCATCTCTTATAAATGGTTCTCCACCTGTTATGTTTGTAAAATACATTTTAGGTAGTTTTTTTATTGTTTCTATAGAAATTTCTTCTTCTGGTTTTGAAGGCGCTTTATATCTATTACACATAGTACATCTTGCATTACATCTATATGTAACAATAACTGTACCATTCAATTTTTTTTCTTTCATTTTGATTATCTCCTTTACTAGTTATATATTTTTCATTAATCTTTATTACATTGCTCCTTCTTTTTTTAATATTTTTATAACCGTTTTTAATAATATCTTTAAATCAAGTAAAATAGATTTATTTTCCACATAATTTTTTTCCATTTTTAATCTATCTTTGAAAGTCACATCACTTCTTCCAGTTATTTGCCAATATCCTGTAATTCCTGGTTTTACAGATGTAATTAATTCAAAGTATTCTCCCATATCTTCCCTTTCTCGAATTAAATATGGTCTCGGACCAACTAAGCTCATTTCACCTTTTAAAACATTTAAGAATTGAGGAAATTCATCTATACTTCCTTTTCTTAATACTTTTCCAACTTTCGTTATTCTTGGGTCATCCACTAATTTTTTAAATTCTTGATACTCTTTTCTTGCTTCCTCATTTTCTTCTAAATATTCATTTAGTTTTTCATCAGCATTCATACACATAGATCTAAATTTATACATTCTAAATTGTTTTCCATTTTTTCCATATCTTAAGTGCTCATAAAAAATTGGTCCATCATCTTCCTTTAATATTTTTCTTGCAATATAGATTACTAATGTAATTGGTACAAGAAAAATAAGTCCAACTAATGCACCTATTATATCTACTACTCTTTTTGTTATAAAATATGGTAATTCTTTTATTTTTACTTTTTCTTTTATAATTTTATTATCCATGTTAATATTATTTCTTAATTCTATAAATTCTGCATTTTCAGTATTAGTACTCATTTTCATCCCCCTCATATGTATGTATATTACTTGCTCTTAGTAATATATTTTTATTATTATTTGTACTTTTACCTTATTTTTATGCCTTTTATTATCTATTTTATTAATGCTATCTTTATAATTATATATTTTTTTACCATTATTGTCAATAAAAATGTCGTTTTTTGTGATATTTTTATTGTTTATAAAGCAACATAAAGTGTCAACTTATATGGTTAACACTTTATTCTTTAATTTTATTTATTATATCCAGTTCTTTGAATAATTTTATTGCTAATTGTTTTTACTGTTTCTTATGATATACGATTTGATAATAAACTAAATATTTATCCTAATATAATATTAGTATATACTTTTGGTAAAATTTTATCCATAAAAATTAAACAGAATTCAAGATTTTTATTGTCTTAAATTCTGTTTTTCATTTAATTAAAATATATTATTTTTTCTTATTTATAATTGTTAGCCAAACTATTCCAGCAAATGAAATTAGCATTATTGAAATAAATAAAGTAATTGAACTATCTCCAGTATTTGGAACATCAGGATTTGTCACAGTTATTTCAACTTCACTTACAAATTTTTCATTTATTATTGCATTAATCTTCACTTTTCCTGGATTTATTGCTTTAATAATTCCTTTTTCGTCTACTGTTGCAATGGTAGGGTCACTTGATGAATATTCTATTTTCTCTATCAAATTTGCTGCATCTTCTGGTTCTATTTTAACATTTATTTGTTCTGTTTCTCCTACTACTAATTTATTTCTTCTTATTTCTATAATAGGTTTTATAGTTGGCTTTTCTGTAACTATTATTTGTGCTGTTGCCGTATATTCTCCTACTTTTGCTGTTATGGTTGTCTCTCCTACTCCTACTGCTGTTACTATTCCGTTACTATCTACTGTTGCTACATCTTTATTTGCTGTAATCCATTCTATTTTTGGAAGTGGAGATATATTTTCTGGTGTAAGTTTATATTGCATTTTAAATTCTGTACCTCTACTAATTTCTATTCTTGAAGCTATAAATTCTATTCCTTTAAGTTCTGGCATAATTTGAATATTAGCTGATATATCATCTGCTATTACCTCATTCCAATCTTGGTTAAGAATATCGTTCCAATCAATTCCAATTTTCCCATTTCCCGGTGTAGCATTTTCAGATGTTTTTATTGTGATATTTACGAGTTCTTCATTTGGATCTATTTGAATTACACCTTTACCTTGGATATCGAATCCATTAATTTGTCCTGATATTCCATCATGGTAAAGAACAACCTCCGCATCATCTGGTAAACCATTTCCCTTTTTTACATCTACTACTTCTATACCATCATCATATGAAAGTAGTGAAGAGATAAGTCTAAAGTTCAATTTATCATTAGCCAAAACTGAAATTATCTGTTCTTCTCCTGGAAACATTTTTTCAGTGTAAATCATTTTAAATTCGGGTTTGTCCTTAGAATTATCCATTTCAGTAATTATTATGCTTCCTGGTTGGGGTGTAATATTAATCTTTTCATCATCATCGCTTAATAATTCTGCTTGAGTCAAATTAATTGTATATTTTCCTAAATTCGCATTATCTTTAGCTTTTACATTAATTCCGAAAAGTCGTGCAGAATTAATTGCAATTGGTTCTCCATTTGTACTCGTAATTTCAAGTCCAGTTATTTTTTCTCCCATTTCTTGTGTAATTGCTTTTAATTTTGCATTATTAGGAAAATTCTCTCCTTCATCAATTCCTGTAATTTCAATAGCATTTGCATCATATTTTAAGTTGGTCCTAAAACTTATAAATTCCAACTTTTCATTAACTGACACATCTAATGTAGAAGTTTCATCTCTTTTCATAATGATATTTTTAGAGATTGCAAATATTGGTTTAACATCTGTTTCTGCCAAAACCTTAGTAATTGGTACAATTGTTAATACCATTATTGTTAAAATAATTAATGCTAACATTTTTCTTGTTTTTGTTTTCATTTTTTTTACCTCTTTTCCCTTGTTAGATTTCTTTATTTTCTAACAAGATAATATATTTTTATATTTTAAATATAAACCATTTAAATCAAGATTGCTCATTAGGTATATCTTCTAGTTTTCCAAGCACGACATATCTTGCATCTTTATATTCATAGGCACAAGTTGAAAGTGTTATAATTTTATCATTTTCTGTTACAGTTACATCACTTGTAAAGTTTGATTTTTTTATAATATTGTCTATTGTACTTTGAGTTAAATTATTAAATGTGTATATTTTAGAATCTGTTGATTCTGTACATGCGCAAAATATTCTTACTAAATAATTTTTTTCCGGTGTAAAATAGTACATAAGTTTATGAGTTTCATAGTAGTCCTGATTTTTATATTTTTGCAAACTACCAAACATAGTTCCGTTTTTCATATTATGTCCATATATTATAGTATTGCCATTTTGCATTTTATAGTCATTTCTATAATCCATAAATAAACTTCCAGCTGAATTATATTCTCCAGTTATTAGTTTTTTTAAATAATACATATTATCATTACTTTGTAAAACAGGATTGTTTATAGGTGTGTCTTTTGCATAAATCCATCCTACTATGTCTTTATTTTGTTGTTTTAATACATCAAAGTCTACTGTAAAAGGGATTTTGTATTCATTTTCCTCTTCTCCATAGTTTTCTTCATTTTCTACATTTACTATTGCTTTTTCTATAAGATCGTCAGTTGTTTTTTTATTGTTATTTGATTCTATAAAATAACAAACTATTTTATAGAAAGAGAAAATGAATAGTCCTAAAAATATTATTAGTAATATAGTTTTTACTTTTTTATTCATAAACGTACCTTCTACTAATTTTGTTTAAGTATTACTTTGAAAAAATTATATCATTATATATTTTAAAGTTCAATGGTATTTTACAAAATTTTACAATTTTTTTATTTTCATCAAGTAGAAAAATTAAAAAGTATTATATGTTCTTTAAAAAACACATAATACTTTTATTTTTAATTACTATATCCTGTTCTTTGAATAATCTGATTACTAATATTTTTAACTGTTTCAGAAGGTGTATAATCCGTTTGACCAAAAGCCTCTTGATGCAGTCTTGTTACATTACTTTCTAAAGTAATTGGAACTCCATACCATCTGTCTAAAGTAATTCCTTTTGTTTCATAAGGCCAGCCTATGCTTTCTGATATTTTAAAACTTGCTAAACTTGGCAATAAACTAAATATTTCTCCTGATGTAATATTAGTATATACTTTTGGCAAAATTTTATCCAAGAAATTATTAATTTCACCTATACTTTTTGTTTTTAATTTACCAAGCATTGCTTCAATAACTGTTCTCATTCTTTCTGTCCTTTTATAATCTCCTCCATCTGTATAACGAATTCTTGAATATGCAACTGCTTGTACACCATTTAAAGTTTGATTTCCAGTTGAAGTAATTTGGGCATCTGATAATCCTGTTACTTTAGCTGTTTCACCAATATAAGAATTTATATATTTTAATTCTTGTGATGTAATATTAATATTAACTCCTCCTAATGCGTCAACTGCTTCTGCAACAGAATCAAAATTTACTGTTACAAATTCTTTAATGTTTAAATCAAAGTTTGTATTTAAAGTGTTTATTGCAAGTGGCGCTGAGCCATAAGAATATGCATGTGTTATTTTATCTAATCCATGTCCTTCTATTTGCACAAAAGTATCTCTGTAAACAGATATTAATTTTACTTCTTTTGTGTTATTATTTAAGCTTGCAATAATAATACAATCACTTCTATTTCCTCTTTCTAAATTATTGCTTCGACTGTCTACGCCAAAAATTGCAATATTTCTATATTCAGATAAGGTTGAATTTACTTCTTCAGAAATTCCGAAGTTCTCCTTCGTCTATTTCAACTTGTTGCATTTTTCCAAATTTATCATTAAGGTACCAGAAAATATAACCTACTAAAATACCTAATAAAATTATTAGTACTAAAATTATCTTTCCGAATAATTTCAATCCACGTTTTTTCTTTTTTGGTTTTCGCTCATTAGAATTTGTTTCTGATTCTTTATTTCTTGTTCCGAGATGTTTTTGTATTTTTTCTCATTGCTTTCGGTAAATCATCCTCATCATAATCATGTTTTCCTGCCATCTTATTATTCCTCCTATTTTTTATTTTATTACATTTTATTAGGCATTTCTATTCCCAATAATTTTGCACCTGTTTTTAAAACTTTCCCTACCATGTATGTTAAATAAATTCTAGCATCTTGCAATTCTTTATCTTCGTTTATAATTTTGTTTTCATTATAAAAATTACTATAAGCTTTTGCTAAATCAATTAAATATCTTGAAAGTATTGATGGTTCATCTTTTTCAGTTACTTGTACTAAAATATTTTCAAAATCATAAATCAATTTTAATATATTTTGTGATGGTTCGTCAAGTAAATTATCTATATTTATTTCTTCTTGCTTTGGCATATATCCTGCTTTCTCTATTACACTCTTTGTACGTACATATGTATATTGTATATATGGACCGAGTTTCTCCTTGGAAGTTTAATACTTGGTCCCAATCAAAAATTTGATCTTTTATAATAGTATTTGCCAAATTATGAAAAATAATTGCTCCAATTCCAATTTTTTTAGCTTCTTCTTTTTGATTTTCCATTTCTGGATTTTTTTCTTGGATAATTTTTTCTACTCTAGTAATTGATTCTAAAAGTAAATCTTCTACTTTAATAACATTTCCTTCTCTTGTAGACATTTTTCCACTTGGAAGCCTTGTCATTCCATATTGTACATGTTTTAAGCCTTGTTTGCATTTTTCTGGTATATCTAAATATTTTGCTACTTCAAATAATTGTTTAAAGTGTAGAGCTTGTTCATAAGCAACTACATATAAGCATTTGTCAAAATCATAATTTTGTGCTCTATAGCGAATTGCTGCTAAGTCTCTTGTTACATATATACTAGAACCATTTGATTTTTTAATAATGCATGCTCCCAAATTTTTATCCTCTAAATCTACAATTTGAGCACCTTCTGATTCTTTTAATACATTTGCTTGTTCTAGTAATTCATATATCTTGTCCATTTTATCTATGTAAAATGATTCTCCAATTACAGCATTAAATTTAACACCGAAGCATGTCATAAATTTTTTGGAATTCTTTTAGGCTTAAATCTTTAAATCTTTCCCATAATTCTGTGCAATATGGATCTTTTTCTTCTAATAGTCTAAAGTTTTCTCTTGCACTTTCTAGAACCGTTTCATCTTCTTTGCATAATTCATTTACTCTAACATAAATTTTCATTAATTCTTCAATTGGATTTTCATCTAAATTGTATTCATTGCCCCATCTTTTATAGCCTTCAATTAATTTTCCAAATTGTGTTCCATAGTCTCCTAAATGATTAATTCCAATTGTATTGTATCCTAAGTATTTATAAATATTATAAAGTGCTGCACCAATTACAGTTGTTCTTAAATGTCCAATATGAAAAGGCTTTGCAATGTTTGGTGAAGAATATTCTACTAATATTGTTTGGTTTTCTCCTAGTTTTGATTTTCCATATTCTTCTTTTTGTGTCTCCTGTAGTACTTCTTGTGCTAATCTTTTACTATTGGCATAAAAGTTTAAATAGCCGTCCTGCTACTTCTACTTTTTCTATTACATCTGGATTTATTTTTATTTTTTCTTTTATTTCATTTGCAATTTCAATAGGCGATTTTTTTAGTTCCTTGCTAAGTCGAAAGCATGGAAATGCATAGTCTCCATTTTTTGTGTCTTTTGGTTTTTCGATATATGGTTTTATTTCTTCTTGTTTTAAGTTTATTACTTTTGATATATATTCTGCTACTTCTTGCTTAAAGTCTAACATGTTCTTCCTCCTTGCTTATTTGTTTAACATTTCTCTTGCAAATGCTTCTAATTCTCCTAAATGATTTTCTATAACATCTTGTAGAATCTCTTCATCTATGTTTTTATAGTCATGAACTGCAATATTTCTAAATCCTATCATTTTTTTCATGTTAATACAAACTTCTTCTGTAATTAAATTTTTTTCATATAATAATTCGAATGCTTCTTTTTTGGTTTGAGGAATTCCTAAATTTCTCATAGATACCATATACATTGCTATATCTGTTACAATTTCACAAGCTCTTTGTAAGTTTAAAACAATTGCATCCATTTTTCTATAATCATCCAAATTATCTGGATTGTTTTCATACTCTTCATTTATTCTATTAATACATTTTTTGATGCTTTCTAATTTATTTATTATAACTGCTTTATTTTCCATTTTCATTTTCTCCTTGTTTTAGTTTATCTATAATCATTTGTCTACTTTCATTTAATTCTAAATATTCTCGATACATATCTAATTTATATAATTCAAATTCTAATTCATCTTCACAATAAACTGTTTTTCCTGTAATTAAAATTTCATATCGAAATCCATCACCAATTGAGTCTAAATTCACTAAATCAAGTTCTGTATTTATTTTGTCTGCTATTTCTTGTGCTAAATAAAATATTTCTTTTTTACTTACTTCTCTTTTCGGTTTAAAAGCAATGTCTATATCGCTTTCACTATTTTGCGTGTTTCTTGCATAACTACCAAATAATACAATTGCTTCACATTGTATTTTTTCTAATATTTTATTTTTTATTATTTCTATTTTTTCTTCCAAGAAACTCACCTTTAAATTTTTATTTTCTTCAATATACTTATTTTCCGAATTATTCTACATCAAATGAACACTTTTTAAAATTTCAAAGAAATTATTTTTTTGCAATATAATTCCAAGAATCTCTGCACATATCATCCAAAGTTTTTTCTGCTTTCCATCCTAATTCTTCATTAGCTTTTTTAGGGTCTGCATAACACATAGCAATATCGCCTGCTCTTCTTGGTGCAATCTTATATGGAACTTGTTTTCCGTGTTGACCTTTCAAATGCTTTTACCATATCAAGTACGCTATAGCCTGTACCTGTACCTAAATTATAAATATATAATCCTTTTTTCTCTTTATCCAATTTATCTAAAGCTTTTAAATGTCCTTTTGCTAAGTCAACTACATGAATATAGTCTCTTACCCCTGTTCCATCTTTTGTATCATAATCATTTCCAAATACAGATAATTCTTGTAGTTGCCTGTTTGCTACTCTTACAATGTATGGCATTAAATTATTTGGAATTCCTTGAGGTTCTTCTCCAATTAATCCACTTTCGTGTGCTCCAACAGGATTAAAATATCTTAAAATGCATATATCCCATGTATTGTCAGATTGGTATACATCTTTTAATATTTGCTCAATAAATAATTTAGTTGTACCATATGGATTAGTTGTTCCGCCTGTTTTACAGTCTTCTGTAATTGGAATTCTTTCTGGTTCTCCATAAACAGTTGCAGAAGAACTAAATATAAACTTTTTACAACCATATTTTTTCATGGTGTCTAATAATATTAAAGCACCTGAAACATTATTTGTATAATAATCAATTGGTTTTTGTACAGATTCTCCTACTGCTTTAAACCCTGCAAAATTGATAACACTATCTATTTTATTTTCTTCAAATACTTTTTCTAAGTCTTTACGATTTAAATAATCTATCTCATAAAACTTAAAATCTTTTCCTGTAATTTTCTTTATATTTTCTAAAACTTCTGGCTTACTATTAGAAAAATTATCTATTATTACAATTTCTTTTCCTTCATTTAATAATTCCACTGCTGTATGGCTTCCAATAAAGCCTGCTCCCCCTGGTAACAATACTGCCATAAACTATTTCCACCTTTCTTATTTTTTACTTTTCTATTATATAATTCTTATAATAAAAAGTCAATTATTTAAAAGTCTTTATAATTATATTTTGAATAACTGCGTAAGCGACCAAACGAAGCAAAGCGAAGTGTTTACTTTACTTCCATTCCATCTTTTGTATCTTTTACTTTATATCCCATACTTTCAATTAAATTTCTTAATTCATCTGATTTTGCCCAATCTTTTTGCTCTCTTGCTTGTTTTCTTTGCTCTATCAAAGATAATACCTCTTGTGGCAATTGTTTTTTGATAGATTCTTTTTGGTCAATTTTAATACCTAAAACAGTATCAAATTTTTCTAATAATTTTGCAAATTTAGGAGATTTTTTTTCTTGTCTTACTACATCCCAAACTACTCCAATTGCTAATGGCATATTTAAATCATCATTAATTGCTTGGCGGAAATTATTTTCAAACTCATTTATAACTTCGTCTTTTACATAATCTGTTCCTTGAAGATGTGCTTGATATCCGCTTCTTAATCTTTCTAAAGATTTTGCAGTTGCATCCATTGCTTCCCATGTAAAGTTTAGTTTGTTTCTATAATGGCTAGAATAACTAAATAATTTATATACTAATGGGTCATATCCCTTTTCTATAATATCTTTTATTAAATACACATTTCCTAAACTTTTTGACATTTTGCCACCATTTATTAATAGATATTCTCCATGCATCCAAAATTTAGCTGGAATTTTTCCACATTTTCCTTTACTTTGTGCAATTTCATTTTCGTGATGTGTTGGTATTAAGTCAATTCCACCTGTGTGAATATCAAATTGTTCACCTAAATATTTTTGACCCATGCTAGAGCATTCTATATGCCAACCTGGGTAGCTTGGTCCCCATGGGCTATCCCATTTCATTAGATGATTTTCTGGCGCTTTTATCCAAAGTGCAAAGTCATAAGGATTTCTTTTTTCTTTATCAACATCTACTCTTGCCCCTGCTTTTTGGTTTTCTACATTTAAGTTTGATAAAACAGGATATTTGTCTAATTTTGATACATCAAAATAAATTGCTGTTGATGTTTCATAAGCATACCCATTTTCAACTAATTTTTTTACATATTCTATCATTTCTTTAATATGGTCTGTTGCTTTGCAAATAATTTCTGGTTTTTCAATATTTAACGCTTCTAAGTCTTTGAAAAATAAATCTGTGTAATACTCTGCTATTTCCATTGGTGATTTTTTTTCTTCTATTGCTGATTTTATCATCTTGTCTTCTCCTTCATCACCATCTGATACTAAATGTCCTACGTCTGTTATGTTCATTGCATGTTTTATGTTATACCCATTGTATTTTAAAACTCTTCTTAATACATCTTGGAATATATTTGTTCTCATATTTCCTATTGTTGCGTCTTTGTATACTGTTGGACCACATGAATATATTCTCACCTCTTTTTCATCAATCGGCTTGAATAATTCTTTTTTTCTCGTTAATGTATTGTAAAAATAAATATCCATATCTTTCTCTCTCCTTATTATTTTAATATGAGATGTGAAAGTTTATATTTCCACATCTCATGTGTTTTTAAGGCTTTTTGTTTCCTGCACTTGTATTAGTAATTGTATTTGTAGTTGGTGTTTGAGCAGTATTGTTTCCTCCACTCGTAGGTGTTTTTTGTCCTCCACCTGTTCCACTTGTATTTCCGCTAGAAGTATCATTTTTGTTAGAAGTATTTCCAGTTGTTCCACTTGTGTTTGTATTTGTTGCTGGTTTATTAGTGTTTGTATTGTTTTTTGGCTCTTCTTTTGGCTTTTCTGCTTCTTTTGCCTTAGTGTGGATATTGCAAACTTCTTCTACTTTTCCAGCTGATGCACCTGATGGGCTCCACAATTTTAATCTTTCTTTTGGTACTACTCCTCCATAAGGGCTATTTTTTACTTCACAATATTGTGAACAAAATTCTGTTGCTATTTTATTAGATTCTGTACATATTTTTTGTGAACCGTGTCCTTCACATTTTGTAGGTAAATTGTCTGATGTAAAGATTTCTCTATATGTTGCACCACAACCTGTAGTTGCTAAACATCCTGTTGCCTTACATACTGTTTGTGTTACGATTCCACTAGGTTCAGTAAATTTAGCACTTGGCAAGCCTTTATGAATATCTGTCATAACTGCATCCCAAATTTGTCCTGCTGGATTTGTTCCAAATCCACTAATTGGTTCTGGGTCATCATATCCAAACCAACATGCTGCTGTATAGTATGGTGTAAATCCACAAAGCCATCTATCTTTATCCTTATCTGTTGTTCCTGTTTTTGCTGCTACATCCATTCCAGATATACTACAAAATGTTGCTGTTCCACCTGCAGTTCTAACTGGTTCTTGCATTATGCTTTTTACAATATAGGCATTTTGCTCTGATATTACTCTTCTTTTTTCTTGGTTTGGTGTTAATACTGTATTTCCATTAGAATCTACTATTTTAGTATAAAATGTTGGTTCAATATATTCTCCATCATTTGCAATAGCTGCATATGCTCCTGCCATTTCTAATGGACTAATTCCATCTGTTACTCCACCGATTGCAAGTGATAAATGTTCATCATTATCTTTTCCTGCTTCTACTTCACTTGCTTTTTTTAATGTGCTAACACCAAAGTTTCTTAAATAGTCAATTGATTTAGATGGTGTTAATTCTCTCATTATTTTAACTTCTGGCACATTTTTTGAATAAGCTATAATTTGTCTAATATTAATTAAACCAGAGTAAGAATCTCCTGAGTTGTGTGGCTTATATCCATTAAAGTCTGTAAGTGTATCATTATATACTGTTGCAGCTGTTATTACTTTTTCTTGCAATGCTGGTGAAATGTCTGCAATTGGCTTGATAGATGAACCTGGTTGTCTTAAAGATTGAGTTCCTCTATTTAAGTTTCTTCCTGTTTTTTGTCCTAATCCTCCAGAAACAGCTAAGACATTTCCTGTTTTTTGATCAATAATTACTATTGCTGCCTGAGTTTGTTGATCCTTTTCTCTTCCATTTCTTATGTATTTTGATTGTGATGTTTCTTGTTCTACTCTTGCTTGAATATTAGCATCTACTGTTGAGTAAATAGTAAGACCACTACTAAATATATAGTTTTCTGCTAATTCTCTTGATAGTCCCCTTTCTTCCATTACTTGGCTAATAACTTGCTCTAATACAGCATCTGTATGATAAGAATAAGATGATGAAGATATTACTGTTTCATTTTTTTGGAATGGTAGCCCTGCATCTACTTTTGCAACTGCTGCATCATATTCTTCTTGTGATTCAATTAATCCAAGTTCATTCATTTTGTCAAGAACTACTTTTGTTTTATTTTTTATTTTTTCAATTTCTTCTGGTTCTGCACTAAATGGGTCATATGCATTTGGAGAACTATTAATTCCTGCCATAAAAGCACATTCGGCTAAGTCTAAATCTTTTGCACTTTTATTGAAATAATATTCTGCACCTAGTTCAACACCATGTAAATTACTTGAACCTACAAATAAAATATTTAGATATAGTTCAAGAATTTGCTCTTTTGATATCATTCTTTCAACTTGAAATGCTTTTGCCCATTCCTTTATTTTTCTTAAAATACCTGCCATTCCTTCTGTTTCTTTTTCGCCAGTTAAATTCTTTACTAATTGCTGTGTAATGGTACTTCCACCATAAGAACCACTTCCAAATACCTTACCTACAATTGCCCCCGCCGTTCTTTTTAAGTCTACTCCGACCATGCTCGTAAAATCTTTCGTCTTCAATTGCTACATATGCTTTTGGCAAGTAATCTGCCATATCTTCTAAGGTTATTATTTTTCTTTTTTCATATCCACTTAACTCAGCAATTATCGCTCCATTACTATCTACTATAATTGAATTTGAAGCACGTATTGTTAAGTCGTCTTTTGATATTTCAAAATCGTCTCCAAATAATCCAAAAAAGATTCCTACAATGATTCCGGCTCCAATTACACATGCTAATAAAATTAATACAATTAATATTTTAAGCATTAAAATTAGTTTTGGATGTCTTGCTGAAAATTTATTTTTTTTGCTTTTTTTTACTTTTGGCTTTTTTATGTTTTCTTCAGAATTGTTTTTCTTTGTGTGTTGTACTTTATATGGTTTTGTCTTTTCATGTTCTGTGCTACGTTTTTTCTTTTTTTTGTTTGGCATTTTATTACCCCCTTGTCAACTTACAATTTGACAAAACTATTATATTACATTTTTATTAAAAAGAAAAGGGTTTTTAGTTTTTTTTAAGAATTGTCGTCAAGGGGCGAAGCTTTTTGACAATTTTTAGTAAATCGCATTTTTCCCCATCAATTTTTTTATTTCTACTTGGTCTGATTTGATTTTTTTCATAATTTCATAAAAAGGCTGTTTTTTATTTATATTTGCCTCATATATTTCGCAAGCTTTATATTTAGTCATTATATCATAATCATAATCATCAAAATTCTTAAAAGTAATATCATAATTATTAATAGTAATTCCATTAAACCTTTTCTTTGTAATCACCACATTTTCTCTTATATTAATAATCAAAGCATCCTCACAAATATTATATTCTGATAAAAGTTTAGATGAAAAATCCACATTTAAAATAATTTCTGACTTTGCAAGTCCCTTTTTCTTATTATTTCCAACTGTTATCATAATTCCATCTTCTTCTAATATTTGTTCTTCAATTCTTTTAAATTTTTCCATATATTTAGTTATTATATTTACTCGTTTATATTCTTTTACAATTTGCCTTATAATTGCTAGCATATTTTCTGTTAAATCATTTACTAATATTGAAATAGATAAATCTTTTTTCTTTAATTTTTTTCTTTTTATCATATAATCTAGCACTTTACATGAAAGAACTTCAAATAGCCATTTTCCTTCTACAATTTCAAATCCGTCATTTTTCAATATTTCTACATATTCTTTTTGTTTCTTTATTTTTTTACTTAGTACTAGCTTTTTACTTACTGTTTGTTTTAAAATTTTTTCAGTTTTTTGTGCTAGCTTTTGAATTTTAGAAGATGAAAGTATTTCATCTCCCGTTATTGGTAAAATTATTTTATTGTCCACTAGTTTAATAATATTAAAAATTTTAAAAATAAATTGGGGCTTGTCAGTTTCTTGAATACAATACAAAAAATCACTCTCCTATAATATTAAATATATGAAAGTGATTATTTTATATTACACATTTTTTAGCTTTTTATATACTTTTTCCATTATTCCATATCTATTATTAATAATACTTTTATAAAAGTTTTTTCTTTCATTTGACATACTTTCTATTGTGTCAATAAAACTATTTATCTCATCAATATTTATATTTTTAAAATTTCTTATTATTGCCTCATTAACTTCTTTATTTTTCATTTGTTTTATATATGACATATAATTTAATTTTTTTCCATTTTCTTTTAAGCATGAATAACAATTTATACTTAAATTTTTCAATTCTGCCTCACTTATTTTTTTTAGCTCATTATCTTCAAGCATTGGATTTAAACAAGAACCACAATCATATATTGGTGAAAGAGTAATTTTTCCTGTTTTTTTATTCAATATAAATCCCCAGTTACCATTATGCCTATCAGTATTTCCTATTATGCTATCTATAATAAACATATCCCAAAAATATTTTTTTGTTTCTTCAGTATTAATTAAATTCTTGCTTTCTTCTATAACTTCAATTATATCTTTAACTTCAGTTTCTATTTTCTTATCTGGATTAGTACTTAGTACTAAATTTTCAAACTCATATAAAACATTGCTATTATCAGTAAAGTCTTCACATGCACAAACTATTTTTTCTTTTCCTTTATATTTGTATTTACAAAGGATGGTATTTTGAACTTCAAATCCACAAATTTTAAATATATTGCTTCCAACATATTCTGAAAATGCATTATTTATATATGATATATTCTTATTTTTTTTTCTTATTGGATCTGGAAATTTTACTAAATATTTTTTCTTATTATATATTAGTGTTTTCTTTTTTTCAGAGCCCTTGTAATTATTAAATTCTTCTACTGCATTTGTAAAATCAATCATACTTAATACACATCCTTTCTAGAACATAAATTCAGTAATCTATATTTTTATAATAGCATAATTATTCTTTTATTACAATATCCCTTTTAAGTATTTTGTTTTCTACTATTCCAATGCCTATAAAAGTTTTATTTAAATAAATTCTATAAACTCCATTTGGTTTGTTATATGATAATTTAACTCCATTTAAAAATAATGTTAATTTTCTATCGTTTTCTAATATAATTTCATCTTTTTCTTCAAATAATTTTTCTACTGTAATAATATTAAAATTTTTATTTTCTAAGTCTTCAATGTTAATTGCTTTCTCAATATTAAATTCTCCTACTTGAATTCTATTTAAATTAGACATATAACCAATAGTTCCAAGTTTTTTAGCAATATCTTCGCACAAGCTTCTAATATATGTGCCTTTACTACACTTTACTCTAAATTCAATTTGATTTTCATTTTTATTTATTTTTAACAATTCTAAACTATAAATTTCAATATCCCTTGGTTGAAGTTCTACCGTTTTTCCTTCTCTTGCATATTGGTATAGCTTTTTTCCATTTACTTTAATTGCAGAATAAATAGGAGGTAATTGTTTTTGCTTTCCAATAACCCCCTTGAATGTATTTAAAATATATTCTTTTTCTAATATTTTTTGGTCAACTTCTTGAATTTCTAAAACTTTTCCTTCTATGTCTTTTGTATCGGTTTTTATTCCTAGTTGTAATTGTACATCATATATTTTATCATGATTAATTAAATATTTTGAGCATAATGTTCCTTTCCCTATTAATAATGGAAGTACACCTTGTGCCATTGGGTCTAAAGTTCCAGTATGACCAACTTTTTCTTGTAGAATTTTTTTTGCTTTATTTACTATGTCATGTGATGTATAATTTTTTGGCTTATTTATAATAATTAATCCATCCATTTTTTTATTTCTTTCACTAATTTTTCTTTTACTTCTTCTAGGCTTCCTTGAACTACTGCTCCTGCTGCTCTTGCATGTCCTCCACCGCCAAAAACAAGGCAAATGTCTGATACATTAATTCCATCTTCAGAACGTAAAGATACTTTATATACATTTTCCATATCCTTTTTTTCTCTTACAAAGATAGAAACTAATACCCCTTCTATGTCTTTACCAATATCGACTAAACCTTCATGGTCTCCTGCTTGGCTATTAACTTCTATTTCATCTTGGTTGTTTATATAGGTAAAAGAAATTTTTCCGTTTTCTAGTAATTCCATTCTATCCATTACTCTTTTTGTTAATTCAAAACTTGCTTTAGTTTTTGTTCTTAATGTTCTTTTGTATATGTCTGGAACATTAACGCCTAAACGAATTAATTCGGCTGTATATTCAAATGTATCAGGAGTTATTCCGTCATGACGAAATCCTCCTGTATCTGTTATAATTCCTGTCATAATACAAGTTCCTAAATCTTTTGAAATTGGAATTTCAAAATATTCTGCTATACTTGCTAAAATTTCACAACATGCTGGAGATACTGGATTAACATAGTTTAAATCTCCATACATACTGTTACTTCCATGATGGTCAATTACAATTGTTCTTTTTGCATTTTCAAAATACTCTATTCCCATTAGTCTTTTGTTATTTGCACAGTCAAGAGAAATAGCTAAATCGTATTTTTCTACATTTGAGCTTTCTTTTATTTCTTCAGCTAAAGGCAAGAATTGATACATTCTGCTATATTCTGGGATGATAACGTCTGCATCCTTTCCTATTTGCCTTACAATTAATTTCATTGCTAAGCTACTACCTACAGCATCTCCATCTGGTGATTCATGTGTTACAATTACTATACTTTCTGCTTTTTTTATTTCTAATAAAATTTCATCTAACGTCATATGTTTACTCCTCTTTTTTAGGCATAATTTCTTTTAATATGGCATCTATTTTTGTTCCATATTCAATTGAATCGTCTAATTCGAATATTAATTCTGGTGTATTTCTTAGGTTTACCCTTCTTGCTAATTCACTTCTAATATAACCAGAAGATTTTTTTAAACCTGCTAAAGTATCTTTTATATTTTTTGAATTTAAGATACTTACATATACTTTTGCATATTTTAGGTCGTTTGTAACTTTAACTTTTGTTACACTAATCATGCCTGTTACATTTGGATTTTTTAAGTTCTGATCAATAATTACACTTAATTCTTTTCTATATTGTTCATTGATACGACCTAATCTTGTTTGATTTTCTGGCATACTTTAATTTCCTCCTTTATGCATCTTTTTATTTTATTTCTTCCATGATGTAGACTTCTATAATATCTCCTTCTTTAATGTCATTGTAGTTTTCTATTTGCATTCCACATTCAAATCCTTTTCCAACTTCTTTTACTTCGTCTTTAAATCTCTTTAATGTTGCTAAATGTCCATCATGTATAACTACATTTTCACGAATTACTCTAACTCCTGCATTTCTTTCTACTTTTCCAGAAATTACATAACCTCCTGCAATTGTTCCTACATTTGAAATTTTGAATGTTTGTCTTACTTCTACATTTCCTATTACTTTTTCTTCAAATTTAGGTTCTAGCATTCCTTTCATTGCTGCTTCTACATCTTCAATTGCTTGATAAATGATAGAATATTGTTTTATTTCAACTTCATCTTTTTCGGCCATTTCTTTTGCCATTGCATCTGGTCTTACATTAAATGCTATAATAATCGCATTAGATACTTTTGCAAGTGTAACATCAGATTGATTAACTGCACCTACGGCTGCATGTATTACTTTTACTCTAACTTCATCATTTTCTAATTTTTCTAATGCTTGTTTAACTGCTTCTACAGATCCTTGTACATCTGCTTTTACAACTAGATTTAATACTTTTAATTTTCCTTCTTCCATTTGGCTAAATAAGTTGTCTAATGTTACTTTTGCTACTGAATTTATTGCTTTTTCTCTTTCTTGGCGTTTTCTTCTTTCTATTAAGTGTTTTGCCATTTTTTCATTTTTTACTTCATAGAAAGTATCTCCTGCTGATGGTACTTCTGTTAATCCCATAATTTCTACTGGGGTAGAAGGTTTTGCAAATTTTACTGTTTTTCCTTTGTCATCTTTCATTGCTCTAATTCTACCAATTGATGAACCTACAACTATTGTGTCTCCTACATCTAAAGTTCCTCTTTGTACTAGCATTGTAGCAATTGGTCCTTTTGCTTTATCTAGTCTTGCTTCTATTACAGTTCCTTTTGCTTGTTTATTTGGATTTGCTTTTAATTCTAATACATCTGCTTGTAATAATACCATTTCTAATAGTTGGTCGATATTTTCGTGTTTTTTTGCAGAGATTGGAACATATATTGTTTCTCCTCCCCATTCTTCTGGTACTAAATCATATGCCATTAATTCTTGTTTTACTTTTTCAATGTTAGCATCTGGTAAGTCTATTTTATTAATTGCTACAATAATTGGTATTCCTGCAGATTTTGCATGGTTTATTGCTTCTATTGTTTGTGGTTTTACACCATCATTTGCAGCTACCACTAATATTGCAATATCTGTAATTTGTGCACCTCTTGCTCTCATTGCAGTAAATGCTTCATGACCTGGCGTATCTAAGAAGGTAATTTCTCTATCTTTTATTTTTACTTTGTAAGCACCTATTGCCTGAGTAATTCCTCCTGCTTCTCCTTCGATTACATTAGTTTTTCTAACTGCATCTAAAAGTGAAGTTTTTCCATGGTCTACATGTCCCATAACAACAATAACTGGTGGTCTTACTTCTAATTCTTCTTCCTTGTCTTCTGAGTCATCAAATAAGATATCTTCCTCTGTTACTGTTTCTTTTTTGCTTGCATTTATTCCAAATTCTTGTGCAATTAAATATGCTGTATCAAAGTCAATTTCATTGTTAATAGTTGCCATTATTCCATAGCCTAATAGTTTTTTAATTACTTCTGAAGTTGTTTTCTTCATTTCTGATGCTAAATCTTTTACTGTAATGCTTTCTGGGATTTCTATATCAGTCAATTTAAAGATTTTTTGTTTTGTTCTTTCTTCTTGGTTTTTATTATTTCTTTTCTTTCCTTTTCTACCACGCTCTGTTGTTAAATCATAATAGTCAAGCATTCCACCTTCTTGGTCATTATCAAACATGTTAGATAGTCTATTTGCTTGTTTTAATGTTTTTAGCTTTCCTTCATCAAAATCATTAAAATTATTTTTTCTTGATTTGTTTTTCTTGTTTGTTTTATTTTCATCAAATTTGTTGTTATTTCTTTGTTTGTCTAATCCTCTATTATATTCTCTAACTGATTCTTTTTCTACTACATCAGCAGACATAATGTTTTTAATGTTTTTTTCTATTCCTTTTTCGTCTAATGGTCTTTTATTATTTCTAAAATTATTATTTTGGTTTCGATTATTATTTCTATTATCTCTGTTATCTCTATTTTCTCTGTTTTGATTAAATTGTCTTTCTTGTTTTCTTGGTTTAAAATTATTGTTTTCTGTTACAGCCTTTTTTTGTGATTGTTGAGGTTTTTTTTCTGCTACTATTGTCTTTTCTTCTTGTTTAGGTTTGTTTTTACTATCTTGTACTTCTACTTCTGCTTTTTCTTCCTTCTTTTCTTCTTCTACTTTTTTTGGTTCCTCTTTTTTTAGACCAAATAATTCACTAACTGTCATTGGTTTGTTTGGTTTATTACGATAAACAATATTGTAATCTTTATTTTGTTTTCTTTCTACAAAACCAATATTGTTTTTCTTTTCTTCTTTTTTGGCTTCTTCTTTTTTCTTTGCTTTTTCATCATCTTCTTGATTTATAATAACTTCTCTTCTAATAATAACTGGTGCTTTTTCTTCCTTCTTTTCTTCTTTTTTGGATTCCTTTTTGGTTTCTTTTTTGGTTTCCTTTTTAGATTCCTTTTTGGTTTCTTCTTTGGTTTCTTCCTTCTTTACATTTTTTTTGGTCAAATTTTTTTCAATTGCTTGTGCTTGTTCTTCTTCTACACCGCTTAAATGGCTTGTTACTTCTATCTTTAGTTTTTTTGCTGCTTCTAGTACTTCTTTACTATTTAATCCTAATTTTTTTGCTATTTCATGTATTTTTATCTTACCCAATGATTTCACCCCCATTATTTATTTTTTCTATCTCATTTGCTATATTTTTTTCTTCTATTCCTATAATTGCTTTATTTGATTTTCCGATTGCTTTGCTTAACACTTCTATTTCTCCTTGCACTATTATTGGTGTTTTATATTCTTCACTTAATTTTTTAAATTTTTCTTTTGTCCTATCTGAAGAATTAGTAGCTACAATTATTAAAAATACCTTTTTCTTTTTAATTTGTTCTTCAACACTATCTGCACCAAAGCAGATTTTTCTTGCTCTTGCTGCTAATCCAATTAATCCTAAAATTTTTTTACTTTTCTCCAAGTATTACACCTCTTAAATTTTCATAAATTTCTTCTGATATTTTTATGTCCAATATTCTTTCTAATCTTTTTGATTTAATAACTTTTTCTAAGCATTGTATGTTATTACATATGTAAGCTCCTCTGCCTTCTTGCTTTCCTGTTTTGTCGATGCTTATTGCATTTTCTTTGTTTTTTACAATTCTGATTAAGTCTTTTTTATCTTTTTTTATATTACATCCCATACAGGTTCTCTGTGGCTGGCATTTTGTCATAGTTTTGTCCTCCTTTTATTGTATGTTATGATTTTTGTTTTATTCTTCTGTTTCTGTATTTTGTAGTGCTTCTCCTTCTTGCATATTTTTTAACATTTCTCTAAACTGTGTTTCTGATTTAATATCTATTTTCCAATTTGTTAGTCTTGCTGCTAATCTAGCATTTTGCCCAGATTTTCCTATTGCTAATGAAAGTTGATCATCTGGAACAATTACTTGAGCAAATTTTTCTTCTTCTTTAATATCTACTGCTAGTATTTGCGCTGGAAGTAAACTTGCTGCAATGTAAATAGATGGATCTTCATTCCATTCAATTACATCTATTTTTTCACCATGTAATTCATTTATAACGTTTTGAATTCTAACTCCCTTTTGCCCTACACAAGAGCCAACTGGGTCTATATTTGGATCTGGTGAATATACTGCTACTTTACTTCTGTTTCCTGGATCTCTTGAAACACTTTTTATTTCAATTACACCTTCATAAATTTCTGGTATTTCAAATTCTAATAGTTTTCTTACAAAATCAGGATGACTTCTTGAAACTATTACTTGTGGAGCTCCTTTTGCGCCTTTTTCAACATTTAGAACATAACCTTTTATCTTATCATTTACATGATAATGTTCTGTTGGAATTTGTTCTTTTGTTGGCATAACACCTTCTAATTTTCCTAAGTCTAATACTACTATGTTTTTGTCTGCTTTTTGAACTAATCCAGTTACAATTTCACCTTTTCTGTCATTAAATTCTGTAAATACTATTTCTCTTTCTGCTTCTCTTAGTTTTTGAATGATAACTTGTTTTGCAGTTTGGGCTGCAATTCTACCAAAATCTCTTGGTACAATTTCTGTTTCTAAAAAGTCCCCTTCTTTTAAGTCTGGATTGATTTTTTGTGCTTCTTTGATGTTTACTTGTAAGTTTTTATCATTTGCCCTTTTAACAACTTCTTTTAAAGCATACACATGTGTTGCTCCTGTTGTTTTGTCCATTTCTACTTTTACGTTTTCTAAGGAATCAAAGTTTCTTTTATATGCAGTTACTAGTGCTGTTTCTATAGATTCTAATAAATATTCCTTTTTAATTCCTTTTTCTTTTTCTAGTTCCTCTAGTGCTAGTATTAACTCTTTGTTGTCAATTGCTTGTTCTTTCATTTTTCCTATTCCTCCCTTTACCAATTATAAATTGTTTTAATTTGTGCAATATTTTTACGATTTATTTTTATTTTTTCTTTTATTGTAATCTCGTTTTCATTGAATTCTTCCAGTATTCCTTTATATTCTTTTTTCCCGCTTTCGTCTTTTTTGAATAATTTAATTTGGACTTCTTTTCCTATGTTTTGCTCTAAGTGTTTGTCTTTTCTAAGTAATCTTTCAATTCCGTGGAGATGATACTTCTAAAAAGTATTGTTCTTTGATGTAATCTTCTTCGTCTAATTTGCTATTTATTGCATCATTTACTTTTTCACAGTCATTTAAGTCTATTCCTTCTTGCTTATCTATAAAGATTCTTAAAAAGTAATTTTTCCCTTCTTTGGCATATTCTACATCATATAACTCATATCCTAAGCCTTCTATTATTGGCTTGACAAGAGTTTCTACCTTTTCTTCTATATTTGCCATTTCTTCCCCCTATTTAAAATTCAAGAGTGGGATTTGCTCCCACTCTTTAGTCTGTTTTTTATGTTCTTACATATTATACCCAATTTTTAGCAAAAATGCAAGTGTTTTTTTATTTTTTCTAATTCCTTTTCGTCATAAGAGTACCCATATTAATTTTTAGACACTAAGTATAACTCATTTTGAACTTTTGATTCATCAGATGTATCTTCTTTAGAAGAATATAGTTTTTGTATATTTTTAAAATCCGTATTGTCTTTTATTTTGTTTAGTATATCTTCATTATTCATATAAGACTTAATACTTAATATAAAAGAATCTTCTTTTTGTAAATCTTCATCTTTTACTAAATAATCCATTTCATTTCTTCCTGTATCTATTAACAAGGTCTTTTCGTAAATCATCATTTCTGGGATACTTTGCATATGGTTAAAAAAGTTATCATATACATACACTAAGGATTTTTCGCTATTTTCTTTTGCTATATTAAGTATTTTTTCGTAATTTCTGTATAAAAACTTTGGCATTGAGAACACTATCCCAATTGTTACTAATATAACTGAAATTCCAATTATAATTTGGTTTTTATATTTTATATTTATTATGCAGTCTAATATCATAAATACTGTTAAGACAATAAATGGAATTACTACCATAATATATCTTAATTCCTGAAATGGTGTTAATTTTACCATTAATATAAAATAAATAATACTTGGCACTATTGTTAATAATACAATAAATTTATCTTCTGATTTTTTGTATAAATAGATAATTCCTATTAAAAATAAAATTGTAACTGCAATTATAAGAATTGTATTTGTATTAATGCTAAAAGCGTATGCTAATTGATTTATGTATTTTCCAAAATATTCAAAGTAATTACCATTTGATAAATGTGATATTCCCCTACCTGAGAAAAATAAATGATACATGCTTGGTACAAATATTAGTATACCAATTGCAGCATATATTATATGGGCTACAAAATATTTTTTTATTTTTTCTTGATTATTGCTTTTTTTCATTTTTATTATCATCATAAAAAATACAATAGCAGCATAAACAGCAAAGAAATATTGTGTTAAAAATCCTAAAATAGTAATTACTGCCAATTGCAATAATGTCTTTTTATCTAAAGCAAAATCATTTTTATATATTTTTACACTATAATAGAAATATAACATTACAAATAAATTTAATAACATATACATTCTTTGATAAATAACCATCGATATGGTTCCCATGGAAAGTCCATAAAAAATTAATGCTCCTATTGTTAAATTTTCTTTTCCTAATAATTTCAATGTTTTTTTCAAAACTATACAACTAGCAGCAAAAGCAATGATATTTACTACAAATGCAGTATAAACTGAAAATTTACCTGCAAATAGCATACTTGAAAAATGCACCAATAAATAAAAAAATGGTGGATGGTTGTCATAGGCTTGGTTCATATAAATTGCTGCAAAATTTAAGTAATTATTTGGCGTTAATGTTACATAGTCTGTAACATACTTTCTTGTCTTCCATACTGGATTTTCGTTTAAATCTTCTGGAACATCGTTGTTTTTGTATGCACTCATTAGTCCATTGTCTGGATTTACAGAAGATGCAATTGTGTATCCTTCATCTTCGTGAAATCCTACTTTTTGTGTTTGATATGCAAATATTATTCCACACATACTAAGTATTATAATTCCAATAATTATATTTTTTAATACATCTTTTTTTATTTCCATTTTTAATTATTTTTCAACCTTTCTCTCTTAAAAAATAAATTACTCTATAATTAAGAGTAATTTTTTTTAATTTATACTTTTTCTATTACACCAACAGTTTCTTCTACTGTTCCTCCTGCATTACCAATTTTGATATCTCTAACATGGTTAATTTTTTCCCATACTGTTTCTCTTTTAAATAGACATTTAAAGTTGATTAGTAACCATGACCCCATAAAAATTGGATAACATATTAATCCTTTTACCATAGGTTTGATTGGTCTTCTATCTAATACCATTGCTGCTAATGCTGTAAATATTGGTAATAAAAATGTTGGTATTACGTATTTTGCTATATTTATTAATAGTTCTAACCCTGTCATTCCATTTCCTATATACATTAAGAAGTTTATTAGTAATAATACTAATGTAATGATAAACATTGGAATGCTTCCTACTATATATAAAAATCCGTCAAAATTCATCATTGTTTTATTTTTCTTAGTTGCATCTATTAATTGCTTTGTATATTCTTTTATACATTGCATGTGCCCTACTGTCCATCTACTTCTTTGTGACCAACTTTGTTTAAATGTTACTGGTTGTTCATCATAGCAAATTGCATCTGTTGCCCAACCTAGCCTTTTTCCTTTTATAATTCTTTTTAATGAAAATTCTATATCTTCTGTTAGTGTTACTGTATCCCATCCTTGTGGTTTTACTACATCAAATTTTACCATGAATCCTGTTCCATTTAGTAATGGTGATAGTCCTAAATTATATCTTGCTAAGTGATAAAATCTGTGCATTGTCCAATAAAATATGGCATACCCTGCTGTAATCCAACTGTCTGTTGGATTTTTAATGTCTCTATATCCTTGTACTACTTCTTCTCCTTGACATAGTTTTTTATTCATGTTTTTTATAAAGTTTGGATCTACAATATTATCTGCATCAAATACAAAAAATGCATCATATGGAGCATTTTCTTTTATTTTTTGTTGTAAAAACCAGTTTAATGCATATCCTTTGGTTTGCTCTGTTTGGTTATATCTTTCATAAACTATTGCACCTGCTTGCTCTGCTATTTTTGCTGTATTGTCTGTGCAATTATCTGCAATTACATATATGTCGTATAATTTTTTATCATAATTTTGCCTTTTTAAACTTTCAATTAAGTTTCCTATAACTGCTTCTTCATTATGTGCTGGTATAATTGCCATAAATCTATGATTTTTAACAATTTTTAATGGTTTGTCTTTTATTTTTACTAATGAGCATAAACTTACTATAATTTGGTATAACCAAAATATGGTTATTGTCCATACAATAGCTTCTCTTAGTATATATAGATAATTCATTTTTTTACCTCTCAAAAATTATTTTTGTTTTTATTTTTTTTATAATTTTATTATGCTACCTTTTCTATTATACTATTATTGTTAAATTTATGCAATATTTTTTCCAAATTTTAATAGTTTTTTAAGATTTTTGAGTTACAGTTTGGACTAAATTTAATTATATAAAAAAGTTTGATATATTTTTTGGAATTTTTTCTTCATTTTTCTAATTTTATGATAAAATGGTATTAATTAAAAAATTAAAACATATTTTTATACGAAAATAAAAATTTAAGGAGGAGATTAAATTGTCTAATTATCAAGTTGCCATTGTTGGCGCAAGTGGTTTAGTTGGTCGAACTGCACTAAGAGTTTTAGAAGAGAAAAATTTTAAAAATGTTACTTATACTCTATTTTCATCTTCAAAATCTGCTGGCACTAAAATTAAGTTTTTAGGAACAGAATATGTAATTTGTGAATTAAATGAAAATTCTTTTGACCATCATTTTGATTTTGCGATTTTTTGTGCTGGAGGTAGTGTTTCTGAAAAATATGCGCCGATTGCCAGTTCAAAAGGTTGCATAGTAATTGATAACAGCAGTGTTTTTCGTATGGATGAAAATGTTCCTTTAGTTGTTCCAGAAGTTAACCCAGAAGATATTTCAAAAAATAATGGAATTATTGCAAATCCTAATTGTTCTACTATTCAAGCAGTTTTACCATTAAAAGTTTTAGATGACAATTATAAAATTAAAAGAATTGTATATTCTACTTATCAAGCTGTTTCTGGAGCAGGAAGATATGGAATTGAAGATTTAGAAAATAAAGCAGATGGTGATAAATTAAAAAAATTCCCTTATTCAATTTATAATAACTGCATTCCACATATTGATGTTTTTATGGAGCATGGTTATACTAAAGAAGAATATAAAATGATTAACGAAACTAGGAAAATATTGCATCATCCAGATTTAAAAATAACAGCAACTACAGTAAGAGTTCCTGTTCGTAATTGCCATGGAGAATCTATTAATGTTGAACTTGAAAAAGACTTTGACCTTTATGATGTTAGAATTTTATTAGAAAAATTTCCTGGAATTATTGTTGTTGATAATCCAGAAAAGAATTTTTACCCACTAGCTAGTAAAGCAGATGGAACTGATGAGGTTTACGTTGGAAGAATTAGACGTGATTTTAGTGTCGATTATGGTATAAATTTGTGGGTTGTTAGTGATAATTTAAGAAAAGGTGCTGCTTCTAATGCTATACAAATATTAGAGAAGCTTATTAAATAGACAAAATTTGCATTATTTTTTATAAAATGGTATAATTAATAGTGAAGTACATATGAAAATAAGAGGTATTTTAAGATGAAACCATATATACAAGCTTCTTCTGAAGCAGATAAAGAATTTCAAAATATCATAAAAGAATTAGTTGCAAATGATACAGTTCAACAAATGAAAAATTATAGACAACACTATGAAACCAGTTGTTATGAACACTGTTATGTTGCAGCTTATTATTGTTTTCTTATTTGTAAAAAATATCATTTAGATTATATATCTGCTACCCGTGCTGCAATGCTTCATGATTTATTTTTATATGATTGGAGAAAAAGACAAGATGGCAGAAAAGGTCTTCATGCTTTTACTCATGGGAAAACTGCGTGTGAAAATGCAAGTAAATTATTTGATTTAAATGAAAAAGAAAAAGATATAATAATAAAACATATGTGGCCTATTACTTTTAGTATGCCAAAATCATTTGAAGGATTTATATTGACTTTTGTTGATAAATATTGTGCTCTTTCTGAATCTTTAGAAATATTAAAAAATAGGATATTAATGAAAAGAGTTTCTCGTTATGCTTATTTACTACTAAGTTTGTTAGTGATCAAAATTTAAAATTTTTTAGAGCTAAACTTTATAAATAAAGTTTAGCTCTATTTTTATTTGTTTTCTTCTGCCCAACGAATCATTTTTATATCTTTATATTTTGATAATACAGTTTTGTATTTATCATATTCTTCTTCCCATAATGTGTCTGGGACACTGTCAAAAGCTTTAAATATTTTTTCTGCTTCTGCTAAGTAAATTACTTGTTCTTGTGGTGACATATTTTCGTATTGTTTGGCAAATTTATATAGTTTATCTAACATCTGGTTTGCTTCAATAAATGTCCAAAAATCTTTTATTTTTATACCAAATAATTTTATTTGCAATATTGCATAAGCAACTAATGCAAATATTACAAAAACTAATATGTAAATAGCCATTAATATTGACATTTTTTTAACACCTCATTTGTTTTCTTCCATATACTTTTAAATTATACCATATTTTACATTTATTTGCAACATTTTTTATTTTTACTTTATTGTTTATATTTTTTGTGATATAATCATATTTATATTATTAAACGGAGTTGATTTATAAGTTATGGACGAAAAATTTAAAATTACAAAAAAAGCTGGGATTTATGGAATTCTTGGAAATATATTTTTATTAATAATCAAAGCCATAGTAGGTTTTATTAGTCATAGCCAAGCTTTAATTGCAGATAGTTTTAATAGTGCTGGAGATATTTTTGCATCTTTAATGACTTTTATTGGAAATAAAATAGCAAGTGAGCCAAATGATGAAGATCATAATTTAGGTCATGGAAAGGCTGAATATATTTTTTCTATGTTTATTAGTATTTCTATGATACTGGTTTCTTCGAAGTTATTATATGATTCTGTTATTACTTTATTTACTGGAAGTAAGCTTCAGTTTTCTTGGTTTTTGGTTATTGTTTGCATAGCAACTATAATAACAAAATTATTTCTTTTTTTATATACCAAAAATGCTTATAGCAAACATTCTAATATTTTATTAGAAGCTAATATGAAAGACCATAAAAATGATTGCATTATTACTTCCTTTACTTTAATTTCTGTTTTGTTAACTTTATGCAATATTTACTGGCTTGATAGCATAGTTGGTATTGGTATTTCAATTTATATTTGTTATACTGGTATTACTATTTTTATTGAAAGTTACAATGTTTTAATGGATATTAGTGTAGATGATAAAACTAAAGATCTTATTTTTGATATTATAAATACTTATAAAGAAATTAAAAAAACAGATGATATAATTTCTACACCTGTTGGAAATCAATATTTGGTTTTCTTAACTATTTATTTAGATGGAAATATGTCTACATTTGAAAGTCATAAATTAGCTGATAGCCTTGAAAATACTATTAATGGTTTGGATAAAATTTATAAAACCGTTGTTCATGTAAACCCTATTTAAAAATAAAAACCCCCGCCTTAGCCGTGTTGCTTTGAATTTTTATGGACCTGTTCCTACAAACAGGTGGGTGCCTACCTAAATACTCCTGGGCTTCTCACTACTCTTAATAATTTTTATGTGAGCTTGCACGCCATATTCAGAGATTTGGCCCCGCTTAAAGTGTGTTGGTTCTAAAAATTTAAGCTTATCGTACTATGCAGGGAAAATTATTTAATTACTTTTAAGTTATTTATATTTTAACATAGGTTAAGACAGTTTACAAACTATCTTTTATTATTAAAAATGTGTTCCTTTTTTATAAAATAGTTTTATCTTAGTTTTACATGTAAAAATCTCTCTTAATCTTGAGTTTTCAAAACTTGATTTTTATAATTTTATATGCTAAAATTAATTAATATTTATGTGGTAGCAAAGAGTCTTTATACTCTTTGCTATATTTTTTTTACATTACATATAATAATATGCAGAAAAATTGTAAAATGCTACCTAATAAAATAAATAAATGAAAAATTGAATGAGAATATTTATGTTTTTTGCCAATTCCATATATAATTGCCCCTATTGTATATGCAATACCTCCAGATAGTAATAAAATAAATCCATTTGTTGTTAAACTATTTGGCAAAATACTTGCTTTTAAGATAATACACCACCCCATAAGCAAATAACAAACCATAGAAAATTTTTTAAATTTTTTTATATCTATTGAATTTAATACAATTCCTAAAATTGCTAATCCCCATATTACCCCAAAAATAAGCCAACCGAGTAAATGCATCTTGCTTTCTAATTGTGCATAATGCAAAAGGTGTGTATGAACCTGCAATTAATAAAAATATTGAGCAATGGTCTAAAACTTGAAAAACTTTTTTTGAAGTAAATTTTGGACTTAATCCATGATAAATACTAGACATTGTATAAAGTGAAATCATGGTTACTCCATAAATTGATCCACTAATAATTCCATATACATTGCCTCTTACTGATGCAAATACAACACATAGTACAAGAGCGACTATGCCTAAAGCTGCCCCAACAATATGAGAGGTCATGTTAAAAATTTCTTCTCCTTTTGTATATGTTGGTAATATTCTATCTTTTAATTTTACTCTTTGCATTTTTATCTCCTAATATCCTATATTTGATTTTTATATAATAGCATAAATTTTTAATTTTTTCAAGTTAAAGTTGTATGTATATTTTGCTAAACGCTAAATAAAATAGCAATAAGGAGGTTTTTATAAATTATGTCAGAAAAGTTTAAAATTTATGCTAAATCTATAGCTATTCCTGTTATTTTAGGTGGATTTGTTGGCTTAATTATATCTGGTTTTATGGATTATAATTCTTTACAAAAGCCATTTTTTGCTCCACCTAGCATAGTATTTCCTATTGTATGGACTTTGCTATATATTTTAATGGGAATTTCTTATGGTATTTTAGAAAGTAATTCTTTAGTAGATTCTAAAATCCATTCAATCTATTATTTGCAATTATTTGTTAATTTATTATGGCCAATTATATTTTTTGTTTTTAAGTGGAGGTTATTTGCATTTATTTGGATTGTTTTGCTTACTATTTTAGTTTTTGTTATGGTAGTAAGGTTTTATGATAAAAACAAGTTAGCCGGATTGCTTCAAATTCCTTATTTTGTTTGGTCATTATTTGCAACATATTTAAATTTATTTATATACTTATTAAATTAAAATGACTTATTGAATAATTATTCTTATCTACGAAAAAATCTCTTTGTGAGTTAAAGCTCTAAAGAGATTTTTTCTTTATTCTTTTATTTCTTTTGCAAGTTTATTAATTGCTTTTGTTTCTATTCGAGATACATAAGAACGTGAAATTCCCATCATTTTTGCAATTTCGTTTTGCGTTTTTGGTTTGTGTCCACCAAGTCCAAATCGTAGTTCTAAAATTGTTCTTTCTCTATCTTTTAATATTTCTTTCATTTTTTGATATAATATTTTAATTTTCATTTTAATATCAACTTCTTCTTCAATTGTTCTTTCATTATTTTCTAAAACTTCTTGAAGTGTTACTATATTGTCATCTTTGTCTTTTCCTATTGGTTCGTTTAAGTATACTTCTGCTCCCAATTTTTTGGTTGCTCTTAAGTGCATTAAAATTTCATTGTCAATGCAACGAGATACATATGTAGAAAGTCTGGCTCCTTTAGTTACATCAAAACTGTTAATTCCTTTTATTAAGCCCACTGTTCCGATTGATATTAAGTCATCTTGTTCAACATTTGCAGTACTATATTTTTTTGCTACATGAGCTACTAATCTTAAGTTTCTTTCAATTAAAATGTTCCTTGCCTCGTCATCTCCTTTTGCCATCTGCTCTAAACAATTTTTTTCTTCTTCTTGTGTCAATGGTTCTGGAAATAGGTTTCCTCCTTGAATATATCCGAACAAGAAATACTGCCGATTTTAAAAATTCTAAAAATCCCAAAACACCTGTCATACAAAGCGATAGCAATATAAATGCACCTCCATTTTTACCTTTCATATAATCAAATTATATGTTTTGTAAAATTGAAAAGTGCATGACCTTTTATATTTTATTTTTATACACCCATAATATTATATCCATTATCTGCATAAACAGTTTGACCTGTAATTGCTTCTGACATAGAACTTAACAAAAAAGTTACTACATTTCCAACTTGATAAGTTGTAACATTTTTGTGTAATGGTGCCTTTTCTTCTATTACATTTAAAATTGAACCAAAGTCTTTAATTCCTTTTGCAGATAAAGTTTTAATTGGTCCTGCTGAAACAGCATTTACTCTTATTTGCTCTTTTCCTAAGTTTTCTGCTAAATATCTGACACTTGCTTCTAATGCTGCTTTTGCAACTCCCATTACATTATAACTATCAATTACTTTGTTTGAACCATAATATGTTAAAGTAACTAAACTTGCATTTTCGTTTAATAAATCTATTTCTTTTGCTATTCGTGCAGCTAGTACAAATGAATAACTACTTACATCACAAGCATGAGAATATCCTTCTTTACTTGTGTAGATAAAATCATTATGTAAGTCCTCTGTATTTGCGTGTGCTATTGCATGGACAATGCCATCAATTTTTCCATTTTCTTTTTTTATTTTTGTAAACACATCTTTTACTAGTTCGTCTTCTGAAGCCCCATCTAAAACATATGCTTTGCTTCCTTCAAACTCAGAAATTAATTCTTCAATTTTATCTTTGTTTTCTTCTCCCATATATGTAAAAATAAGTTTTGCACCATTTTCATATGCAGATTTTGCAATTCCAAAAGCAATACTCCACTTATTTCTAATTCCCATAATTAATATTTTCTTTCCTTCTAATAACATTTTAAATCCTCCTATATTCACCCATATTTCTAAATTTTTGGTAACGTTCTTCGGTTAGTTTACTTGGCAACATATTTTTCATTTCGTCTATTGCATTTAGTATTTCTTTTTTTAGGTTTTTTGCCGTCTTTTTAAAACTTTCTTCTTCCTCACCTTTTGGTTCTTTTATTATTTTATCTATTATTTTTAATTCATATAAATCTTTTGCAGTTAACTTCATTTTTTCTGCAGCTTCTTTTGTTCTAGACGAATCTTTCCACAAAATGCTTGCATACCCTTCTGGTGATAGTATAGAATAAATAGCATTTTCTAGCATAAATACTCTATTTCCTATTCCTAAGGCTAACGCACCTCCGGCTAGACCCTTCGCCTATTACAACTGCAATAACTGGTACTTTTATTTTTGCAAGTTCTAGCATTGATTTTGCAATTGCTTCTCCGTTGGCCTCTTTCTTCTGCCCCAATTCCTGGATATGCCCCTTTAGTATCAATAAAAGTTATAACTGGTCTTTTAAATTTTTCTGCTTGACCGCATAAATCTAATTCCTTTTCGATATGCTTCTGGATTTGGCATACCAAAATTTCTTTCAATATTTTCTTTTGTTGTCCTTCCTTTTTGTTCTGCAATAATTGTAAAGTTTTGTTCTTTTATACTTGCTAAGCCACATACAATTGATTTGTCGTCTCTAAAGTTTCTATCTCCGTGTAATTCAATAAATTCATCAAATATTTCTTCAATATAATCCATTGATGTTTTTCGTTTTGGATTTCTTGCTATTTCTACTTTTTCCCAAGCAGTTAATTCTTTCACTTTAAAACTCACCTCCCTGATGACAATTTTATTAACTTATATAAAGTATCTTTTAGTTCTTTTCTTTCTACAATTTTATCTATAAATCCATGTTCTAACAAAAATTCTGCTGTTTGAAAACCTTCTGGCAAACTTTCGCCAATTGTTTGCTCAATTACCCTTGGTCCTGCAAATCCTATCATTGCACCTGGTTCTGCCAAAATGATATCTGCTAAGCTTGCAAAAGAGGCTGTAACACCGCCATAAGTTGGATCTGTTAAAACCGAAATATATAATAGCCCTGCTTCATTTAATTTTGAAATTGCTTCTGTTGTTTTTGCCATTTGCATAAGAGATATAATTCCTTCTTGCATTCTAGCTCCACCAGATACACAAAATATAATTATTGGAAGTTTTAATTCTATTGCCTTTTCTATGCTATAAGTAATTTTTTCGCCTACTACAACACCCATACTTCCCATTAAAAAACCGCTATCCATTACACAAATTACAACTTCTTGGCCATTAATTTTACCAATACCACTACTTACTGCTTCTTGAATTCCAGTTTTTTCTCTTAATGATTTTATTTTTTTTGGATAGTCTTCTAAATTTAATGGATTTGTTGTATCTATATTTAAATCAAATCTTTTATAAGTTCCTTCATCTATAATTGTTTCTAGCCTTTTATTTATATGCATTCTAAAATAGCTTCCACAGTTTGGACAAATACTATAATTATTTCTTACATCTTCTTTATATAAAATTTCCTTACATTTATCGCATTTTATCCATTTTCCAATTTGTATATCTACTTTGTTTTCTGTTCTTTTAGCTGTTGGTTCTCTTTTTTTTATTTTATCAACAATCAATTTCTTTTTTTCACTATTAATTCAAAAATAGCTACTTCTCCTTTTTGTAGTTTAATATTTCTTTTTCAATAAATGATGTATCAAAATTTCCTCTAATAAAATTAGGATTTCTAATAATATTAAATAAAAAATCAAGGTTAGTATCTACGCCTTCTATTACCGTTTCTTCTAAGGCTCTTTTCATTTTACTAATTGCTTCATTTCTTGTATCTCCATAAGTTATAATTTTTGCAATCATAGAATCATAATTAGGTGGAATTGTATATCCTTCATAAATAGCAGTGTCAATTCTAATTCCATTTCCACCTGGTAGATTTAGTCCACTAATGGTTCCTGGGCATGGCATGAAATTTTTTTCTGGATTTTCTGCATTAATTCTACATTCTATACTGTGACCGCCTAAATTCTACGTTTTTTTGTTTTATTTTTATTTCTTCTCCAGCAGCAATTCTAATTTGAGATTTTACTATATCAATTCCAGTTCTTGCTTCAGTAATTGGATGCTCTACTTGAATTCTTGTGTTCATCTCCATAAAATAGAAATTTTTGTTTTTATCTACTAAAAATTCAACAGTTCCACAACTTGTATAACCAGAAACTTTTGCAGCTTTGATTGCCATTTCTCCCATTTTGTTTCTTAATTTGTCATCAAGAGCAGTTGATGGTGTTTCTTCCATTATTTTTTGGTTTTTACGTTGTATTGAACAATCTCTTTCGCCTAAATGAATTACATTTCCATGTTCATCTGCTAAAATTTGTATTTCTACATGTCTTGGGTTTTCGATAAATTTTTCTATATAAATTTCGTCATCATTAAAAGAAATTTTTGATTCTTGTTTTACAATATTATAGTTGTTTTCTAGTTCTTCTTGAGATTTAACTATTCTAATTCCTTTTCCTCCACCACCACTTGATGCTTTTAGCATAATTGGATATCCTATTTCATTTGCTACTTTTATTGCTTCTTTTAGTCCTTTTATACTTCCATTTGAGCCTGGAATAACAGGAATGCCATTAGATTTCATTAATTCTTTGCTATTTGCTTTATTTCCCATTAATTCAATTACTTTATAAGATGGTCCTATAAATTTAATGTTAGATTCTTCGCATATTTTTGCAAATTGGCTATTTTCTGATAAAAAGCCAAAACCTGGATGAATGCTATCTGCCTTTGTTATATTTGCTGCTTCTATAATGTTTTTAAAGTTCAAATAGCTTTTTCGTGAATCAGCAGGTCCTATGCATATTGCTTCATCAGCTAAACGAGTATGCATTGCATCTTTGTCTGCTTCTGAGTAAATAGCTACTGTTTTTATATTCATTTCTTTACATGCTCTTATGATTCGTACTGCAATTTCTCCACGATTAGCAATTAAAATCTTATTCATCTTTTTTACCTCTTTTACGAAATTTTAACTTTATACAACTGCAAAAGTTAATTCTCCTTTTGCAGCTATTTTTCCATCTACTGTTGCAATTGCTTCACCAATTCCAATTGGTCCTTTTTGCTTTATGATTTTTACTTCTAATTTTAATCTATCTCCTGGAATAACCATTTTTTTAAATTTCATTTTGTCAATTCCACCAAATAAAGCATTTTTTCCTTTATTTTCTTCTACACTTAAAATCGCAATTGCCCCAGTTTGAGCTAAGCTTTCAGTAATTAGTACACCTGGCATAATAGGATTTCCTGGGAAATGCCCTTTAAAATACCATTCTTTGCTGTCTACATTTTTATAAGCTACTGCACTTTGCCCTGGTATGTAACTTTCTACTTCATCTATCATTAAAAATGGTTCTCTTTGTGGAATAATCTTTTTTATTTCTTCTTTGTTTAACATTTTTAATTCCCTCTTCCTTGATTTTTTAGCTAAGTCTACAATTTATTTTTCTGTTTCTTGATTTTTTTGTTAGTCCGCAATTTATTTTATTATAAATAAAGGTTTTCCATATTCTACTGCTTCACCATCTTTTACCAAAATTTCTTTAATTTCTCCATCAAATTCTGATTCAATTTCATTCATTAATTTCATAGCTTCTATAATACAAAGTATATCACCTTTTGTGACCTTTTGACCTAAAGTTACGTAAGGATTACTACTTGGAGAAGATTTTGCATAAAAAGTTCCTACCATTGGAGATGTAACAATATTTCCGTCATGTTTTTCCACATTTTCCACTTCTTTTTTTACACTTTCTTCTGACTTTGTATCTGAAACTTCGTTATTTTGTGCTACTGTTATAACTTGTTTATCTTCCTTCTTCATAGTAATTTTTGTGCCATCTGGAAAATCAATTTCTAAATCTGTTAGTTTAGAATTTCCCATATCATCCATTAATTGTTTTATTTTTTCATATTCCATCTTTGAAAGCCTCCTATTTTTCATATTTTTTTAAAATAATACTTGCATTGTGACCACCAAATCCTAAAGAATTTGACATAGCAATTTTTATTTCTTTATTTCTTGGTTCGTTTGGCACTATGTCTAAGTCGCATTCTTCATCTTTTTCTTTGTAATTAATTGTTGGTGGAACTAAATTATTTTCTATTGCTTTAGTACAAAAAATTGCTTCTATTGCTCCTGCTGCTCCTAATAAATGACCTGTATTTCCTTTTGTAGAACTTACCATAACAGTTTTGCTTGAAGGCCCTAGTGCTGTTTTTATAGCCATAGTTTCAAAAGAATCATTTAGATGTGTAGATGTGCCATGTGCATTTATATAGTCTATTTCTTCTGGTTTGATTTTTGCATCTTCCATTGCCCTTTTCATTGCTCTTGCTCCACCTTCTCCCTCTGGTGCTGGTGATGTAATGTGGTAGCTATCAGATGTTGCTCCATAGCCTATTACTTCTGCATATATTTTTGCTCCTCTTTTTATAGCATGTTCTAAGTCCTCTAATACTAAAATTGCTGCTCCTTCTCCCATAACAAAGCCTGACCTTTCTTTGTCAAATGGGATACTTGCTCTATTTTTATCTGTACTTTGGGATAATGCTTTCATATTTTCAAATCCTGCAATTCCAAGACTGCAAATAGAGCTTTCTGTTCCGGCCAGCAAAAATTACATCTTCTGAACCATATTTTATTGTTCTATATGCTTCCCCTATTGCATTTGTAGAAGAACTACATGCTGTTACAATAGAAATAGATTCACCTTTTAACCCTAAATCAATTGAAATATTTCCTGCTGGCATATTTGCAATTGCCATTGGTATAAACATAGGTGATACTCTATTATTTCCTTTTATGTAGTTTATTTCTGCTTGTTCTTGAATAGTGTTTAGACCTCCTATTCCAGAGCTTACAAATATTCCGAACTCTTTCAAAGTCTGTGTTTTCTTTAGTTATTTTGCTGTCTTCAAAGGCTTCTCTTGCTGCAATAACTGCAAATTGAGAGCTTCTATCTAATCTTTTTGATTGTTTTATATCTAAATAATCTTTTGAATTAAAGCCTTTTACTTCAGCAGCCAATGTGGTTTTAAATCCTTGTGTATTAAATTGCGTTATTTTGTCTATTCCACATTTTTTTTCTTTTATTGATTCCCATGTTTCTTCTACATTTTTTCCTATTGGATTTATTGTACCTAATCCTGTAATTACAACTCTTTTTTCCATTTTGATTTTCCCTTCCTTTATATTAGCATTCCACCATCTATGTTAATTACTTGCCCTGTTATATAAGAGCTATCTTCTGATGCTAAAAATTTGACCACATTTGCTACATCTTCTGGTTTTCCTATTCTTTTTAATGGAATAGTTTTTGCAATTTCTTCTTTTACTTCTTCTTTTAATACATCTGTCATATTAGTTTGAATAAAACCTGGAGCTACTGCATTTACTAATATATTTCTAGATGCTACTTCTTTTGCTAAGCTTTTTGTAAATCCAATAATTCCTGCTTTTGATGCTGAATAGTTAGTTTGACCAGCATTTCCTGATATTCCTACAACAGATGATATATTAATAATTCTTCCGCTTCTTGATTTTAACATATAATTTATTACATTTTGTGTCATGTTAAAAGTTCCAACTAAATTAACATCAATTACTTGCTCAAAATCTTCCTTTTTCATTCTCATTAATAACATATCTTTTGTCATACCCGCATTATTTACCAACACATCAATTCTTCCAAATTTATTTATCGTTTTAGTTACTATGTTTTTGCAGTCTTCAAAATTTGAAATATCACCTTTTACAGATAGACATTCTACTTTAATTTCTTCTATTTCTTTTTGAGTTTTTGCTAAGTCTTCATTTTCTGTTCTATAATTTAAAGCTATATTATACCCTTCTTTTGCAAGTGTAATGGCAATTTGCTTTCCAATTCCTCTTGTTGCTCCTGTAATTAAAGCTACTTTTTCCATTTTATTTTTTCCTCCTTTATTTTATATTTCTTTAATTGCTTGTTCTAACCTATCTACGTTATTTATAGTTATAATTTTTGCATCTTTTTTTAATGCATTTTTTACTGATAATACAAAACTAGATAAAGTTTTTCCGCGGTCCTATTTCTACAAATGTATCTATTCCATTTTCTAGCATATATTTTATTGAATCAGACATTTTTGTTGGACTCATAACATGCTTTGCTAAAATTTCTTTTATATTGTCTTTGCTTGTATATGGCTTAGCATCTATATTTTTTATTACTTCTATTTGTGGCATCCTTATCTCTTTATTTTTTAAAAATTCTTCTAATGCTTTTGAAGCTTCTTTTAATTTTTCAGTATGAAATGGTCCGCTTGTTTTTAAAGGAATTACCTTTTTTGCTCCTTCAGCTTTCATTAGTTCTGTTGCTATATCTATTCCTTGCTTGTCTCCTGAAATTACAACTTGACCAGGATAGTTATAATTTGCAGGTGTAACAAATCCTTCTTTTACTTTTTTGCATATTTCTTCTACTTTGTTGTCATCTAATCCTAGCACAGCTGACATTGCCCAACAATCACCTTTTGGACATAAATTTTGCATATATTCTCCTCTTTTTTGAACTATTTTTACACCTTCTACAAAATCCAATGCTTTAGCATAAATTAAACTAGAATATTCTCCTAAGCTCAAGCCACATGACATATCAGCCTCTATTCCTTGTTGTTTTAAAATTTCTAGAATTGCTAGGCTCATTGTTAATATACAAATTTGCGTGTATTTTGTTTGATTTAAAATTTCTTCTGGTCCTTCAAAAGAAATTTTTGCAACGTCAATTCCAGTTATTTCTTTGACTTTATCATAGATAGCTTTTACTTTATCATATTTTTCATATAAATCTTTTCCCATTCCGAATTGTTTGTGAGCCTTGACCTGGAAATAAAAATGCAATTTTCACTTTAATCTCTCCTTTAAATGTTTATCTAATAAATTACAAAATTCTTCTATAAATTTGTTTCTTTCTACTTTAATTTGAAATTCTTTTTTTATTGAAGATGCTATTTTTTCTATTTCTTTATGGAATTTTTCTTGGTTTGTGTTTATTCCAATTCCTATTACAATATATTTTACTTTGCTACTATTTACTTTTGTTTGTGTTAAAATTCCACCTATTTTTTTATCTTTATATACAATGTCATTAGGAAATTTTATTTTAAGTTCTATGTTATATAGTTGTTTAAAAACCGATATTGCAATTTCTGCAATTTCAATGGTTAAGCCTTCTATTTTTTTTACATTACATTGTTTAGTATCAATGTAAATAGAAAATGCAATGTTTCCTGTTTCGTCTGTATACCACTTTCTTCCATGTGTACCGAATTCCATTTGTTTGAATATCTGCTACAACAATTTCTCTATCTTGTATTTTGTTTTTTTCTATTCGCCTTAAAATTTCTAGTTGAGTTGAATCGATTTTTTCAAAAAAATCTATTTTGCGATTTATTAATTTCATATTTATAAAATGCCTTCTTTTTTTATTTGTTCTAAGTTATCTTGTCTTTTAATTTTATTAGTTGTTGTTTTTATTAATGGCTCTTGTGTTAAAATAATTCCTTTTATTGCTTTATATTGTGGCATGGCTTTATTAATTTCTTTTATTTTTTCGTTAATAACTTTATTAATATTTTCTTTGCCTTTTACTTTATATGCATCTTCTATAATTTCTTGATTATACACTAATTTTGCAAAGATTTTAATATCATTTTTATCTTCTGACATTTGTTTTCCAAATACAAAAGATTCTTCTATGCCTTCTATTCTGTTTATTAAGTTTTCCATTTCTTCTGGATAAATATTTTTACCGTTTTTTAGGACTATTACACTTTTCTTTCTTCCACAAATAAAAATATATCCTTCTTCATCAATTTTTGCTAAGTCACCTGTATAAAACCATCCATCTATTAATGCTTTTTTAGTTTCTTGCCTATTTTCAAAATATTCAAGCATTACATTTGGACCTTTTACAACAAGTTCTCCAATGCCTTCCTTATTTGTATTAACCAATTTGGCTTTTACACTTGGAACTGTTTTTCCAATAGAACCAATCTTATGATATTTGTTTGTTCCGAATAGCTACTACTGGTGAAGTTTCTGTTAATCCATACCCTTGGACTAAGTTAAGTCCTATTAGTCTAAATTTTTCTTCTATTCCTTTTTCTAAACTTGCTGCTCCACTAATCATTAGTTTTACATTTCCACCTAATAAATCATGAATTTCTTTAAATACCTTTTTCTTTTCTTCCATAGTTGCATTTTTATATTTTTCTTCTTTTTGTAAAATGTCTTCTAGTTTTCCTTCTTTTTCAATTTGTTTTCTAATAATTTTAAATAGTCTTTCATAAATTGCTGGAACTGATGCCATTACAGAAACTTTATATTCCTTCATATTTTCTGGAATATGCCTAATTCCGTCACAAAATACTGTTTTTGAACCTTTATATAATGAAAACAAAAATCCAACTGTACATTCAAATACATGGTGTAATGGTAGAAAAGATAAAAATATGTCTTTTTCGTTTACATCTAAAATAGATGAAATGTCCATTAAATTTGAACATATATTTTTATGCGATAATGCTACAATTTTAGAAGCTGAAGTTGTTCCTGATGTAAATAGCATAATACTCATTTTTTTATTATCTATTTTGCTATCTAAAAATTTTCTGTTTCCTTGTTTTATTAATTTTTTTCCTGATTTTATTAGTTCTTTTTGTGAGTAGTTGCCTTTTGTGTGTTCTTCTAAATCCATGGATATTAAGTGTTTTAATTTTCCTACTCCTTCGTTTCTTATTTTTTCTAATGTTTTTTCATATTTTTTAGAATAGAATATAGCTTCTACTTCTGAACGTTTTATTAAACTTTTTAGTTCATTTTCTGGTAGCGATTTGTCTAATGGAACTACAATTCCAGTTCCACAAACGATTGCTAAATAAGCAATTTCCCATTCATACCTATTTTCTGAAATAATTGCTATTCTTTTTCCTTTTAAGTCCATATTTATTAATGTTGTACCTAAAGCATCTATCATTTCTCTTACTTCTTGATGTGTTATGGTTTTGTAAGTTCCATCTTCTTTTTTTATTTGATAAGCTATTCTGTTTCCATATTTTTCACCTGATTTTTTTAACATGTCTTTTAAATCTGTTATTTTATCCATACGTGTTCTCCTTCTGTTTTATCTATATATTTATACCATAAATTAGCCCAAAATAGTATTAGACTGAAAGGTCAGTATAATCTTTATTATTTTTCATATAGTTTAAAGAGGTGATTTTTGCAAAATGAAGTTTATTTTTGATTGTTTTAAAGGGATTGCAATTGGTTCAGGTGCAATACTTCCTGGTATTAGTAGTGGTGTTTTTTGTGTCATTTTTGGAATTTATGAAAAACTTTTAGATAGTGTTTTGAATTTTACAAAAGATGTTAAAAATAATTTAAAGTTTTTAGTTCCTATTTTAATTGGTACTGTTTTAGGTTTTTTTATTTTTGGAAAATTTTTAAATTATTGCTTAGTTAAATTTCCAATTCAAACAAAGTCTATTTTTATTGGTTTTATTTTAGGCAGTATCCCTATACTTATAAAAGAAACAAATAAAAAAGAAAAATTTAAATTTTCAAATTTAATATTTTTCTTTTTTAGTCTTGCAATTGGAATTGCTTCTATATTTTTTGAACATATTTTTAGTTTTTCAATAGCAATGGAAAATTATAATATTTTATATTTAGTTTTATGCCGGATTCCTTATGTCTTGTGGAATTATTATTCCCGGTGTTAGCAGTACAGTAATTTTAATGCTTTTAGGCATTTACGGTACATATTTGAATTCTATTTCTACTTTATATTTTCCTGTGCTAATTCCTATTGGCATTGGAATTTTAATTCGGTTGCTTTTGTTTTATGAAATTAACTAAGTATTTGTTAGATTTTTATTATGTGCCTACTTTTTATTGTATAATAGGTTTTACGTTTGGTTCTGTGTTTGTATTGCTACCTAGTTTTTCTTCTTTTTTAGATGTTTTGCTTGGTTTTTTGTGTTGCGTTTTTCGGCTTTTATTTTTCTACTATGTTAGAAAATATGTCTTTGTAATTCATTTGACATGGTTTAGTTTTTGTTGTATAATTGTTTTAGTAACAATTTTTATTGTTATTATCTCCTTTTAAGCATTCGAGGAGAGAAAGAACTACACTTTACGTTTCGGTGTAGTTCTTTTTTACAATTTTCTTTCTTCTTAATATCCAACCTTCTTTACATTCTATTGGTAATTGCATTTTTACTCTTTGACCTTTTACCCCTGGACTAATAGCATCTATTTTATCATCTGTATCAATATCCCATAAATTTTCTATTTTAAATTCATATGGTTTAATTTGATATGGTATAATAATTTCTAATATATCTCCTACATTTAATTTGTTTTTTATTTCAATTATTGATTTTTCTTTATTATATTCTAATACTTTCCCCCCAAATTCATAATTTTCATTATATTGTCTTCCCCCATACTCTTGAATGTCTTTATTTTTCCTATCATTAAAATAAAATGTAGTTAATCCTCTTGTTTTTACTTTTTCTAATTCATTTAAGTATTTTGTATAATCATAATTTTCAGGGTCTTTTTTATAATCGTCAATTGCAGTACGATATGCATTAATTACACTTGCTATGTAATACTCCGTTTTTAGTCTTCCTTCTATTTTTAGGCTATCTATTCCCATTTCAATTATTTCTGGTAATTCTTTAATTAAACATAAATCTTTAGAAGAAAATATACTTGTCCCATACTCACTTGTTTCTATTGGCATAAGCTCACCCAGGTTATTTTTTTCTTCTGCATACAAATTATATGACCATCTACAACTTTGTGCACAGTCTCCAAGGTTTGCACTTCTACAAGATAAAAAGTCGCTTAAGAAGCATCTTCCAGAAAATGCAAAACAAATTGCACCATGTATAAATATTTCTACTTCTAAGTCCTTTGGCTTGTTTTCCATAATATATTTTAATTGTTCTTTATTCATTTCTCTTGCCATAATTACTCTTTTTGCTCCATTTTTATACCAAAAGTTGCAATCTTGCAAGCTAATTACATTTGCTTGGGTACTTATATTAATTGGAACAGATGGTGCATATTGCTTTAATGTTTCTATTACTCCTACATCTGCTGCAATTATTCCATCTGGCTTTAATTGTTCTAATTTTTTCGCCATGCTAATGATTTCTTCATATTTTTCATCCCATGCAAATATATTTATTGTTACATATACTTTTTTGTTTATTTCGTGTGCATATTTTATTGTTTTTTCTAAATCATTTTGTTCCATATCAGCTCTTGATCTAAGTGATAAAGATGATGTGCCACAATAAATAGCATCTGCTCCATATAAAAATGCTGTTTTTGCTTTTTCAAATGATCCTGCTGGTGCTAGTAATTCAATTTCTTTCATGTTTATTGCTCCTTAATCTTTTTATTATTCTATTATATAAGCGTTTTTTAATATTGTCAATTGCTTGTTATTGACTTTTTGTGTTGACTTTTTCTCCATAATTATATTATAATAGCATAAAGTTTAACTAATAGGAGGATAAATTAAATGTCAGATAATGAATTTAAAGATAGCTTAAAAGTACAAGAAATACAAAGAAATTTGCAAAAAGAAGGAATGGCTTTGCTAGATCAATATGAGGAAAGTAATTCTTTTGAAAGTAGAGAATTTTTATGTTACTTGACATCTGCTATTTATTTAACTACAAAGAGATTGTTTCCTCAATTAAATATCTATATTCCTTTTAGAACTAAAAGTGATATTAGTTATATGAAAAATATAAAAAAAGAATTTCCAAAAGCTATTATGAAATCACAAGATTTGACTGAGGATTTAGATCTTTCTTCACTTCAAAAAGATATTTCTGGAATTAGGCTTGTTTTGGATGATATTAATGATTCTCGTCCTGCTACAGGTGAATCTGCACAAATATTAAATGACCCAGAGATTCAAAAATTATCTCCTTTTTATAAAGAAAATCCTAAGGATATAAGTTCTATCGAATTTATAAAAGAAGTTGAAAGTTACTTATATTCTCCAATAAAAAGTAGTAAAGAATATTACAGACTAAGAAAGGATTTATTAGGTAAAATATTAGAAGCAACTCCAAAGGAATTTACGCAAGAAAGAATGCCACAAGTAACTTTTAAAAAGCTTTATGAAGATACTTGTTATGAATATGAATATTTTAAAAAAATAGATGAATTTCCTCCCATTACTTCAGCAGATGAATTAGAACTATCAGAACTTTTAGATGACTATCGTTCACGTTCAAATGATAAGTATCATTTTGCAATTTTAAGAAAGGTTATTCCTATTATTTTAAATGACCCTTTAATTAAAAATGCTTTAAAAGTATCACCAAAATATGAGAAAGAATCTAAGAAACCAAATGCTTTTCAATCTCTTTACTATGTCCTTGAATCACCATTTGGTCCAATTGAATTACAAGCACAATCAAATAAGGCCTATTATGCTGCAACAAAAGGAAGTGCTTATCACAGTGGTATGAATGGAAAAACTGTTAATATAAAAAATTTATTTGAATTAGTAGATCCAAATGATGAACACGATATTGCATATTATCTAGATAAACTTGACAGTACTTCTGCAGATACTCTTATTTCTTCTTATGAGTTACCTGAATTTGATTCAGAAGCTAAAAAGCAAAAGTTTTTTACTACACCAGAGGGAATTAAATATCTTAATTCTGAAAAGTGTCGTGAAATGATGACTCATATTCAAATGAAAAAACAAGTTCAAATTCTTTCTGCTACTAATAATCCAGAAGAATTATATGATAGAACTGGAAATATAGATCAAAAAAAATTACAAGCAAGAATAGATTCTGGCGAAAAAATTAATATTACTACTATGGATACAAATGAATATTTACTTTCCACTGCACTATCTTTATCTCCATATATGAATGTCTGCAGTTCTGGTCATACTTCTACTACTACATCTACAATACATCATAAAAAATTAATTGGAGAATTTGCAGAAATCCTAAGAAAAAAGGATTCTAATACTTGTTTACGCGAAATATTAATTAGAAGATTAGAACGATTAATAGAAGACAAAGAATTTGTAGAAGAAAGTTCTTATAATGAACATGCAAGTAACTCTATAAAAGATATGGTTAAAACGGCAAAAAAACATGAAAAAATAGCTTCAAAATTGCCAAGAGATATTTCTAGAAAAAATATTTTAAATTATGCTGAAAAATTAAAAAAGAAAATAGATAAAAATTCAAATAACTCAAGAAACACAAAAAGTTCAAGCAATGAATTAAGTTTATAATGCGGTTCTGGGGATGCGGTTCTGGGGACAGGCACTACGTTGACATTTTTGTGGAAGTGGGGACAGGCACTACGTTGACAAAAATGTCAACGTAGTGCCTGTCCCCACTTCCACATCCCCACTTCCACATTATTTTATTTTGCTTACTGCTAAGCCATCTCCGAACTTCTAAAATTTCTGTATCTAAATCTGGATTTTCATTTACTTCTTTTATATATTCTCTTAAGTTCCTTACTGCTGTGCGTTGTTTGTGCTTGTTATAATCACTCATTACATATCCTTTATATAAGATGTTATCTGCAAAGATAATTCCATTTTTATTTATTAGTCTTAATGCTTGCTCTAAGAAAAATGGATATTTTCCTTTTGCTGCATCTATAAATACTGCATCATACTTTTCTTCTAATGTTGGTAAAATTTCTAATGCATCTCCTTCATAGATGTTGATTTTTTCTTCTACACCTACTTTTTTTATGTTTTCTCTTGCTTGTTTTACTCTATCAGATTCTCTTTCTATTGTATCAATTTTTCCGCCTTCTTCTAAAAATAATGTAAAACACATTGCTGAATATCCTACTGCAGTGCCTATTTCTAATATTCTTTTTGGCTTTATTTCTTTTAAATATTTTTCCATTACTTTTAATGTATCATCCATGATTATTGGAATGTGTTCTTCTAATGCCTTTTCCTTTATTTTTTCTAATTCTTCTTTGTTCATTATTCTAACATTTCTCCCTTATTTTTATTTATTAAATATGGGTTGGTTTATTTGTTACGGCTTGCTCTTTCTCTTTCTTTTGTGTTTAATATCTTCTTTCTTAAACGAATTGATTTAGGTGTTACTTCTACTAATTCGTCATCTTGAATAAATTCTATTGCTTTTTCTAAAGACATTTGTATTGGTGGTACTAAACGAAGTGCATCATCTGAACCAGAAGCTCTTGTGTTTGTTAAATGTTTTTCTTTACATACATTTATTGCTAAGTCTTCTCCTCTAGAGTTTAAACCAACTATCATTCCTTCATATACTTCTACACCTGGTCCTATAAATAAATCTCCTTTATCTTGTGCATTGTATAATCCATAAGTTATTGATTTTCCTGCTTCAAATGCTACTATTGTTCCTCTTACTCTTGCTTGAATATCTCCTTTAAATGGCTCATAACAATCAAATATATGATTCATTGTTCCTTCGCCTTTTGTGTCTGTTAAAAATTCTGTTCTGTAACCAATTAAGCCTCTTGCTGGTATTTTGAATTCAATTTTAGTATGACCTTCTTCTGCAGGTTCCATATTTACCATTTCTGCTTTTCTTCTACCTAACTTTTCAATTACTGTTCCCACACTATCATCTGGCACATTTACTACTAGGCGCTCTATTGGTTCACATTTTTCTCCATTGATTTCTTTTATGATAACTTTTGGTCTAGATACTAATAACTCAAATCCTTCTCTTCTCATTGTTTCGATTAAAATAGATAAATGCAATTCTCCTCTACCTGAAACTTCAAAAGAATCTGGTGAATCTGTTTCTTTTACTCTTAAAGATACATTTCTTTCTAATTCTTTAAATAATCTATCTCTAATGTGTCTAGATGTAATAAATTGTCCTTCTTTTCCGGCTAAAGGTCCATTATTTACGCTAAATGTCATAGAAACTGTTGGCTCATCTATATCTACAAATGGTATCTTTTCAGGATGATTGAAATCACAAATTGTATCTCCAATATTGATGTCTGGAATTCCTGCAATTTCAATAATATCCCCTGCTTTTCCTTCTTCTACTTCTACTTTGTCTAGACCTACATGGGTGTATACTTTAGTAATTCTTCCTTGTGTGATTTTTTCTTCCTTCCCACAAATTGAAACTGGCATACCATTTTTTATTGTTCCTCTTTCTACTCTACCTACTGCAATTCTTCCAACATAATCGTCATAATCAATGTTAGATACTAACATTTGAGCAGGTCCTTCTTCATCACATTGTGGTGCTTGGATAGTGTTTACTATTGTTTCAAATAAGCAGTTTAGGTCTTGTGATTCATCATTTAATTCTTTTTTTGCAATTCCACTTTTTGCTGATGCATAAATTACTGGAAAGTCTAATTGTTCATCTGTTGCATCTAATTCAATAAATAGTTCTATTACTTGATCTACTACTTTTTGTGGATTTGCTCCTGGTCTATCAATTTTATTTATTACTACAATTGGCTTTAATCCTAATGCTAAAGATTTTTTTAAAACTTCCCTTGTTTGAGGCATTGCTCCTTCAAAAGCATCTACTAATAATAAAACTCCATCAACTGTTTTTAATACTCTTTCAACTTCTCCTCCAAAATCAGCATGACCTGGAGTATCTACAATGTTTATTTTTATATCATTGTACATTACAGATGTGTTTTTAGATAAAATTGTAATTCCTCTTTCTTGCTCTAACTCGTTTGAGTCCATTACTCTTTCTCTTACTTGTTCATTTTCTCTAAAAATATGACTTTGTTTTAACATGGCATCTACTAATGTTGTTTTTCCATGGTCTACGTGTGCTATTATTGCAATATTTCTTATTTTTTTGTTGTTCATTTTTTATTACTTCCTTTTCTTTTTGTTTTCATAAGTTAAGACGCTTTTCAATTTTATTTTTGAAAAACGTCTATATAAATTAACTATTAAATTATACTACTATTTCGTTTTTTTGTCAAACATATTTTATGTTTACTCTCTAATATTTTGATTTAACTTACTACTACAAAAAGTTCAATATATTTTTATTAATAACTCCCAGCTACATAACAGACTATAATAAAAAAGCTTTTATAATATTTTTTATAACTGCGTAAGCGACCAAACGAAGCAAAGCGGAGTGCGATTGGAGCAACTTACATTTTTTTTATTTTGTAAGTTGCGACACACAAAGTTATAAAAAATATTATAAAAGCTTTTTAACAGTCTGTAATTTGCTGGTCCCCCCGATTTGTTATTAATAAAAATATATTGAACTTTTTTATATATAATTGATTTTTGTTTTATTTTGCTAATTCCATAATATTTTCCATAATTTCTCCGTGTTATTTTTTCCAAAATTTCTTTATCTTTTGTTCCTTTATATTGACTATAGTCTAATGGTTTTCCATACTTTATTACAACTTTTTTATTTTCTTTTGTACCACCTTTAATTCCACAAGGCAAAACTTTTGCACCGCTTCTTACTGCAAAAAATGCTACTCCATCTTTTAACTTTTCTCCTTTTTCTATGCCATTTCTTGTTCCTTCTGGGAATAAAGCAATACATTCCCCATCTTTTAAAGCCTTTAAAGATTCTTTAATAGCTGTTATATCTTTTTCATCTCGTTTTACATGTATTGCACCAAAAGCCCAACCTAAAAAATTTAGAAATGGATTTTTGGCAAGTTCATCTTTTGCTAGAAATCTCATATGCCTTTTAGCAGTACACACCATTAAAGGTGGGTCTAAATAAGTCCTATGGTTTCCACAAAAAATAAGTGGTTCGTCTTTTGGTATATTTTCTAACCCTATAATTTCTGCTCTATAATAAATTTTAAACCATAAATACATAGCACCTCTAACTATCCACTTAATCATACTTTTAAACCCATTTTTTATTTTTTCCAATTTTTTTACCTTCTTTTATAAAAATTTATCAATTATTTTATTATGTTGACATTTTATTTTTTTCTATAATTTTTACTATTTTTTCTACAACTTCTTCAATTGTAAGATTTGTTGTGTCTACATATATAGCATCTTCTGCTTGCCTTAATGGTGCAATTTCTCTGCTTGAGTCTCGTTTATCTCTGTCGATAATGTTTTGTAAAACTTCTTCATAAGAAGTTTTAATTCCCTTTTCTTCATTTTGTTTTACTCTTCTTTTTGCTCTTTCTTCTGCAGAAGCATCTAAATAAATTTTTACATTAGCATTTGGAAATACAACTGTTCCAATGTCTCTACCTTCCATAATAACATTTTTTCCTTCTGCAATCTTTCTTTGTATTTCTAATAATTTATCACGCACTATTTTTATTGTAGATACTGGAGAAACAAAGTTATTTACTTCATTTTCTCTTATTTTTTTTGTTACATCTTTGCCATTTAAAAAAACTTCACCGCTTTGGTGTCATATCAATTTTGATGTTTTTTAACATTTTTTCTATTTTTTCTTCATCTTCTAATTTGATATTTTCTTCTAACATATTTAATGCAACACATCTAAACGTTGCACCTGTGTCGATATTTACTAAACCTAGTTTTTCGCCGACTAATTTTGTAATAGTTCCTTTTCCTGAACCTGCTGGTCCATCAATTGCAACAATAAATGACATTTTATCTTCTTCCTTCCTTTTTACTTCTCTGGAAAAAATTCTTCAATTTTTTCTTCATAATCTATTTCTCCAGTTTGAGTTTGAAACATACTCATTCTGTTAGGTTCTACTTTTTCTTCTTGTGATTGTTTTTCTTGTTCTTGATATTTTTTGATTATCTGTTTAATTTTTTCTGCTTTTTCTAAAGAAATTCCTTGTTTTTTCAATTTATATATTATAACTTCATATCCATATTTATATTCAGTTGATAAATCTAATTTTAACATTGGATATTGGTCTAATGTATAGATTTTGCCATTTGTATCTTTTATATATATTGGCTGATTTTTATTATATTTTTTATATTCTTTTTTATAATTATTTATTCCTGTAGCATCTTTTCCATCTATTATTTTGCTAACTTCTTCTTGTATTTCTTCATTTTTGTCTTCATCTAATTCAACATTTATAATTATATCGTCTAAGTTTTGTGTACTATTGTTTTTTGGATTTTTTATAAAATCTTTTAAATTTTTTAAAAATTCTTTATCTTCTTGGCTATATTCACTATATTTTAAATTTTGAGGATTTAATAAGCTTATTGCAACTTGTAGTAATGCTTGTTTATTGCAAGTAACATATCGTAGTAATTCACTTTGCTCTGCTTCTTTTAAATCACTCATTAATTCATTTAAAAATACTATGTCATTTGTTTTTAAAAACATTTCTACATCTATTTCTTCTAATGGTTTTCCTATAATATTGTTTAAAAATTTTTGAATATTTGAAGTTGATTTTATACTTCCATTTTTAATTTCTTGAACTAAATAGCACATAAAACTATCTGTTGTTTTTCTTATTCTTGATGCATATTCACTTTTATACATATCTATTCTAGATTGTAGAAAATTTTCTATGTATTTTAATGCTTCTGGTCTATATACATATCCATATGAACCCTTTTGTGGTATATATTCTAAATCGCATAACTCATGCAATTTTGTTATTAAATCGCCTTCATATTTTTTTCCAGTATAAATTTTGTCCCTTATTAAAAAGTCCATTCTGTCAAAGTCAATGTTTCCTTCACATAAATATTCTAGTGAGCCGTCTCCTTCTATATTGCTATTTTGCTCATTTGCCTGTATTTTATTTAAAGCTTGTTTTACTTCTTCATTTTCTTGAATAATTTTATTGCCAATGTCTTCATGTGTACAGTTTTTATCCCCTACTAATTTTTCTATTGAATGAGAAAACATTGAATGACCAATGTCATGTATGCACATAAATTTTATTTTTTCTACTAAATATCCTTTTAGGTGATTTTTTTCAATATATTCTCTCCATTTTGGTTTTCTATATTGTATACTCAAAAATTGTATAATATTTCTATAACTGCCTTTAGAATGCTCTAATCTAGTATGATAAGCATTTTCCAATTGTAAAAATTCACAACCTAGTTGCATAATTTTTCCTTCTCTTTTTAAGGCCTTTGTTGTAAATAAATTATAAATTTCATCTGTATAGTAGATATTTATATCCTCATAATATGGTGCCAAAGTTATATCTTCTTCTTGAGTTATATTAATGTTATTTCCAAATAACCATTTTAATAATTCTTCTTGTTCTTGTTTTGTTGCTTCCATTTATTTTATTCATCCTTTTCTGGTACATATATATTTTTTGCTACTACGTCTAATTCTACAACATTCATAGCAGTTAATTTTTCAATTTCTTTTTTAGCTTTTTCTTTGAACTCTTTTAACCCTTCTACTACATTATAGCCATAGACTATAGTTACTTCCATATATATTTTTGCACCTTCTCCATAATTTTCTACTCTAGTTTTTAGTATTTTATAAATTCCCGGTGTTTGAGAAGCTAAATATTCTACAATTTGCCTAAATACTAAATCTGATATTGTAAATCTTCCCATATAACTAAATGTTGGTCTTATTATTGATTTTTCTGATATGTACGGTTTTTGCCCTTTTCCTTTTGATTTAAATATTTGAAGTGGATCTAATAAATATCCTGAAAAATCTTTTTTTATTTCGAAGGTTGGAACAGGTATTACATGTTTTCCTTCTGTTACTCTTATTTTTCGTGCTGTTTCCATTTCTTGCTCTGTTGCCACATCTGTAATGTATATTGTTTCTTCTATTTCTGGTAAGCCTAAATTTTCTGCGATTTTTTTAACCATACCATCAGAAGTTCCCAAAATTAATATGCTTTGTGGTCTATACTTTCTTAATGCTTTAATAATTTCTTCTTTTTCGCTTTCTTCATAAAAAAGGGCATGTTTAACAGTAGCAACTTTTGTTGGTGCTTTTTTGGCTGATTCTCCAGCTATTACTTCATTATCTTTTATTAATAGCCCATCATCTATAATAAAATGTGTATCTTTTTCACCTGCTACCATTTGTGCTCTATAACTTTTTCCTGTCCCTGATGGTCCAACAAATGCATAGACTTTCATTTTATTTGATAATGGAAATATTTCTTTTAATAGCATATTTTTGCTCCTTCTATCTTGTCTATTTTACTACATTTATAATTAAATGTCTATATTTAATTTGTTATAAGTTTTTTCTTCTTAACTGACCGGCAAGCAGCATCAATATCAGAACCAAGTTCTCTACGAATAGTTGCTACAATTCCATGGTCATTTAAATAATCTCGAAATTTCATTATGTTTTCATTTGAACTTTTGGTGTATTTTCCATTTTCTATTTTGTTAATCGGAATTAAGTTAACATGGCAAAGCATCCCTTTTAATAGTTTTATAAGTTCTTTTGCATCTTCTATATTATCATTATTATCTTTTGCTAAGGCATATTCAAAAGAAATTCTTCTGTTTGTTTTTGCAATATAATCTTTGCATGCTTGCATAAGTTCTTCTATTGGATATGTATCGTTCACAGGCATCATACTACTTCTTTTTTTATTATTTGTAGCATGTAATGAAATTGATAAAGTACATTGTATGTTTTCTTCTGCAAGCTTGTAAATTTTAGGAACTAAGCCACTTGTTGAAACACTAATATGACGTGCTCCAATATTTAAGCCTTTTGGATTGTTTATCATCCTAATTGCTTTAACAACTTGGTCGTAATTGTCTAATGGTTCTCCTATTCCCATAAATACCACATTTGAAATTTTTTTTCCTGTGTCTTGCTCTACTTTTATAATTTGCTCTATTATTTCTCCTGAACTTAAATTTCTAATAAAATTTATTCCAGTTGATGCACAAAATTTACATCCCATTTTACACCCAATTTGAGATGATACACATATAGTATTTCCATGATGGTATTTCATAAGAACTGTTTCTATTGCATTTTTATCTAATACATCAAATAAATATTTTATTGTTCCATCTTTAGATTCTTGCTTTTTTAAAATATTGAAATTGCATATTTGATAATTTTGCTTTAATTTTTCTCTTAAATCTAAAGAGAGATTTGTCATTTCTTCAAAGCTTTCTACTTTTTCTTTATATAGCCATTGAAAGATTTGCTCTGCACGAAATGGCTTTTCTCCCAAATTTTTTAATTCTATTTTTAGTTCTTCCAAATTATAATCTTTTATGTTTTTCATTTATTTTCCCCATTTCTTTTGGTATTACTATTTTTTTTGTTGGTCTTTTAGGTGTAATTAGTTGGTCTAATCTTTCCATCATTTTATAGTCTTTTGCATAAAAAAAGGCTAAAAGACTTTTTCTTATTTTATCATATAAATTTTCTTTTCTTACTACTAAACTTTTTTCCACTAGATTAGACATGATTTTCTCCTCATATATCTTTAAACATGGAATTTTCGAATTATCGTTTCTTTGATATCTTTAGTACATAACGCCAAGCATAATATAAAATTTATAAAACAAATTCCACTTGCTATCATACTTAAAATTTTGTGTTCTATTAAGTGTTTACTAATTAAAATAACTGGTAACATACTAAAAATTACAATAATAAGTTGATATATAGCATATTTTATGTATTTTTTATGGCTTATGATAGTAAGAACTAACATTGTTATATTTGCTATCATAATCATAATTGGAATTGCTATATTTATTGACCATGCTCTCCAGCCAATTTTGTAATCTATATAAACAGTTAAAAGTGATATTGCAAAAGTTTGCAATAAGACATAACCTGCGATATTTACATTTTTCTTTATCGAATAAATTACTATTATCCACACATATATAATTCCTGCATTTGTTAGAGCTGCCCATGGAATTGTAGGTGTAGTAATTTTATTTATGGCTAATAATAAAATAGAAATTCCGAAATGACGCTAATACTAATATTCTTATTATTTTATCTGTTTTTTTTGCTTTTATTTTTTTAGGATATATCATCTAAAACACCATTGCTTTCTATTTTTATTTGAATTCCTTTGTCTTTTAGAAATTCATAAAATTTTCTTTCTATTTTGTTGTTTTGCAAAATAGATGTAAAAGTAAATACAATTTTGTTTTCAAAACTGCAACTTGAACATTTTATTTTTTCTACTTGTTCTGGTGCAATTAGCATAAGGAAATAGTCTATATAGTCTTGATATTTTCCTATCATACCAATTCTTCCTATGTTGGAAAATGTTGTTGTTGTGTATTTTCTAATTTCTGTATAGCCTATTCTTACTAATGGCTTTTTTATAAATAATGGTATCATTTTTATCCATAAGTTATTTCCGATTTTTACATTTGTAGACATTGTTTTTCTTATTTCTTCTTCTGTTAATTTTTGTTTGAAGTCTTTTTTTACAAAGTCTAATATTTTTTCAAATGTGTCTAATTTATCTTTTTTTAGCTCTGCCTCTACTGTTAAGTATGAAAAAAAGTTAGACATTGTTTTTGATGGTATGTATTTTTTTAAGTTGACTGGTATACACACTTTTACTGGCTTTTTTCCTTTTGCTTTTAAGTAATTTTCTTCATATATTGAATAAATTAAAACTGCAGTTAAATATTGTGTTATTGTTGCTTGTTGTTTTTGCGTCTCTTTTTTTAACTCATCTAAATCCATTATAAAATGAGTTGCACTTACTGCACCAAGTTTTAGTTTTCTCCCCTTTATTATATAGGCTTTTTTTCCTGATGCATTTGATTTTGCTTTTTTATCATAGTTTTTTATGTAGCTGTCTTCTGTGTTATATTCTATTTTTCTTGATGTTCTTTGTTCTTCATCTAAAATTTCTGGGTGCAACAATTCTAAATATGTGTAAATCATTTCTTTAAAAAATGTTGCTCCACTATTTCCATCTGTTAATGAATGAAATATGTCTATGTTTATTTTATTTTCAAAATATGTTACTTTTAACAAGTAGTTTTGGTTTTGCTTACTATCTATATGTTTGCAAGGATAGTCTTTTTCTTCTTCTACTATTGGAGTTTTGTTGTTGTCTTCAAAATAATACCAAAAAAATCCTGCTTTCATCCTTACTTTAAAAGATTTGTATTTATCTAAGGTTATTTCTAGTGCTTTTTGCAAGATTTGTGGATCTACTTTTTCTTTTAATACAACTGACAAGCGAAATACTGTGCTGTATTTTTTTCCATTTGATATTGGAAATATTTTTGCTGAGTTGTCTAGCTTTCTCCAATATAGTTTGTTTTCTTTATTGGTTTTTTTATCCATTTTTGTTTTTGCCAAGTACTTAAAAATAAATTTTTGGCTTCCTCCTTCTTGTTTGTTATTTTATCATATTATGCACTAGAACTCAACCTGTTATATGCAAAAAGAGTGCTTGACACTCTTTTTACCTAATTATTTTATTAATTCGAATTTTTAACTAAGTTTTCTAGTTCTTTTTGAGATAGTCCTGTTATTTCTTGAATATCTTCTAATTTCATATTTTTTTCAAGCATTTTTTTAGTTGTTATTAAAATTCCTTCTTTGACTCCTTTTTCTCTTTCTTTTCTTATTCTTCTAACTTCTCTTATTTTGTTTTCTAAAAGTTCTACTATAAATTTTTCAAAATTTTCCATCGTTTCTTTTTCTCCTCCCTCTAATATTTTTTTATATTTTTCTAATTCTTCTTGATTTAACAGTTTCTTTATTAAATTAGAATATTTAAATATTTGGTTTATTGTTTTTCTTTCTTCTTCTGTTATTTTCTTTTTTAATAATTCTTTTATAATTTCTTCTATCTCTTTTTTAGTTTTTAGTTTTTCAAATAACATTATCTTTGATATGCCACTATTTTGCTCTAATAATTCTTGCTTTGTATAGTTATTAATATCTATTAAATTATATTTTGGATATTTTAATTGCTTAAGTCCATTATATGTTTCTTGGTTTTCACTAATTGTAAGTGGTGCATCCCATTTTCTATTTCCGGTATATAAAACTATTGGACATATTAACGGATATACTTCTTTATTTTTGTATATTACACTTCTTATTAATTCTAAACAATATTCTACTATTCTTTCTGGCATTTTATAGTCAATTGTACTTTGATGTTCTATTAAAATAAATACATTTTTGTTTTTTATTTTATATATTATGTCTGATTCTCTAGTTTGAAATTTAGATGTAACAAATTTTCTATTGTATTTTTCTATGTTTTCTTCTGTTAAAACATTTTCTTCTGGAAATCCTATGTATTGTTTCATAAAATTAATAAATTCTTTTTTATTGTCTAATATGTCCTTAAAAATTTTATCATGATATTGATGTATTGTTTCCAATTCATAATTTTCGCTTTCTTCCATTAGTTCAAGTGTTTTTGGAAGCATTTTTGTATATTTTTTATAATCTTCTATTGTAAATATTATCATATATATCTTTCTCCTTTTAGTATAATATTTGTTTCTTTCAAAGTCAATTTTGATTATTAGGTAAAATCAACTAGATAATTGTTTTTTCTTCCTTTTTCTCTTTTTTTTATGTTATTTTTCATTTTTGGAAATTTTTTTGAATTAAACTTTTAGATATAAATTTTTAAATTATTGTTTTATATAATACTACCTTTTTTATAAAAAGTCAATAGTTTTCTGGAAATATTTTACAATATTTTTTTTAAATGTTACAATTCACAGCCAAATCAAATAAAGATATGTAATAAAAATGAAAAGAAAATGTAAAATAAAAAGTAGTT